>JAWBDT010000004.1:0-110926 GCA_038821645.1 Ignisphaera sp. | reverse complement strand
TCTTTTCACATATAGGCATTGCTTGTGGACATCTTGGATAGAATCTACATCCAGAAGGAGGATTAATTAAGCTTGGTGGAGTTCCAGGAATAAAAACTACTTGTTTATCTGTGTGTATCCTAGGAACACTATCAAGTAGACCTCTGCTATACGGATGTAGAGGATCTGTATACATTTTCTCTGCAGATCCTAGCTCAACGACTTGACCTGCATACATAACAGCAACTTTATCGCTTAATTCACTAGATACAGCAATATCATGTGTTATAAATATAAATGATAGATTCTCAGTATTTTTAAGCTCTTTCAACAAGTTCATTATATTGGCTTGCGTCATAACGTCTAGAGCTGATGTCGGTTCATCTAGAATCACAACCCTAGGGTTCGTTATTATAGACAAGGCTATAACAACTCTTTGCCTCATACCACCACTTAATTCAAAGGGGTATCTCCATAGAAAATCTTCTGCAATACCTACTTTTTTAATAACTTCTCTTGCTCGTTCTATAGCCTCATTTTTAGACATATTTGTGTGTAGAACTAGTGGTTCTATCAAATGGTCTACAACTTTTATAACAGGGTTCAGCGAGTTTATTGCGGCTTGAGTTACATAGGCTATTTTCTTCCATCTTATCTGTTTATCAAATTCCGCATCACTTAACTTCATAACCTCGATGCCGTCTAGCCTTATACTACCTGAGAACTCGTATACATTTCTAGGTAAGAATCTTATAAGAGCTCTAGATAGACTTGTTTTACCGCAACCAGATTCCCCAATTATTGCTAAGGTCTCTCTTTCTCTCAAAGTAAAGCTAACTTCATCAACTGCTCTAACAATACCAGCTAAAGTTCTATAGTAAAGCTTTAGATTTTTAACCTCTAGTACTTCACTCATAGCTTTCACACAAAGTCTACATCTCTTTTAGTCTAGGATTGAATATTCTGTCTAGCGTAAAGCCTATTGAAGCAAAGGCTATTGATATTAGGACTAGCATTACGGAGGGAAACAAGATCCAGTGATAATAGCCTCTATACATAGCTGCACCAGCGTATGCTTCCTCAAGAACCTTACCCCAGGTTATAGATGTAGGGTCAGAGAGACCTAGGAGAGCTAATGCAGCTTCTAAAAACACATACGAAGGAGTTGCTATAACAATTGTCGGTATAATAACGGGTAAAGCTCTTGGAAGCATGTACCGAATTATTATCCTCATACTTCCTGCACCATAAGCTCTAGCAGCTTCTATATATGGCATCTCTTTAATCTGTAGAAACATAGCCCTAAAAGTCTTTAGACTACCACCCCATATACCAAGCGCTACTACTACAGCTAGCAGAGACCATATCGTAAGTCTATAGAAAAGCGCTATCATTGCAACTATAGGTAGAAACGGTAACACCATAAATATTTCGTTGACCCTCTGTATAACCATATCAACTTCTCCTCCATACCAAGCACTTAGAGCTGCAACAAACATCTGAATAAAGGTTGTAAGTACTGAAGCTACAAGACCAAACCCTAGTGCTAGCGGCGCACCCCAGGCAATAGCTATGAACAAATCCCTTCTACGATCATCTGTTCCAGCAATACCATAGAGAGTTCCATAGATATTTATTTTTATATCTACGTTAGCGTTAACATCGCTGGATTCAGCTCTCACAACAACTCTGTATGTACCCTTAGAAGGAGTCACGGTGTTTCTATAGAGGATACTTTTATCTTCTTTTCCCATCAACACAATAATTCCATCTAAAAGATACTTTGGAGATTCACCTAGTTTCAAGGTTATGTATTTAGAATACTCTAGCACAAAATCAAGACCTTCTCCTGATAAATCAGCATAGTATTCTCCCTGATTAAGCATTAACTTTGATACGTTTATAGCTGTACCATCGGGTTTAATCCACTCAATAACAATATACACAGGTTTTGTCGAGTTTACATACAGCCATCTAACTATTTGGCTTGGCAAAACATCGTAGTTATATCTAAAGGAAGACTCTAAGATTATGTAAATACCCTTAACTTCGCCTCCATAAACTATAGGTGTACGTGTTTTAACAAAACCACCTCTAGCTAATCTGCTATCTAGTGTTATTGTTCCTTCGAGTTCGTTTAACCCTGTAAAAAGTTTAATCCATGCAGGTCTAGCTAACCGTGGATAATCCTCCCATGCTCTAAAATCGTACCAAATCTTGATGGTTCTATCATAAGGATAAGCTATTGTTGCATATATAGATAAACCTACCATAAACACTAAAATAACTAAACCAATAAGGAACGATTTATATCGTATTAATGGTCTTAGTATCTGTATAGCTCTTTTGTTTAATGACATTCTATCCACCTAGCCCTTCTACTCTTATACGTGGATCTATTAATGCGTAGGCAATATCAAGAGCTATAACGCTTACACCAAGAAGATATGCATATATAGTTACAACTCCTATAACCACAGGGGGATCTGGATTAGCAGGGTTTATAGCAGTATAGAGAAGTTTCCCTAGACCAGGCCAATTAAATATACTCTCTGTAACAATTGCCCCCATCCATGAAGATATGAGGACTAGGACAAAGTTTGTTACTATTGGGGGAAGCGTTGGTCTTAAAATATACCTTCTCTCTATAATTCTACCAGGAACACCTCTTACTCTAGCGTATTCAACATATTCCTCCGTAGAGAACATAAGAAAGAATGTCCTCATGTTGTATATGCCTATGGGGACGTACGCTATAAGCCAAGAGATTATAGGAAGCACCATGTGTTTAAGGACGCTTAAAGCATACATAAGTGGGTCTTGGGGAGGTGGAGCATCAACCATTCCTCCCCATGGAAGTATACGTAGCCATGCAGCGAAAATTAGTATCATGAATATTCCGTAGAACCAGCCAGGCATAGATGATAGAGGTGCTAAAGCTATAATTAGTTTATCTAGTAGAGAACCGTATTTTCGGGAGAGGTAAAGTCCTCCAAATAGCTCTATGAAGAATATTAAGAGGTTCGCGGTTGTAAAGAGAAGAACTGTAGGTGGGATCCTCTCCCCAATTATTATTCTAACTTGTCTAGAACCAGAGTTACTTGTTATATGCATTGATCTACCTAGGTTGAGCGATAAAGCATCTTTTAAGTATATAAAGATTCTTACAGCAAAAGGTTTATCTAGCCCTCTAGCTCTAAGCTCGTTCTCGATGAATTGTTTAGCAAGGTTAGCTCTTTCTTCTTCGCTTAAACTTCTTAGTGCAGGATTCCTATTTATTGCATCCCAGATGTAGAACTCTGCCTCAGCTTTAACAATTTCATCTACTTTTCCCCCAAGGTTTGCAATTACTATTGTGAGAAGAATAGCTATAACAACAGAAAAAGCTACGGAAACCACCCTAATACCTACAAATTTAAGCAGTCTTCTACTTTTAACCATATCGGATCACATTTCTACATTATGTAGCATTAGCTTAATTATGTACATTGTCTACTTTATTAATATAATGCAGGTAAATAAATTTTAATAAATTTCTTAGAACATTTATACTTAAATTACTTGAAACAATTGCACATTACTTAAAAAATAGATGTTTATTAATTAAATAACTTATATACATTTAGTGACCTGATATACATTTAGTGACCTGCTACACTACCTCTCTTTAGTAATAAGCCTAGCGCTATGCTTACAACTATAGCAACTACTGCTACACCAATTGATATATACAGCATTGTTCTTAAGCTATGTATCTCCGACCTTAAAGCATTTATAGTTTCTTCTTGCGCTAATAGCTTATCTGTTAACGTACTCTCTAACCTTGATATTTTAGCACTTAGATCAGCTTCTGTTTTTGCAAGCTGAAGTGCTACATAATCAATAACTGTTGAAACTCTTAGCACACTACTTGCTATTGTCGGTATACCTACAAGCTTCGAAACAGCGATGACGGTTACTTTCGCAGGACCTGGTACTATTAAAGCTGTTTGTGTTCCATCCAACTCAATAACACATTTACCATCAGCAATACATCTAGCGTAACCTGTTAAAGATCCACCTGCATGTGATATTACGTATTTAACGTAGTCTATGTATGTAACCTCATATGGTTTTCCATCAACTGTTACCTCAATTGGTATTTCAGCTTTAGTGCCTGGATAGATAGTATCTGGAACTTTTATGCTAATAACCGCTACTGGTGGTTTTGAGAATATAGCCCATCTCTCAGCAGTATCTATGTATTCTCTATAAGCAGCTAGTGTTATTATCTTTGCAGTTACATCAACAGACTTTATGAAGAATGGTCCATTGCCAACCCAGAAGTGTCTGTAGTTCTGGTACCACGTCTTTAGGTTCTGGTACCTGGTAACAGCTTCATCCCTAGTTAGGTATCTACCTAGCACCGGCTGATACGGTATGTATCCATCTTGGATACATTTATCTAGTGTTTCTGCTAATATTGTAAGAGATGGACCTGCTATAAGGTTCATCCACTCAACATTAAGTTTCCCAGATTTATCGGCTGTAAATGCAAGTCTTCCTTCTGCTTCAGCGCGAGCAGCTACAGCTACTACATGCCAAGGACCTGGCCCTTGGCTATAGTATGGCCAGAAAGCATTTGCAGCTGTTGCAGCTATCCATTCAGCGTCCATGTACCATGTATCTGTGTAGTACTCTATTACGAGAGGATCTTCTTCAACAATTCTAAATCCTTTGAATACTTGCATAAATGCTTGGAATGAAGGTATATATGCTTCATCGTATAGCGGGCTAGCTGGATTAGCTCTATCGAATGTTAATAAGAACATGTACACTATGTCAGCTAAATCGAATGTACTTCCATCGTGCCATCTATAGTTCTTGAATAGATCATCCTGGTATTGAACAACAACCTTGACTTTTGCTTTTGTGCCTGGAGGTACAGTCTCTATAGTGTTTGTTGTGCTGTTGAATTTCCACCAAGCATCTGTTGGAACTGTTATCTCGTCAACGTATTCTAGACTTACCCACGGTAGTGATGCTCTAATCTGTCCCTCGAGATCTTTAGATACATAGACCTCTGCTTTCTTAACTCTAAGCGGATGGTATAGACCTGTGTAGGGGTCTGGGAGTACTGCTGCTTCACCTGTAGCCCTTATAATAGTTTGATCGAATATCCAGTTGCTACCACCTATTGGGTTCCATGGCTGGGTCATTATGCTAGGTATACCCACCTTTACTGTACCCCCAATCTTGTTGGAGAACCTTATAGTGTAGGGCCATAACCTCGAACCTGAGTATCCACCAGCAAGATCAGCTGCTAGCTCAAGTTCAGGTCTTCTTACCCATATAGATGTTAGGTGGACTACCCATATTCTCTGGGATTCCTTCATGGATAGCCAAAGAGCTTTCCTCATGAGCTCGTCTCTTTCTGTAATTGATTTGTAGTCTCTATTCCATAGCCTTTCTGCTACAACATAGAACTCTGGATCATTTACGTATGCTTGCCATAGTGGTTCTGGTCTACCTAGCTTAGTGTAGAAGTAGCCAAAGTTATCAGCATCATCTCTGGAAATAGCTGTTGTTATCCATCCACCTGTATATAGATGCCATCTACCTTCAGCAGGGTCTCCTCTTAGCCATAGTGGGGCTAGATCTGCACTTTTACCGTATACTTTCTCAACGATGAAACCTATTTTCTCTAGCTGGGACGCTACATAGTCTCCTATAGCTCTTCTAGCATCTTCTACTCTTATCAAGAATATCAATTTCACAGGTTTATCTTTATAGTACCATATACCTTCACGCATTTCTGCACCCATCTTAACCATTTCTTCGTATATAATGCTCTTACCTTTCTCGAAGTTGTATCTATACTCGTTTTCAATCTCCATAACTAAGTCAGCATATCTAGCGTAATCGGGGAAGCTAGGTGTTATAGCTGTAAACCTTGGTATAGCTAGTCCTCCTAAGATCTCGTTTGCTACGTACTCTCTGTCTATTATATAGTTAAGGGCTTCCCTAATCTTTGGATTAGAGAACGGATTGAATATAACATCTTCTCTCTGTGGCTTAGGGAACTCAGGACCTACAGGGTTAAGAGATATCTCGTAGTACAAGCCATACGATATATCGTAGGCTAGTCCTCTCTCTCTTACAGTCTTAAAGAGCTCTGGATCACCTATATTATTGAAGTATACGTGTATATCGCCTGCTAAAAGTCTTTCAACTGCTTTAGCTGCTTCAGCTTCTTCAAGAAATACAACTTCATCTATCCATGGTCCACGTGGTACTGCTTGAGCAGTTAATGGTGCTACTACACCAAGAGCTACGTTCAATAGCAATAACGATATAGCGAATATAGGTATTAAACCTTCTTTACTCATTTAACCCACCTAATGTATATCTATACCCATATATCTTGTGATTCGACTTAATAAACATTAATGATAGACATAATAAAATATACATCAAGAAATATGTATCAAGCATTACAAAAAAGAGACACTAGTTAGAGATAAAAAACACAAAACTTATGTGACTAAACTTGTTCAAATATGTAAGAGAATTATATAACGCATATTCGTACTCAATCGCAGTTATAAATCAACTCTCCTTCAGATATTGTCTGTATACGTTATTTTTTAAATGTTGTAAACCACCTTTTACTTCGTTAATGGATACAATAAAATCATTTTGTATTGAATCATTATGACTGATATTAAGAATTTATCGATGGCTGTAGAGAAGTAGACTTGATGTATACTTATTGGTTCTCTTCATTCTCTACATCCTATGTATCAATTCTAAGAACTTTATCTATTTCGAGAATATATCCATCTAGATGAAACAACGTCTATTGCTAGAGAAATGAAGCACAATAAGAAGACTTTCAAATATTACTTTAGAGAAATCAAATTCTACTTCAAGACCTTCGAGAACAGATATCTCTATATAGACTTATATCATCACCATTTTTGGATAAGTCTTCCAGCTCTATTTAACAACAAAACAATCTATATCTCCATCTACATCAAACTCACACCAAATGACGAATTCTAAGGTACTTAGCCAATATATCAAGTTATCCAAGAAGCAAATGATGTATGTTTGGGAAAACTGTCTTTATCAGTTAGAATTTCTGTAGCCATATTTACCACACATACTTCATATATAGATTACTGAAAAAGATGAGGTTAACGAATAAAGAAGCTGTATCAACTATGAAAACCTGATTTTCTAGTATATAGATCGAGATCTCTTTATTCTCTGCAGTAGTGTTAATGAGAACAATATTGAATGTATTGCTAGATCACCACGGTACTTGATACCCTAGCTATAGGAGGCTATCTAAAGAAGCATAGAGTCTGTTTATGTCTGAATAGCTCTACTTTGATATGCTTTCAATAAATCTGTTGCTGATTAATGTGCTTATCACTAGTATTGTGAGCCATATAGGTAACACGATTATAAAGTCTATATCTGGGGCTCTTCCCAATAGTATCTTCAGCATCATGAAGTATAGTGTGCCTGTGATATAGTATGCTGAGATTGAAGTATATATTCTGCTTCTTAATCCAAGATCTGTGTATTTAGATAATAGAAATCCAATCACCAGAGATATCGAGATGGGTATAATTGTTGATAAGAAAATATATGAGGCTATATCTACAGATGGAAATACATTGAAGATCCAGAAGATCCAGCCCCACCACCCAATGAAACTAACACAGTATCCAAGGCTCATAAGCAGATTGTGTGTTAAAGTAAACATCAGTAACATGAGAATTGCTACTGCAAAAAGATACGACATCAGGATGCCTACAAAAGTCTGTAAAATCTTGTTAATAGTTTATCCCAAGCTGAATTGATCTACATTAGGGTTAATATTTGTTTATGAACATAGGATGCAAAGCATCTAGAATAGCTTTAAGCATCTGATCTGCTGATACAATCTTGGATGCTGAATCTTACTGTAGGTTGAATACAATGTATAGCAGGATTAGCAAGTTAGATGAATAGTAGGAGGAAGCTGTTGAGTACTTCTGCATAGATACAGCATTCAATTATACGATAAAACTTCTAAGAAATTCCTCAGTGCTTTAGAAGAACATTGAGGTCATCAAATCGTTAAGTTTATGCCATGTTGCCACTAATCTATGTTGGTAAAATAGATATCAACTCATGAAGAGAAGAGATACTGAAAATTTATGGAGAGACCTTCACATTATACAACACCTTTAATTAAAGGCTGCACCAACACCAGCAATTGATATAGATATCGGCAGGGTATCTAGCTAATTGATTAGTAATTCTTTGCTTTTTAATCAATATCATTTCAAGCACTTGTGTTATCTGGATATTACCTGTTCCTGTGGTTTGCAAAATATATATATGTTTCTCTCACATTAATAATTAAACTAGGTTTTCTTTATATACATAACTTATTAAAGATAGGTGCAGCTTTACGAAATTTATTTTATAAGAGTTAGAAATAAATTATATACATTTATCTCTATATCTAGTCTCTACAATTAGAGTAAAGACTGAAGAAGTAATGGATTTGGTCTAAAATTTGGTACAAGATCTCGAAAACTAGATCGAATCACTCTGTTAGTATGAATAAAGTCTATGGCTAGTTTTAAACATTATGAATACTTATTAATGTATGAGATGTGATATAGAGAACGTAGACTATGCTTCATTTGAAACACTTTTTGCTTAGAACTAAGTAATTATGTTAGTTGTCAGTATTTAAGGTCATAATCCTTTATGGACATGAATACTACTGCAATATCATCTCCGGAGAATCTAGGGTAATCTATAGAGTAAAAGAATCTACGGCCAAAGTTGATAAATAAATCACAAAATCTATTACTATGGCCAGAAACACAGTATAAACTATTACGCAATAGCGTACATAAAGGATTACCCAATCAGATATACCTATATGTGGCTTGACTTTTCTAAAGTTTCAATAATACTTTGTAGCTCATTAAGATATAAGCTCCTCTATAAAGTTATTTAGCGGTAAAGTTTATGGTGTTAAACGATAGTGGTATACCTAGGTATCGAGCATACATAATCTATGGAAGAGATGTTGAGAACATTTTGAAGAGGATAGCTGCTTTCGTTAATGGTTGTAGAAATATTGTTGCTGAAAGTTCTCTAAGAAGTATTTTCTCTAGATTATGTGAAGATGCTACATATGTAGAGCTAAAGGATTACAGCGATGTTGATAGAGTTATACTGTCGTATGAAGAAGGGAAGGCTATTGTGTTTCCCGTGTCTTCACCTAGATTAGATGTACATGCTATAGCTTTGATACCTATAGACAAAACAAATAAGTTAAGGATCTCTAGAGGTGGATAATTATGCCGACAATAAGCTTCAGAATGGATAGTATAAGAGCTGAGAGATATAATTTCGATCCTATACAGCATCTGAATATAAACATGAACATAATGTTCAGTAAGCCTATCAAGAAGGATAATACCCATATAGTTGAATTTATTGTAAAGATAGACTGCATACCTCCTATAGCTTCAATAAATCTAAAGGGAGCAGTATACATCACACCCATAGATCAGAACGAAGCCAAAAGAATAGAAGAAGACTTATCCAAACCAACACCACCTCAACAACTATTTATAACAGTATATAGCTACATATTGCCAATGGTAGCTCTACTCTCACGCGAATTAGGTTTACCACCACCAATACAGATACCGTTAAGCAGTAGAGAAGAGAAAGAAGGAAAACATGACTACTATATGTAATGAATTTACATAGTTTTGCGATTCCTACAAAGTTACACTAATGTAGATTAACAATGTACTGATTCTATATAGAGAATCAAATATAAACAATCATGTAAAACTAGATACATAGAATATTCTACTGCACTACTGCAAGCTCTACACAGATATATTTATAAACTTCGAAACAGGGTAAGTAGGTTGTAGCAGAGAATAAATTCGTCTATGTGTAATAAGTTTAACTAGAAAGTGGTGACTATGGTGATAAGTAGTAGACCTTGTGTATATATAGAACGTAGTTCTACATATCTTCTTACTCTAGTAAACAAATATATCGCGAAAAATAAAAGAAACTTCATGGTTATTGATGTAAGCAGATATACCGTATTCATCCCGAAACATGGAGTATATGAATGTAGTGATATATATTCACTCAAGGGATTCACCTCAGATATGCTCAAAAAGATTGATGTTGATAGAATCTATATAGCGAAGAATATAGACGAGAAATGGTTAACAGAAAACCTATACTTGTTTTCTATAGATGCTTCTGACTCCAGGAACTATGTTCTAGAATCATTAGGAAAGATCCTAAATATTGTAACGATTAAAAAGAAGAGAGGATTCTTAAGCACAAAACGAATAGAGCCTGAAGCTGTTCTAGGCATGATAGATCTTTATACAAAATACTAACATCTCTTTAGATTCTTTTTAGAGAATTTAGGAGTAAAGATTATATTTGCTACTTCTTTCTAGTATGTCATTTGAAGGGCCCGTCGTCTAGCCTGGTAGGACGCCGCCCTGACGAGGCGGAGGTCCGGGGTTCAAATCCCCGCGGGCCCACTAGATTCTAGGTAGTTTTTGAAATAGATAGCAAGTTGTACTCTAGTTTAGTTATTTGTGGATATATTTTCAAAATAACATATCTACAAGATTCATGGCTATAATAAATGGTTTACGAATAATAAGATATTTGGAAAATATTCATTATTCATATAATTATGTGTAGAATATTGATTAATAACTGATATGTGTAACAGAGCCATTTGTGATGTAGAATTAGGTTGCAGTATTGTATATCGAGATCATCTAAATTCTATACATTTTTAGTTTCTCTGTAATCTCTCTACAACACTCTATGAATTTATTGTATTTGAAAATCGATGGAGATGAGCCTCGCCTCCATACATACACATCATGATGTATCTTGTCTCCCTCTTGTACAAGATCAAACCTTATTACCATATCTGCTAAAGCTGAATGAAGTCTATATGTATCTTCATCTATTATGCTACCTAGCCTCACTACAAGTTTATTTAGGTGTTTTAGATAGTTGAGCTGGTTGTAGAGAGCTTGTAAATACCTTTCCCTAGGTGTAACAGATGATATAAGTTCTGTTCCGTGGAAAACTACAGCATCGTGTTCTTCTTTAACCATTGATAGCTCTTTCAATGCTATATCTTCGATACTGTATGCATATGGATTTAGAGATCTAAGCTCTAGATACCTATTGATAAGTTTCTCGATAAAATCTCCCTCTATACCCATAGAAATAAAGCTTTTACGTATAAGAGATTTAACAGTCTCTGGAGGATACAGGTAGGATACTACAAGAGTTTTCAAATTATTGAGAACAACTATACCGAGAAGTAGCGGCACATATTCTATTGCTCTTGCATCTGGTGGATAACCGATATACATAACCATTCCTTTATGAATATGATTCACAACATCTTTGAGAGATTTACATACAACATCTAGTTCCGGTCCTTCAGGACCTACTTCTTCAAGTAGTGGAGGTATATATACCTCTACTCCACTATTTTCACGTATTGTGAACGGTACTTCAGCTACATTAATAGAGGCGAATCTTGCCTTCCTTATCTCTAACTTTCTCGTAAGTATACCATTTACAACTTTATGCTTTAGGATAAGTATAGCATCTGATACAAATTCTATAGCGCCTAGCTTAAGCTTCTCTAATCCATATGGAAGTTCAGCAACTAGTATACATACACCATTTACTAACTTCGGCAAACCATAGAAGTAGTTCTGTAGCCAAGCTCTTTTAGAAGCATCATCTTTCACCATCTCGAGAAGAGCATTAATAGAGTCTACAACAATTACTCTATACCCACCATCAATAACCATGTTATTTATTTCTTTAACAACATCATCAACAGCAAAATAGAGAGGAAACTGTACATACTTTATAAGGCCTTGAGACTCTAGCTTATAGAAATCCATATCAAAACTCTTCATATTATTGAAAAGCTTCTCTCTATCTTCTTGAAAAGATACATATAGACATTTATGTCCTCTTAATGCGTTTGAGTAGCATATTGTTGATGCAAGTGTTGTTTTACCTGAACCAGGATGACCAGCAACAACAACCATAGAGTTTGGCTTAAGCACATTGTTGAGATATTTATCTAGACCAGTTATACCAAAAATATACATAGGATTTCCCTATATAGCCACATACCTCTCTTATCTACCAACTATACAGAAAATATGTTTTAAACCTAGTTCGTGTTATCTAGACTAGTTTTCTTCCTAAGCTTTCTCCACGGGTTATAGCATATGGTTCTCCAAACAAGTTCTATAGCATCTAGATTTTGGATAAGCTTCTTGAAAAATTCATCTATAGGTTTATCAAATGTTTTTATGTATAGAATATCGTCTTCATATCCACAAGTCAACATTGTTATAGCTTCTCGTATATCTTCATCAATTCTATCTAGCTCTAGAGCCACGTATCCTAAACCATTCAACATTCTTCTAGAAGCTATATTGCTACTTCTAGTTGTAGCTAAAAATGTGGAGATTCCTTCTGAACTCAGTATCTCTTCTATAGAAGCCACAATGATTTTCCCCACACCTCTTCTTCTATGTGTGGGTAAAACAGCTACGTAGTAAATAACGCCAACAGATAGCTTATCGATAGAGTAGAATACACCTATAGCCACATCTTCATCTTCATAAGCTACAACAGATCTACAGACCCCTACCTCTATACACGATTTAGCGTAGTATGAATGAAACCATGAGAAAGAAGAATTAAAGATTTTTTCAACTATATCTATACATTCTCTATCACATTCATATACATGCATAACTCAATAGACACCTACTAATATTTTCGCTCAACTCTCTCCCTTATATCCTCTGAAAACCAAGTAATATCCAGGTACTCCTAGAAGTATTGAGTAACAAGGTATAGAGTTATGCTGACTCAAACACTTGACGCAACACTCCTTCGTTTTGGTTTTCTGAGAAACAAAATAGATGAAGTAGTATCACAGGATGTGGTAAGGTCTTTAAAAAATATCTGGATAAGATATAGAGGATCTATAAACCCCTACATAAAGAAGCTTTCTATAGGTGGTATAGATAGTAGCTACAACTACATAGAGTACAGAGGATTCGCACTTTATGTAGTTAATACAGTTTCTGTTATACTTGATATCAAAAGAGAAGAAATAGTTAATGGTAATGTTGATGTAGATGTAGTTACATCACCTAATCTTGAGCACGAACTTTCGTTACTATCTATGTGTATGGAGATAGAGGCGATGAACAAAATGATCAATGATGTTGATATTGTTTTAATTGATGGAAATCTTACAGCTATGTTCTTCAAGTTATATAAAGCTTCTATAGATGATGGATATGAGATTCTAGAGAGTAGAGGTATAAGTATTAGTAAAACGCTTAAAGAATTAGTTTATACTATAGCACTAAATCCAAGGAAAATTGTCTTCATATCTAAGAACTCTAATTCTAAAGATCTTCTGGGGCTTGTTAAAGGAGATATATACTATTTTGAGCGGTACACAGAATTTGTATCAGGTTTTACGAAACCTATAGATTTAGCTAATTCACAGCATCTAGGAATGGCATCCATAGCTAGATTATTTAAGCAATACACAAAGAAGTTAACTGGACTAGATGTATCTATAATGCTTACATATGTAAGGTTTGAGGACTTCTCGAGAGTTTATCGAATAGAGTTTGCTTCAGATTCTGTTGATGAAGCTATAGATAGGGTTAAGTATATAGTTGATTCTCTATCTGATGTTATTGTATCTGGCTATCCATATCCATTGATAAGAGCACATAACCTAGCCAAGATCAGTAATAGTGATGTAGAGAGAGTAGCTATTTTACTCGGTATATCTAAAGATCCGAGAACTAGAGAATCGTTCTTGAGATGACTAATCTATGGCTCTAACTAACTCTTATAGAGATGGTATATCTATAGACAGAGTAGATGTAGAGAGCGTTGGATTTGTTGTAGGAGAAAGTAAACCCTATAGAGCTGAAATAATTGCATCAAGACCTCTTACAATTGGTGAATACTTGTGCATGGAGTACTATGGTTATCATGTACTATCAATGGTTAGTTCATCAACAATAGGTAGCCATGTTATAACTAGCGATATCTATGATCCGAAAGACATTGAGAGGATAGTGAAGACCATAAAAGGTGGAGAGAGGATGTACTACTACAAAGGTTTAGTAAACATTTTAGGGTATCTTGATCCTGAATCACAGAAACTGAAGATACCTCCTATACCTCCACCACCTGGAACTGAAGTATTTAAAGCAGCTAGATCCTTTCTATCAAAAATATTCAGTCCTAATAAAGATAGCTATATACGTATAGGAGTGCTCTTGAGAGAGCCTACAGTAGAGGCTAAAGTCAATATCAATAAAGTTGTATCTAGACATCTAGGCATATTGGCTATGACCGGTATGGGCAAGAGCAACTTAGTTGCATTGATAGCCAAAAGAGTTGTTGAAAAGAATGGCACTATTGTTATCTTTGATTACCACGGCGAATATGTGTCGATGAACATGAAGAGTTTGAATATAATAAAACCTAAGCTGAATCCAAGAACCATGAATTTAGATGAGATTGCTAGACTACTTAATATACCGGTGAACGCATCTAGACAGAGAATGGCTTTATATGAATGTCTAGAGAGTAATCAAAATAATGGCGTAGAGTTCTTTCAATATATCAAGAAGTGTCTACAAAATAGAATAGCTAGATATGGATCATCTGCTCAAAAGCTTCTAGATTCTATAACTGTTTATGAGAGATATCTCAAGAAGATTCTAGATGAGAATGTTGATGATGTTCTCGATAGAATTGTTCTAGGTGCTATAAATGTTGTAGACTTAAGTGAACTACACATAAATCAAGCCGATGCCGTTATAGCTCATTGGCTCAACAGATTACTGACATCAAGAAAAGAAGCAACTATTAGCGAAAATAAAAGAGGTTTTCCTATACCTATCTTAGTTGTTATTGAAGAAGCCCATGTGTTTTTACCAAATGATTACGAAACTGCTACAAAAAGAGAAGCCATATCTATAGTTAGAGAAGGTAGGAAATTTGGTGTAGGACTAGTTGTGGTTTCTCAAAGACCTAGAGGCCTCGATTCAACGATTCTAAGTCAGCTTGGTAATCTAGCTATATTGAGAATTGTTCATCCAGAAGATCAAGCTTATGTAGCTAGATACTGTGAATCTGTTGTACATGAGGTTATCAATGAGCTTCCGGGTCTAAATACTGGAGAAGCTATATTACTTGGCGAATGGGTTAAAACACCTACTGTAGCAAAAATAGATTATGTTGGGGAAAAACTATCTGGATTTGATATAGATGCTGTATCTATATGGCATAGCTATTAGATTCAGCACTCTAGAATAGAAAGTCTTTATATGTAAGCTTCCTTCTTCCTCTACCACCTTCAAGAGTCTCTAGCTCTTCACTAAGTATCTCTTCTTCAGATGTGGTTTCCTTTAGACATCCAAGTTCTTTAAGTTTGAGGAATATATTTCTAACTGCTAGAAATACTTCTTCCTCACTTTTAGCACCAGTAACAACCATTTTACCACTACTAAATATTAGTAGAACTACATGAGGATCCTCCATTCTGTATATAAGTCCTGGAAATTGCTCAGGTTCATACATAGTATTTTCGAGTAGAAATGCTACTTTCTCTAGAAGTACTTCACCACCAAGACTTACAGAAGCTACAATATTTTGTACCTGTATCCTTGGTTTTGTGGTTATTGAGACTCCATGCTTTAATAAAACCTTCACTATCTTCTTAACAGCTTTTATCAAGTTAGCTGTACTTTTTGAACCTGTTACAACCATTCGGCCTGATCGAAATATTAGTGCTGTTACCTTTGGGCTCTCTAACCTAAACACAAGTCCTGGGAATTGATCTGGATCATAGTCAACATTTGGTAATACTTTATCTAGATATTCAAGATCTATGTGCTGATCTATGGCTACAGTAGCAACTATGTTCTCTATTTTGACACTTATGTTTGGATTTCCAAGATCTGATAGATATTTTTGATACAACTCTTTTTGAGAATAACTATCGGAGGATATAGTCTCACACTCTTTTAACAAATAAGGATTTTTAACGAGATTTAAAAGCTTTTATGAAACTGATCTAGTTTAAAGTTTAAAATAGTGTTTTAAAGCTAGAAAGAAAGCATTAGATCTTCAACTGTTTTCAGTTTTGGTAACTCGATAACCCCTTCTCCCTCAACTATAACGAAAGGTTTTGCTTCCTCAATTATAGCTTCTTCACGAATTATTGGTGAAAGATAACTTTCTATGTTTGTAGATATAGCTGTACCACTTTGATATAGACCTACTGCTGGAAGAACCAGTACATATCCTCCTCTTTTCAATGGTATCAAGAGAAAGCATGGAAACTTGCTACCGTACCCAGTTACGGGATCTCTTATAGCTATACTAGGATGTTCGTGACCCATAATCACTAGGTCCGGATTATCGTTATCCACAAGTTCTCTATGTCCATGAACAATAAGAATTCTGTCTAACCAAAGTCTATCGTAAAGCTCTATCCCCAATCTTCTCGAAAGAGAGAGAAGGTATGTATCATGATTACCTCTAACAACTATAACTTTTTTGAATCTCTTTGTAGTAAACTCTAGAAATTCTTTAAGATCTTTCGCTTCCTTTTTACCTAGTTTCTCGAAATGATGCTTAATATCGCCAGCAATTATGAGTATCGATATATTTACGCGGCTGATAGCTTTTTCCACTACTTCTATAGCCTTCTTAAGCTGAATCCTCGGCAAAAAGATACCTTTAGAAGCCATATCTTCTTCGAAACCTAGATGTACATCAGCCATAACTATAGCCTTAAATTTGGGAACATATACCAAAGGTAGATCTGCTAAAGCGTAGATATCTTCAAATATCTTGTAGAGCATTTGATTAACACTCTCTAATAAAGTCTAGTAAAGCATAACTATAACTACAAATTTATGCATTATGAACCAGACCAGCATCTTAATGTTTTAGCAGTAAACTATTTTGATAAAGCTTATTTTGTGATACTGGAGATGCTGCAAAAGGTGAAGGAGTTTTATGAAGTTCCAGGATATTGTGAGAATAGCAATCTATACAGCCATAACGTTTATAGCTACAGCAATTCTCGTTATTGAAACACCTGCTACTGGAGGCTACTTTAACTTAGGTGAAGCATCTATATACGTTATAGCATCTATATCTAACCCTATTGTGACGGCTATAGCATCAGGTTTAGGACCAGCTATTGCTGATATAGTTCTAGGCTATGGTTATTTCGCTCCTGCAACATTTGCTATAAAGTTTTGTGAAGGATTTATAGTATCGAAACTGATATCCAAGGTTAGAGCCACGAGTAAGAGTAGTATAATTAATGTTGCTGTTGTTATTCTTGGTGTTATCCTTGCTCTAGCTATTGCACTACCTATAGCTTTTTACAGAGGTGAAGAACATCTGTCAATAGAATTGGGATGGATACATGTCTCTGGAACACCTATGTCTGTACCCTATCTCTATCTAGCGCTACCCTCCTATATATGGATAGTTATTGCCATTGCAGTAATTGTGATGTCTATTGCTGTGATCTGTATAGCTAGATTGAAGCCTTATGTATTACCAATGATTTTAGGAGGTATGGTTATGGTTCTAGGATACTTCCTTTATGAATATTTTGTATCAAATCCATTAATACTGGGGAAAGAGCCTATAGCTGCACTAGCTGAAGTACCAATCAATATAGGTCAGTTTTCAGCTGGCGTAGTTATCGCCTATCCTGTGGTGCAGTTTATTGAGAGAGCCAAAGGTGTTAGAGGTAAAGGATCTGAAGGTAGAGGCTAGAGGAAGAACTATACTGAATCACATATCTTTCTCTATTGATAGAGGAGAAACGCTACTTATTTTAGGTAGATCTGGTTCCGGTAAGACTACACTCTTAAGAGCTCTAACTTTTATAGCTAAAGAGCTTTTCGATATGGTGATAAAGGGTAGTATTGAGATCTATGGAGAGAAAATCCATAACAGTTATTCAGCTTCAAAACATATATACTATATAGTTCAAGAGCCATGGTTCTCCATATCAACGCCATATCCATACATAGAGATCATGTTCTATAGTGGAAACAATTCTCAGAAAATTATCAATATGGCGAAAGAGTTCGGTATCCATAACTGTTTATGGAGCTCAACATCTTCATTAAGTGCTGGAGAAATTGAGAGAATAGCACTATTAGAGGCTTACATATCTAGAAAAGATGTTATTTTAATAGATGAAGCTTCATCATATCTAGATACACAATCTAGACACAAGATAGTGAAATTGGTTAAGAAGTTAAAGAATTCTGGTGTTTCTACGATTGTAGTAGATCATGATGTAGAGCTATGGAGAGGTGTGGTAGATTCTGTACTCTACATAGATAATGGTTCTGCTAAAATATATGAAGATCCAAAAGAGACACCTATTTACGATGATCTCACTAAACTAAATGAATACGCAGAAAAGCTCTCTCCATGTTCAAGTAATGAAGACGAAATTGTTATAGAAGCTAGAGATGTATGGTTCAAATATCCCGATGGAGAGAGATACGTGATTAATGGAATGGATATAGATATTGAGAAAGGAGGTATAACATGGATTAAAGGTACATCGGGATCAGGTAAATCAACATTACTAAAGATATTGGCTGGCATACTTAAACCAGTAAAGGGATCTATAAAGAGACCTAAAGGGATACAGTTTATTCCCGAAAATCCTCTATATTACATATCATCACCAACACCGAGAGAAGAGCTCATGGATAGAATAGATATTGCTAAAAAGTTCAACCTCGAAAGAGCTTTAGATACACCAATAGCTATGCTAAGTAGTGGTGAAAGAAGGAGACTCGCTATAGCTTCTGCATTCATTAGACAGCCAAAAGTTCTCTTAATAGATGAGCCTACTGTTGGTCTTGATCCCTGGAACGCTATGCATGTTCTAGAATCTCTATGTCTCTTAGCTAAACATGGTTGTGGAATAGCTGTTGCAAGCCATGGTGAAGAATTAAGGTACATATCTAATAAGGTTATCGAGCTTGGATAGATATGAGCATTATAGCTAGATTCATTAAGTTTCTATCTAATGCTCTATTCCTCTATGGTCTTTCTGAAGCTAGACTTGGTTCAACAGCTCTACTTACAGCCATAGTTTTAGCTACAGCAATAGCGGTTTCATCTAAACCTTTCCAATCGTTGGTAATAACTGTACTAATCTTTCTCTACTACCTATTTTTCTCAATGCAGAAACTGTTCATTTACTCAGCCCTCTTAACCTCTATACCATCTCTATGGATGGCTATCTCCAATACCTTAGTTCTATACCTTATGGGAAAAACCAGTATAGAATCCTTTCTCGAGGTCTTCATAAGAGCTGAAGTATTTTCTTTATCTATGTTCTATCTATTTCATTGTATAAATATAGCTGAAACATCCTATTTACTTCACAAAGTTTCAAGAACTGTTTCAACAATAGTTCCACTTCTATGGAGATCTATATCACAGATTCTTAAAGAAGCTCAAGAAGTTATTTATGTACATAGACTGAAGAATGAAAAACCATGGAAAACATTGTCTATACTATTCGTAAGAGGTGATGAGATAGTGGATATGTTTAGCGAAGGTATCTATCTAAAAAGATACTCTTTTTGTCCAAGACCAATTTATAGCACAAAAGCACTACTGTTCCAACTACTTATCCTATTAACCTCAATCTCACTAATATACCTCTAGACTACTTATCTTAGCTCTGTTAGCAACACTCTTCATCACTATATAGAAAACTAGTGATAGAAGAGATAAAACTGTAGATAGAATTAGTATATATCGATGACTTCCATAGATATCTCTAATCAATCCTCCAGCTACAGGTGCTAGTACTGAAGCTATCATAGGAGCAGTATTAAGTATACCAGATATCTTGCCTAAACTCTTCAACCCAAAAAGCACTGGAATAAGAGCCCAATGAACAGTTGGTTCAGCACTAAAGAATATATATCTTAAAGCTATAAACGATGAAGCTATCCAGGGATTCACAGTATAGACTATGAAGCTAAATATCGTGCTCACAGTCTCCATCAAGTATATTATCGGAATAGTCTTTAGTGGTCCAAGTCTATCTATAGAGTATCCCCATAATATTGCTGCTAATGCTTGTAGAAAACCTGTTACCATCATCACTTGAGGCACAATATCTTCACGTATAGATGTCGAGGTAGTGGCAAAAGTAAATGATTCTTCTATAAGACCAGCAAAGAAGCTCATTATCACAATAGATGAAAGAGCTATGAAGAGGATCATAGCGAAAGATAGTGCTAGCAATCTTTTTGATAAATAGTCTTGTTTCTCTATTCTATTCTGGCTATGTCTATCATCCTCATCACCCTTGGTAAGATTTGATGCTCTTACTCTACTGAATATAATTGTGGTTAAAGCTATCGATGTAGTACCTATGAGACCCATAACCGCTAAAGCATTAAAGAAGTTCAATAACTTTATCAAATAGATAGATGTATACGACCAAAAAGACATTGCTAATGCTTGAGCTGATTGAGTTACAGATACTGCTAAACCTCTCCTATTAGGAAACATAGTCATAAGCGTTGGATTAAGCCCTATCATAATAGACGCCATTACGAAGCCCTGGAATACTGCAGCTACATACCATACAGTAGATGCTTGATTCCAAGACGAAAATCTACCCATGTAACCTATACAAAAACTCCATCCAGCCATAGATCCTGTAGCTGTGGCCATCGGCATAAACAAACCATATCTATCGTATAGATAGCCCATAACAATCATAGCTACAATAGATACTCCACTAGATATAGTAGCTCCAATTGCTATAGGTGTAATGTTGTCAAGTCTATAGATATCTTTAATGTAGAGTATGAATAGAGATCCTGCTGTTCCAAAGCTTGCAAAAAGCATAGACATGAACGCTACAACTATATACCATATCTTGCTCATGAGATTATCACTATATAAAGACCCTCAACACCTACAACTAGAATAAAAATTTTTCACTCTAAATCAGAAATAAGCTGTAAATAAAGCTAGCATAGATAAACCCACTATTCAATCTATTTAGATCAAATGACTATAGATATCCACATCATCAATCACCACCACTAAAGCTAACACAAATACTGATTCAGTCCCTATAGTATCTACAAATCTACAGCATAGATCTTCTTGTATCTAGAATTCCTGATTCTATACATATCCTAATCCATAATTCCACAGATATCTAAATCCTGTATAACTTAACCATATAGTATAGAGAGATGCAACGATATAGAGTTTCCTAGATATAAGACAACTACTATTATCTGTACTGCAGATTATTATCTACAAAAATCAGGACGCTAATGCATAGTTAAAGATCTAGAGATAGTTAGATATAAAGTTTTGATTATTAAATTAATTACATAGGTTGTATCTATGTATGGCATTAAGCTATTTGTCCTAGGATTCTTTAATACTAATACCTATGTAGTATACAATGAACATACATTAGATGGTATTATAGTTGATCCAGGTAGTTATAGTAAGGATTTAATAGAATGGATAAAATCTATGGGTTTGAATATAGTAGCGATTATAGCAACTCATGGACATTTTGATCATTTAGAAGGTGTTGATAAACTTAGAGACGAGCTTGATGCAGAATTCCTAATCCATAGAGACGATCTCGAGATTCTAGATTATAACTATGATTTGGCTAGACAGTTCAATATAGATTACAGAAAGGTAGAGCCAGATAAGGTTATTGATAGAGAGGGGTATCATAGATTTAAATCTATAGAGATATACATACTGCATACACCTGGACATACACCAGGCTCGATAACTATCTATATACCGTCTATATCTTCGCTATTGACAGGTGATACACTATTCTCTGGATCTGTAGGAACTACTGAACTACCTGGAGGTTGTGAAGAAGATCTTCTGAAGAGTTTGTGCAAAATCTACAGCTTATATCCTCTAGAAACAATAGTGTTACCAGGACATGGTCCTAAAACAACTTTAGATAAAGAGTATAGAGCTAACTTATTTGTTATTAATGCTCTCAATAGTTGTCGATATAGATAAGACAGATGGATCAACATCTATCTATATCAAGACCTGCTAAAGAACCTGTTTAGAGGTATTCTAAATGACTGTATCTAGATTTTGACAAGTTTCTACATATTTGTGAAGAACACTTATATTTTCTCTTTATGTATTTCTGATGATAGTACTCGAGATATATCTGGAGATATATTATGAGACCTATGGATAGAGGGATAGCTAAAGCTTTTGTCCTTAAGCTTCTTGTAGAGAGACCTCTACACGGCTATGAGATTATGAAGAGAATTAATGAGATCACAGGTTTTGTTCCAAGTCCCGGCCACATATATATGTTGCTTAAGAAACTTGAGAAAGAGGATCTAGTTGATGTTACTGTAACTTATTTTGGTGGAAGAAGAATTAGACTGTATAAGCTTTCAGAGAAGGGTAGAAAGTTTCTTGAAGATAATAAGGATTTAGTTAATCGTGTTGATACATATGTCGAGCGTTTCAGAAGAGCAAAAGAGATAGAGTTGCATAAGCTTCTGAAAGTTGCTTATAATATCTTTGAATCTCTTGATAGAATGTCTAACGAGAAGATCGAGTATCTCAGAAATGTTATAGAGAATTTTGTTAAAGATATCAATAAGGTTATAGGTTGGTAGAATGGATATAGTTGTTGTTGAAAATCTTGTTAAGAAATTCAAAGATGTAGTTGCTGTTAATGGTATAAGCTTTAAGATCAGGAGAGGCGAGATATATGCTCTTTTAGGTCCTAATGGAGCTGGAAAAACAACGACTATCCATATAATAGCTACAATACTTAAACCAACAAGCGGAAATGTTTTTGTGTCTGGATACAATGTTGTTGAGAATCCAGATAAGGTTAGGAAACATATAGGCATAGTGTTTCAGGATCCTAGTCTAGATCTAGATTTAACTGCATATGACAATATGTATATTCATGGAAAACTCTATGGACTGAGGGGTCCAGAACTTGAGAAAAAGATAATGGATTTATTAGAATTTGTTGAATTAAAGGAATATGCATCTAAGTATGTAAAATACTTTAGCGGAGGTATGAGGAGAAGACTTGAGATAGCCAGAGGCCTTCTTCACGAACCAGAGTTGCTGATTCTAGATGAACCAACTATTGGTTTAGATCCTCAATCTAGGGCAAGAATATGGGACTACATAAAAAGATTGAAGAAAGAGAAAGATATGACCATACTGATGACTACACACTATATGGATGAAGCTGAAGAACTTGCGCATAGGATAGCGATAATGGATCACGGAAAAATTATAGCTGAAGGTAGTGTTGAAGATCTTAAGTCTATGATTGGAAGCGATGTTATATATGTAACTTTGGAGAACAGCAATACAGATATATGTGAGGCTCTGAAGTTCGTTAATAGCTGTAGACGAATTTCACTAGATAGAGTAGAAATTGTTGTAGATAATGCTTCAAAAGCTCTTCCAGAAATATTCTCGATAGTAGATAGACTAGGGGTTAAAGTTAAAGAAGTGAGTTACCGTAGACCTACACTAAATGAGGTATTTCTACATCTAACTGGTAAAGAACTTAGAGATTCACTTGAATCAACATCTATTCCACCTAGATTCAGAATATGGAGGTGACATGAGAATGAGTTTAGACTTATCTCCCTTTATAGCAATGGTATATAGACATGTAAAGAGATGGTGGAGTGCAAGATCTAGAGTGATTTCCGTCTTTCTGAATCCTCTTCTATGGATGATATTCATGGGTCTTGGAATGAGTACAGTATTCACGTTTACACCAAAAGATATAGCTCTTCCAGGTATTGACGCTTTACCCAATGCAGGTAACATTATGGATATTATAGCTAAATACGTTCAGCAGATAGTCAATAGTAGGTTTGGAGGACTTGATTATGCAACATTCATGGTTAGTGGTATGGCTACCATGTCTGTGTTTATGGGTAGCTTTATAGCTGGGATAAGCGTTATATGGGATAAACAATTTGGGTTTCTTAAAGAATCACTTGTAGCTCCAGCACCTAGAGGTGTAGTAATTCTGGGAAGAATAGTTGGAGACTCTATCATAAACACCTTTAATGGTTTTGTAGTAATGTGTATAGGATTCACAATATCACGTTCGTTAAATCCCCTAGGAATACTTGTATCTCTTCCCTATCTATTCATAACCTCAATAGCATTTACGTCTCTCGGAATAGTAATAGCATTGAAATTGGCAAGTATAGAAGGATTTCAGATGATCATCAACATATTCAATATGCCTGTAATGTTCTTAAGTGGCGTATTCTATCCTATAACAACTATGCCGGAATGGATGAAACATGTAGCAATATTTAATCCCCTCAGCTATACTGTACACGGTGTAAGATATTGGCTTACAGGTGCAGATGTGGGTATTCCTCCAATGGATCCTTTACTAGATCTAGCAGTACTTACCTTTACCTCTATAGTATTTGCTTATAGTGCTTCAAAGATATTTGAAAAAACAACTCTAGAGGATTAAGAATAGGATTAAGAATCTAGAGCCAATATGATGGCTATTTTCAATCTACATAAAACACTTAAACAAAATCGGAATAAGAGCTAAACTTTAATTCCATCTCTAGATCTAGAATTTTTGGATGTAGATCTATGGAGATATTTGTAGGTACTTCTGGATGGCTATATGATTGGAATATCGATGGAACTCTTGATTGGTATTTACAGAACTCTAGACTTAATGCTGTTGAACTTAATGCCTCTTTTTATCGATTTCCTTTCCGTAATCAAGTATCGAGTTGGGTTAAGAAAACATCGATCTATGGTATCAGATGGGCCGTTAAGGTGTTTAGAGGTATAACGCATTACAGAAAGCTTAGCGATAAAGCTATAGACATATGGAAGAAATTCTATGAGTTATTCACCCCTCTTGATATGTATATAGACTTCTATTTATTTCAAATGCCCCCTAATTTTGTTGCATCTGATGAAAATATTGAGAAACTAAAGCAGTTTGCAAAAATTGTTGCACTTGGTGAAAGACTCGCTATTGAGTTTAGGCATAACAGTTGGTTCACTATAAACGTTATTGACCAGCTCAAGAAATTTAATGCAACAATAGTTTCAATAGATTCGCCTATTGGTAGATGGATTGTATCTTCCAACAATATAGTCTATATGAGACTGCATGGAAGCTACACATGGTATGCTTATGAATACAGCTATGAAGAACTCGAAGATATAGCTAGAAGAATTGTAGAATTGAACCCTAAGAAAATATACGTGTTTTTCAATAATGATCACTGGATGCTGGAAAATGCTAGAACCATGATGTCTATATTGACTCGTATTAATAAGATTTGAGAAATCAATGCATTAATCCATATGTTTACTACACAATCTCGATATCTCTGATGTAGAGTTTGCTAGAACTTTAGATATGCTGTTGGAAGATATACATCACTTACCTTAAGAGTGTAGATGACATTCTTCAACCTTGTAGCTTCTTTCTGGAGCATATCTACATCAGCAATTTCAACTCTAGCTGTATACATAAACCTTATAGCTAGTGGTGTTGTGAGAAGTACTTTAACTTTATGTTTTTGTTGATTAAGCGTTCTATATATATTCGCAATAGTGTCTATATCCATACTATCTAGAGGATCTACCACCAAAAACACTACACAGGGTTCTCTACAGACATCTCTTACAACTGTGTGTGTAAACCATCTGAGTAACCTATTACTACTACTATACCTATCAACATCTGTAAGCCACTCTATTTCTGACAGAATTCTGTAGACTTCATAAAGTCTAGATCTATCAATAACTGTAGATATCTTGATGTTTCTCTCCGTTATGACACCCAATACTATATTCATTCCCTTGGATAAAAGACTTTCAACAACATCTATCACAAGCTTTACCAGATATAGAAGTGGAGCTGGTTCACCGATAAAGAACTCTTTATGTATAGACACTATTACTAGAGCGTTTCTATATACCTTATGTTCATATTCTTTAACCATGAGTTTACCTACTCTAGCTGTAGCCTTCCAATGAATTCTTCTATAATCATCACCAGACGTAAACTCTCTTATACTCATCACCTCAGCTCCTATCCCTCTTCTTTTCGAGGATCTGCCTTCAAATATCTGTAGATACGGTAAAACTAGCTCGATATTGAATCTAGGTACATGTTTTGTAGGAGCAAAACGTATCTCTTTAGCTATATCGAAGTCTATATTGAGTTCTGCTCTATGTATAGATAATGGTGTTGAAACCTCTATTCTATAGCCATAAACTTTGTGCATACCTGGATAACCAGCTACATATAGATCTATGTATCCTTCATCATTAATTCTCCATCTACTAATCCATAAACCTCTATCGCTCTTTATTTCAATGTTGTTGATAACAATAAATCTAAATATTCTACTATGACTAAAAATAATCTTCATACCTAATTCCATACCCTCAACAGATGTCAACACATCTTTTTGCACTACCTCTATATCAATTCTGTTTAGATTTTGCAGTAACGCTATAGACGTTATTACAAAGAATGTGTCTGTAATTAGTAGGTAAAGCAAAAGAGTGTTCCCAATAGGATGTCCTAAACTTACTCTATCAACAACTATATATGTAAATAAAGTAAATATTATCAGTATATAAAAGCCTTTGCCAATGGCTACTCTATCTATCCTATGCTTCAGCATCTATATACCCTTAAGGACGAGGGACTTCAACATTTGCTAGAATCTCTTGAACAATCCTTTCACCAGTATATCCTTCTGCTAAAAATTCTGGTTTTATTAGAAATCTATGCGCAAGTGCAGGTACAGCAGCATTCTTTACATCGTCTGGTATTACATAATCTCTTTCGTCAGCTAATGCAAACTCTTTAGCTAGCTGAAGAAGCATTAGAGCTCCTCTAGGTGTTATTCCTAATTGAACTGCTTCATGTCTATGACTATACTCGACTATATTCGCGATATACTCGAATATAGAGCTATCTACATAGACTTTCTCTATCTCTTTAGATGCATTAATTATATCGTTAACATCTGCTACAGGTTTTAGATACCAATACTCTTTCTCAATGGTTTTCAAATCTCTTTTAAGTAGGTTCATCAAGGCAACTCTATCAAGCAGACCCATAGTCAGTTTTATATAGAATCGATCTAGTTGAGCTTCTGGCAATGGAAATGTACCTTCATGTTCTATAGGGTTCTGTGTAGCTAATACAACAAAGGGTCTAGGTAGAGCTATAGTTTCACCATCTATCGTAACCTGTCTTTCCTGCATAGCTTCAAGTAAAGCACTTTGAGTCCTTGGAGAAGCTCTATTTATCTCGTCAACAAGAAGAATGTTAGTAAATATAGGCCCGATCTTTGTCTCGAAATCACCTATCTTCTGGTTATATACTTTGCTACCGATTATATCAGATGGAAGGGTATCTATAGTGCATTGAACTCTTGAGAACTTCAGATTAAGTAGTTTTGCTACAACCTTAGCTGTTAGTGTTTTAGCTATCCCGGGTACACCCTCTATAAGTACATGACCTTCAGCTATAACTGAGAAAACAATCATTGCTACATGTTTTTCTCTTGCAACAAGTACTTTAGCAGATTCTTCAACAACATTTTTGATAATCTTACTAAATATCGTCATTTTTTACAACAAATTATTAACTTTGTTAAACGTATATAAGCTGATGTGAATAAACGTGTATGTTCGCGCTAAAGCGATCATCTTCATAATAATCATCTTAACATCTATTTGTTCAACATGCTCTACAGCATATGCCCTAGATAATGCTAGACATTCAGAAACTATTTCTGAAGTAGCTACAAAAGATCTATATTCATTCGAAGTATTATTTAGATGGCTTAATTCTGTAAATATTTCGCGATACTGTGATATCAAGGTGCATAGTTATAGAGATTTAAAGAACAATGCCATACATATATTTAACCATATATATACAGAGCCCTCATTATCGATTTTCATTGGAGCTCTTCAGCTTAGAACTCTAAAGAGATTTGCTTATGGATCAAGCAATATAGACGATAGAGATATCTTAAACCTTATACTGACTATCACAGCTAACTTCAATATATCGATAAGTAGTGGTAGAACATGTGGAAATCCCTTTGCTAATCTCTTGCTGAATATACTCTATGGAGATAGCTATTGTAGGTATCGCTATAGCGATTTAGATACATTGATTGAGTATCTAGTTCTTTTAGGAGAGAATGTATCACAAGAATACCTATTCTCGATCATAAGCAAGGTTTACACAATAAAGATAGCTCTCCAAGGTAGAGGAATATATAGAGACACTCTAGAGAACATCATGGACAAACTATTATACGAAGAATCTATTGTTGTATACCTACTCCTAGAAGATTTCTTGTCTAAATCGAACATCAATATAATTGAACGAAATCCATACTCATCAGTAGAACAAATACTAATTGAGATTGACAAAAATGAGGTTCGTAAACCTCTAACTATTCAAGATGTTGAATATATACTTAGTAAAGCTATAGCTTTGGCTTCAAGTCTCAAAGAGAAGGGAGTAACAATATCTCCTGAAGATATTCCTAAGATAATTAGCTATGTTATGAGTATAGATTCAGACAAGATAATAGCTTTACTAGATAGCATAGAGTTTGGTGAAAGATTAAGAGATATATCTATCGAAATCGTGTATCCATTCACATATGTTAACTATTCAGATAGTGAAAACTTTGTAAATAACTTAACATACATTGGTATACCATTTAATTTTATTGATATGTATAGCGAAGAGAATATCACATCATTTAGCGATCTCTCAAACAGCACCAACATCAACTTAAAGTTCTTTACTGATATCGATACAAAAATACCAGACTATATAGAGAATGTCGAGAAAAAGCTCAGCAAATATATTGAAAAGATTAATAGTATCAATATCGATATGGTTATGTCAATAGATACTGATGCCACATCAATACAGAGCTCTATAGAGCAAGATAATATTGTGAAAATAGGTAGAGATGTATCTAATCCTCTACCCTACACCATACCATTGACTATCTATATAACATTTTCTACAGGTATATCAGTAACTATCTTGGTGATAGTTGGAAGAAAACATCTTCTAAGGTATATATTAAGATTACTATCCATAAGTAATACTTCTATTGACAATATTGAAAGATATACACATAGTCAATCACATTTCGATCTATTTTGGAACCTTATATACAGTATTGCTCATGTTTTCGGTATAAAGATAAGTAACAATGAGACACATAGAGAAATATATAGCAAGATACTACATAAATTAGGTAACTCAGATAAGGAATACAAAGATTTATTGAAAGACATAGTTAAAGGTTATGAGATTCTTCGTTTTAGTAGAGATATAATTGATAGAGAGACATGGTTAAAATCTGTTATTAAAATGATTAAACTCATAGAACATAGGGATAGACTCAATGCCTAGAAGAGGTAGAGATATCATACTTATTTTACTGACTTTAGCATTTTTGTTGACACTTACATTAATGTCTAAGAATTACACATATCTAGAGTTAGGGTTTACATTAGCTTTAGTTATTCCCTCAACCTACTTACTGATCTATACAGCTCTATCTCTTTACCTAGGCATATCTTTTGAGCCTCCTATCAAGATCTGTATATCGCTTAGAGGATTGTTTAAGAGCATCAGTTACAGTACTACTGTAACTTTGTTCGGTATAGCTATCGATAGTATCATTACTGCAGTACTCGGTAGATCGTTGATATCGGTTTTGAGTGTAGCTCTAGTTATATCTCTTATATTGTATGTATCAAGAAAAGTCAATCCTTGTAAAAGAATTATGACAATACTGTCTATGTCTATCGCCATACTTATACCACTCTATTTGTTCAGATGGATAGATGAAGATATAGGTGCTCTGGATATCATTCTAGCAATGTTTGAAGGTGGTTAACGTGGGTAGAGATATTAGGGGAACCAATTATCTTCTGTATTTAGCTGTATTAGTGATATTAATCGCTATAGTTCTAGCCATTTTTCAAAGATATGTTGCCTCCCTTATATCTCTTGGATGTGCAATAGTGTTGATGTCGCTTCTTAATAGTGGGTGTAGAGAATGAGGTTGAAATGGTTTATCATTCTACTAGTTATATCTGTAATTCTTTTAATAGCCTTTGAGAACAGAGCTCAAGGTATCACATTTAGAGGTGCTTCTCCTTATAACCATAGATGGGACGGCACCTCTAACTTTGTTAGATATCTAGCTAAAAATTACGGAGATGTTATCTTAGTCAATAGCTGGATTGATGCTGAACCAACTCTGCAGAACCATCTTGTCCAAGACTATAGCTGTAGGCTAATGATCTTTATATCGCCAGAAAAAGCCTATAGCGATAATGATATAAATATTATTGCAAGACTTTTTCTGAAGCATGGTTTCAGTATAGCTATTCTTGATGAAGGTCCTTACGCAAATAGGATACTAGATTCCTTAGATGTACCTGTCAAGATAAATGCATTTAATTATGTAAAGATGTATAAATCTGTTTACAGTTATGCAGAAGATATTGTTTCTGGCTACATAGATATTGACTATAGATACGATATAGTGTTTTCTTATGTGTCAACGATATCTATATACAATCAATCTCTATGTAGACCTATAGCATACGCTGCAGATAGTGTTGTTGGTGCATTATGTGATCTTAATGTAGGTATGGTTTTTGTCCTAGGAGATGGATCAATAGTAACTAATGCTGCAATACCTTCTATAAACAAAATAAATGTTTACACAATAGTTGTGGATAGCCTTATCAACAAGCTTTGTAGAGGTAATGTATCTAGAGTCTTGTTTTTAGTTGATTCATCTAGGTATAGCCTTAGACCATTGCTTCCAGAAGAAATGATTGAATATGGATATAGCGGTCTAAAGACTCTCGGAATGATACTTAATCCGTTTCGGTATATCTATGTATACGTTGTTAATGGTGATCCTACCCTATTTCCTCTACTCCTAATAGTGTTATCTATTTTGATTGCTATGGTTATTCTCTACAAACATCGATTCTTGAAGCACAAAGAAGAACCTATATCTATAGTTCCCCTATATAGATCAGGATACGATAGAAGAACCCTTATGCTTATTGTTAATAGATGTAGAGAAAGTCAAGATTGCATTAGAATGCTACCTTGTATAGTTAAGAAGAAGCTTAATAGAAGATGCATCAAAGAGTTGAATATGTATTTATCGAAGAATAGATCATTTAGGAAGAAGATACTAGATACAATTCTATCTACTTCAACAATTAAGCACTAACTAAGATTTTGAACCCTCTACACACCACATAGTTTAGGTGTGTTTAGTGTCTACAGAGACACTTGATGATATCGATAAAGAGATACTGAAGATACTTATAGAAGATTGTAGCTTAAGTGTTCGCAAGATATCTCGTAGAGTAGGTAAATCACCAACCATTGTATCTAAGAAGATCCAGAAACTGAAGAAATTGGGACTCATTAAGAAATGTACTGCTGTTGTAGACTATAAGAAGCTAGGCTATAACTTAATGGCTCTAATACTACTTAATGTCGATGGAGCTCATATAGAGGATATTGAAAGAAGTATATCTATTGAGGATAATGTTAGAGGTGTTTACGATATAACTGGAGAATATGATATAGCTATTATGGCTTTGTTTAAAGATGTTGAAGATTTGGATAGATTTATTAAGAGGATTCTTAAGAATCCACACATAAAAGGTAGTGTAACTAGTGTGATATTTAAGGCTGTTAAAGATGATATACATGTAGCCACAATATAGACTTCGTGATGATTGTGGTGGGCTCTGAAAGATGATGTCACGAATCCTCTCTGAAGATAATACACTCGGTGTTCTTGGTGAAGATAACAGATAGCGAATACTTTTTGAAGAATCTTGGTTACGATTATGTAAAGAACATTGAACCATCTCTACAACCCACTAGAACAAACGTTAAATTTATAGATATAGTTCCCGAGCTAGAGACTATCGGCATAGAGCTAGCTCAAGAATATCTCTACGAACATCAACTAATGACACTAAATCTTCTTCGAGAAGGATATAATGTTATCCTTAAAGCTGGTACTGGTTCAGGTAAGACTGAAAGCTGGTACTTCTATTTCCACGAAAAAGCAAAGAACGGAACGTTTAAGGCTATAGCTGTATATCCAACACTAGCACTAGCAAACGATCAAATCAAAAGGATATCACTATACTCTTCTTCAGCAGGTATATCTGTTACGAAAATAGATGCTCTACAGAGAGACGAAATTATACAGAAAATAGGTAAGTCTGGGCTTAGGAAAACACTTGCATCTGCAAACCTTGTAATAACGAATCCTGCATTTCTTTTCCATGAAATTAAAAAACTCCTCATAACTCCTACAGAATGTGTACTCGATTTAAGGAAACTAAATCTATTTGTTATCGATGAATTTGATTTCTATAGCCCAAGAAGTATAGCATTAATACTAGCTATGATAAAGATCTTAACGAAGTATAGCGATGAAAAACCACAAATAGTAATCCTGACAGCAACTCTAGCAAATCCTGAAGATATATGTAGATATCTAGAAGATGTAACAAATAGAAAATGTGCTATAGTTGATGGTAAGCCATTTAGAGTCGAGAATAGACTCTACATAATCTTGGGAAAAAATCTTGAAAATATTTGGAATAGTATCAAAAGATATAGTAGCGATGTTGCAAAGAGAAGTGATGTAGATAAAGATATCATTGAGGCTCTCAATGATTTCGAGAGATTTAAAGAGAATGCATATAGAGTTCTCCAGTATCTTGAAGCATTAGGTTATGAAACACCTTCAATATCTATAGATCTAAAAGAAGTGTTATCAAATTATGTAAATGATGATGGTGTTACGCTTGTCTTTACTAAAAGTATTGCACGTGCTGATGAAATTACCAGAAATTTGAGAGAATCTATAGGAGATGTTGTAGCAGCTCACCATCATTTAATTCCTAAAAAGGATCGAGAAATCATTGAAGAGAAAGCTAGAAGAGGTGAAATAAAGATTATTGTGAGTCCTAGAACATTAAGCCAAGGAATAGATATAGGTACTATTGTCAGAATAGTACATATCGGGTTACCTGAAAGTGTTAGAGAATTTCTGCAAAGAGAGGGTAGGAAAGGTAGAAGAAAAGGTATACCTTTCTCGGAATCGTTAATCATACCGTCTACGCGTTGGGATTGGGAGCTACTTTCAAAAGGTATGAATGCATTTGAACGATGGCTTCAATTACAACTAGAAAAAACTATAATAAATCCCAATAATAAGTATATACATTTGTTTACAGGTTTAGCAAAGGTTCTCTCTCCATGGTATAGAGAAAAAATTACTGAAGAAGAACACAGAGTCCTAAAGGCTGTAAAAGTGGTTAAACGTGATGGATCTATAGATGTGGATAAAGCTAAATGGATATGGGAAAGACTCAACTTCTATGAGTTTGGTCCTCCGTATGGTATCAAGAGATATATGGAGGAAGATGGAAGACTTATACCTCTCGAGCCTATAGGTCATTGTGATCTTATTGAACGTTTTCAAAAAGGCTGTATAGATCTTTCTCAAGATGCTATAGTTAAGCATGTCGAGAGTGGTAAAAGCCATAGAATTGCTAGAGCCGTTATAGAGACTAAACTCGGTAGATTCAGTTTCTATAGCGATGATGCTATTGCTGAAGCATTAGAAGAATACAGGTATCTAAAATCTTTGTGGAGAGAAGAGGCAAATATACTGAAAGATATAGCGAGAGGTAAGTTGTATAGCTATGTTCTTGCTGTTGTCTATACACCTAAACAAGGTTTCGGTGAATATAGAAAGGTTCCGAATAGAGTGATATGGTACCTCATTTCAAGTAAACCGAGGATATCGAGAATAGGTGATAAACATGTTGTTTCATATGATAGAAAAACGATATACGTTCCTGTTGAAACAGTTGGTCTATACCAAGACTATACCTATGGATTTCTCATTGAGGTTGATGAAAGAGAGGATTCAATGTTACTTAGGCTAGGTCTTGCTTATTTAATGGTTCTGCTTAGGAAATTATATGGAATACCTCTCGAAACCATTATGTATAGCGTTGGCAAAATAGGAGAAAAGAAGTTCTTTGAAATACATGAACCTGAAGCTGCGGGACTTATAGATAGTCTAGATTGGAGTAGAATTCGAAAAGATATAGAGACATATAGTCCAGAGGATATAGATCTGATTCTGTTGCTACAGTTAGATGATATAGCTTATGCCGATCTTCTATCCATAGGTATAGATCTTAACACTGTTAGGGATATAGCTATTAGGATTATAGACTATATACTGCTAAGAGAAAGAGTTGCAGCTATATTCAGGAACAAAAAGATAATCATACCTAAGCCTAGTAGAGTTCTCAAGATTGTTACTCTCGACGGTATTGGTCAGATAATCGATGAAGATGAAGCTATACGTAGAGCTATAGTAGGTCTTAGTATATATGATGGGGAATCCACTAAAACTGTTGTAGATCTCTACGTAATGTATCCTTTTACACCACCTCCCAAATCTCTTAGAGATTTTGAGGTAGAAGTTGAGGATCTAGTTATGTATAACGATATGAAGCTAGTAGTCTATGATAAAGATGTAGCGGTTAAAGGACTTGAAGCTATAGGTCTAAAGAGATTGGCTAGAACTGTTAATGATTATGGATATAGCTTAAGAGAAGACTTACTGAAAATAGGGATTAACCCTGTATCACTTACTACAGTAGCTTCAGAGCTGGTGATCGAGGGTATGGAGATAGACCTAGAGAGTATAGATGTAGCTAAGCTTCAGAAGATCTATATAGATTTCATTAAGGAAAGAGGTGAAAATATAAAGAGTATTCCTCAAAATATTGCATCATATATCAAAAGATATCTTGAAGCTAGATCAAAACTTTTATACACAATACATCTAGTAGCACAAACCATGCCACAATACATTAACTAGCTTTAGATAATGTACCAGCTTTGTATTGAATAAATATTTCTATAGTTTCTTAGATAACACTCCTTTTTTGAGCAATGAGCTTACGAGTCTTTCAACTCTAGATTCAGTAAGAGCAGAAGTATCAAATCCTTGACTCTTTAGATAATCTATAACGTTTATATAGAGATCATTTATGTTGTATCTAGTTAGGATGCTACCTGTAACATTAATTATAGCATCAACTATATCTTCATTACTTGGAAATCTAGCTCTACCTTTACCTCTAGACTTCTTACTGAATCTCTCTTCATACTCTTTAACCTCCTTAACCAAATCTTCTGGAAGAAAATCATCATATCTACCGATATTATCTGACATAAATCTCGAGCCTTACGAGCAGAAGATATAGTGATAGCTGAGGTATATGTATTTTTCTCTCATTATATTGAATGTGAAAGATCATATATATGGGTAAGGATTTTCACCTATTCTCGTTATCTCTTGACGTAGCTATATATAGTAAACATTTAATTAATTATTCAAAAATAAACTCATGATCGCTAAAGATGTTTCCTCATTATTCCTAGGATTATCTCTTAATAATTCCATCTATATTGTTAGACAAATTCCCAGTCTTCAGCAATATCCATACCTTTGCATCTCCATCATCATAACTTTTATCCCATTATATTATTCCTAGATTCATACCAAACATGAATCTATTCTCTTGGTTAAGGAAAACATTGATTGTAGAGTAATAGATGTAGCGGTGAATACGTCCCTGCTTTACTCATCCAGAGCCGTCTTTCGGCTCAGTTGTAAAGCCATACATATCATAACTTTTCTGACAGATAAATCTTACGTCTATAGCTATATTGCCTTAGTCTCTTTTAGTACCTTGAACTCTTCAATTATCTGTACAGCTGATGAAGTACCAATTCTATTAGCACCTATAGCTAGAGCCATAAGCACATCAACAGCGTTTCTGAATCCTCCAGAAGCTTTTACCTTAACCCTACCCCTAGCCAATTTAACTATTGTGTATACGTCATGCAGATTAGTCTTTGATAATATTCCTGTTGATGTTTTCACGAAATGAGCTCCAGATTCAATAACTAGTTCAACAGCCTTCATCTTCTCTGTGTAACTTAGTATAGGAGATTCTATAATGACTTTGGCTATAGCTCCATACCTTTTAGCTACATCGACAACAGCTACAATATCGTTCAACACTTCATCATATCTGCTACTTTTGAATGCCTGGATATTCATAACCATATCTATTTCTTTAACACCACGAGATAGAAGCTCTTCTGCCTCCATAACCTTAATACTTGTTGATGTAAAGCCCATTGGAAACCCAACAACACTACATATATCGACATCTCTTGACAATCCATTAGACAGAATTTGAAGAGCGTGATAGGGTGAAAGAACGATGCAATTGAATCCATAGTTTCTCGTTTCTTCAATACTCTTTACAATTTCTTTTAACGTTGCTTCAGGTTTAAGCAAAGTATTGTCAATAAGCTTTGCCATATCTTCAACACTCAACCTATTTACAAACGATTCTATATACATTACCTCTACCCCATATCAATTCAAATGAGGTTTCACACAATATGTAGTACATCTAGATCTAGTTATTTCTTTAACTAAGGATCCTTTTGCTTGTCCAAAAGCTTTTTCTGTTAATTTACAGAAGGTACATACATCTTTCTGAGAAATTAATCCACAGATAGAGCATCTACCTAAATCTATAGGCTTTTCCTGACGATCTAGTGAAAATGTTTTTGCATACTTCCTAAGCATAGATATCTTCGTACCTGGTGCCCTGTTTTCGATCTCATCTATAAACTTCTTTATAGATTCCTCAAATCCTTTTACGTTCTTAAATGGACATTCAAGATCTACAAACTCTAAACCTTTCAATATAGTATATAATGCTATATCTCTCTCGTATATCTCGTACATAGGTCTTATCTTTGTAGCAACAGTTTCTTCAACACCAATACTCACAGGAACAAGCTTCTTAAGGAAGGTGTAGTCCTGTAAAATGAAGTTCTTAAACAGGTACACCAAAATATCATCAGCATGATGTGCTGTTGCTATAGAGTCTGCCTTAGTTTCTAAAGCCACAGCGTTCATAATGTATCTCTTAACTATGCCACACAACGAGCACACTCTTTTTGTTCTAAGCTTCGATACAAATTGAGGCAATGTGAATCCAAGATCTATACCTAGATCTATAACTATGCAATCTATACCGAGCTCTCTACAATGCTTTTCTACAACTTTTCTCGATCTTCTAGAATATTCATCTATACCTAGATCTATATGCAATACCGTATAGCTAAACCCTATTCTCTTTGACAATGAATTCATGATATACATCAAACCAACACTATCTTTTCCACCTGAAACAGCTAGAACAACTCTATCTCCTTTCTTAATCATTCTATACCTCTTAATAGTCTCCTCAACTCTCGACTCAATGAATTCACTAAAATGTTCAGTACATAGGTTAAGTTTCGCATATCTAACTATTGTAACAGCTGGTCTATCACAATATCGACATTTAACAGATACCAACTATAGGAACACCTATCTCCGGATACTGCTTACTGATTTACTCACCTTACTATAAAGGCTTAAATATGTGACAGACTCAATATTCTGGAAATAGAAATGGTAGTGCATAATACGGGTTTAAAATGGATAGATTGATTATAGTGTTTATACTCTTATCCTTAGTTTCTCTAACAGCAGATGTAGCTTATGAGGGTGGTAGGTCTATCTCTGGACAATTCCTCGAGCATCTCAGAGCACCCGCTATAGCTGCAGGTCTTCTTGCTCTAGGCGAATTCCTAGGCTACGCTCTCAGACTTCCCGCAAGTCTTGTCGTATCTATGAGGAGAAGTAGTAAGCTTTTATGGTCTATAATAATTCTTGGTTATGCACTAGTTGTAGCCATACCTTTCTTAGCTTTCGTTAATAACTGGTACATAGCATTACTACTCTACCTTATAGAGAGGATTGGTAAAGGTCTTAGATCTCCCGCAAGAGATGTACTAATAGCTGATATAACAGATAAAGCAATAGGTAGAGGAAAGGGATTTGGTATCCATGAACTTCTAGATCAAGTGGGAGCTCTTCTTGGACCCCTTATGGTTAGTTATGCATTAACCTATGGAAAAGGATACTCCTATGCATATGTATCTCTTCTACCTATTGCTCTAATAGCTGTAATTCTGATTACTATTTCTTCCTTTCTATACCCAAATATAGGTTTTGCGAAAAACGGTTCAATCAGATCTCTCGATATAGCTAACAATAGATCCCTCAAAACATATATGATTTTTACAGCACTATTAAGCTTCGGATTAATTCACTGGGGCATAGCTTCATACCATCTGAAGTACACACATGTTGTACCCGAAGGCTATATACCTGCTCTCTATGCAATAGCGATGATCGTTGACGCTCTTGTTGCACTACCTCTAGGTATAGCATACGATAGATACGGTGTATCTATACTCGTATTGATACCCTTGGCCTCAATGTTCATAGCACCGCTAATGCTCATATCTAGAAACATAATACTGTTAGTTATAGCTTCAGCTCTATACGGTATAGTTCTCTGTAGTTATGAATCTGTCTTGAGAGCAGCTGTAGCTGATATAGCGTCATCAGTAAATGAGAGAGCATTAGGATTTGGTTGGCTTGGATTTGTGTGGGGCACAGCTTGGGCTATAGGGAATATTATTGGTGGTGCTCTATACGATTTCTTAGGGCCACAAGTATTGTGCATACTTTACCCTGTCTCATCATTTCTATCACTAATATACTTCATCAAATACTATCTTCAATAACTACTCAAATTACTCTTCTAAACCTCTAGCTCTAATGCTATCTATAGAGTAATTGATCTTCGTTATGAGAGAATTGCCTACAGCTCTAAGTGCATATACATGCTTTAAAGGATTACCTCTAACACTCCATCCTCTAGCTCTTAGAGCATCAACAATATCTACCACATCTCTTAAGGCTAACCTCAAGAAGAGATAGGAAAGTGATAACACATTGAATCCTACAACCTTCCTTATATGCTGAGGAGGTGTTGTAATAAAAAATAAGGCTAGAGATGTAAAACTTGTAAAACCATATAAAAGATTTAAAAAAACTATGAGAGATAGTGATGCAAACAAGTAGTCTATAGCTATGATTATGCTCGAGAGCATTAACCACAACAATAACACACGTAGATACAAACGTAAAGCTCCTGCATAAGCAAGCATGATTGTATTGAAGATCAGTACAATGATCATTACGTAAAGCCCTAGAGCTCTAGAGACCAGTGTCATTAAAACCAAGACTGTCTTTAGATATATAGCTCTATAGCTATGAAGAAATGTTCTACCATACTGAATCTCTAGAACTTCTTCAACAAGTTCAGCCACACAACATCCCCTTAGACGGTATCCCGAACCTCTTTAACATATCTTCTGATAAATTCTTCAATACATCTCTATAGACAATAATACCACTATCTATTATAATCACACTATCAGGCTTGATTAACTCTATGAATCCTGTATTAGTTGAAGCAATAACAATAGTTTTTCCTCTCTCTAAACCATATTTAACGACATTAACAACAGCTTCTACACCTTCACTATCAAGATAATCGAAAGGTTCATCGAGAAGCCATACCGGTTGATCAATAGCTAATACACTTGCTATAGATACTCTTTTTGCTTCACCACCACTAAGTGTAAAAGGATCTCTATCAATGATATGTCTAGGTACAAGCATCTCAACTATATCCATATTTAGATCAACCCCAAGCACACTAGAACTGAATCTAATTTCATCTTCTACAGAAGCTTCTACAAATCCTGCATAAGGATTTTGCCAAACATAACCAACAAGTTTTGCTATCTCCTTTCTAGAAAGCTTATGTATATCTTTTCCATAAACTTTCACAAAACCTTGTGTAGGCTTAACAAGAGCGCTAATGGTCTTTAGTAACGTTGTTTTTCCTGAACCATTTCTCCCTAGCAATAGGTAAAGTCCTTTACTGATATCTAGCGATATATTCTTTAGTATAGTTTTTCCACTAAATTCAACTACAATATTCCGTACCTCTATCAATCTAAGCCACTCTTCTCATTAGAAACATAACTAGCATTGTACCTAAGATAGATATACTGATTATGCTACCGCTAAAAACCCCTAAAATAGCTATACTTAGCTCTACATTAAACAATAGATGTAGCAACAAATATCCAACCATAAATGTCACTATAGCTGTTTGAGCAAGTGACGCAAGGATTACACCATATAGGCTTCTCCTATAGATTTTACCTATAAACCATGCAACTGTACCAGCAAATAGATTTGCTATCGAACCTATAGCTATATCGTATATAGCGTAAGGAGAAAGCATATTAGCAAGAGCACAACCTAATGAAAGTCCTATAGCAGAAGATAATCCAAAGAATTCTAGATATGGTAGAGGCAGTAGAGCATCAGCAATCCTAACTTGTATAGGTCCATAACTTATAGGCGCTAAACCCATTGTTAGAGCGGCATATATTGCTGCAACCATAGCCATTTTAACTATACGTGAATAGCGAAGCTTCATCCTTAGTCCCCACATTATGGCTATTCATGAGCCGGATCTAGTAATAGAGTTGGATTTATCTGTTCTTAGAATTTTATCCATATATCAAGGTTAAAAACTTTAAATAACTGAATATATTATAACCAGATAGCTTGAGAATTAATAGAACTATGATTACTATTGATAAGAACTGTACAAAATTGTTGAGCAACCTATTGTCGTATCTAGCCTTTAGAAGCGAGATCTTAGTGTTGCCAAAAGGCCATATAAGGTACACACCATCTGCTGTAAGCATATCTAGAAATAGATGGGATGCACCAACAATATATGCTAAGAGCAAGAGGTCTAGAAACTCATGTAACGACATATTTGCTCCAATAGTACGTAAGACTATAGCCATAGACGCTACCAAGAGTAGAGAAAGCATTAAGACACCAATTGGTGAATGTGTATATGGTGTCCTCCTCATACCCTTGTGTCCTGCTAGACTATCTATAAGCCAATTCAAAGCTATAGCAAAAAATAGTGATATAGATATAGCGTAGATTAGACTGTCTATTATATGTAGGTATGTGGATATCCATAGAGCTATAGCGAAGCTAAAGATATTGTGTGTTCTTCTCTTCAATTTGATCAGCCAAGACTGATTACATCACAGTTCAGTGCCGCCTGAGCACATCACCTATATCCTGTTTACTTAATTTCTATCCCTATTAATTTACCTAATATCGAGCCTAATATATAGAGTAGTAGCGATACACCTAAGATCATAGTTGTAGTCTCTATAAATTCTCTTAAATAGTTTCTATTATGTAGTACAGTTGTATAGAACGTCATATAAGCTACAACAACTATAGCTATAATCACCATAGCCATGAATGCAAAAATCATTGACTTTATAACAAAGTACGGTAAAGCTAGAAGAATAACAACAATCAGATATGCAATAGATGTATATAAAGCAGATAGCTTGGGATTCTTATAAGCTTCATGTTTAGCTTGAGAATAAGAAGCAATACCCATAGATATAGATGCTGCTACACCAGCTAGAAATCCTGTTAGACCTGCACTAATAGTATTTTCAAAAGCTCCTAGAGAACCTGTGTATATACCTGTTAATTCTATAAGTGCATCAGAAATACCTAAAGTTATAGAGCCTAGATACCTAACCCTACCTTCATCTATACTTGAAGCAAATTCTGCTTCATGTCTTTCCTCATCACCTATAATCTTGCTTAAACTATCCTTTAAATCAGGTCTGGATTCAGATAATTCTCTATAGATCCTTGACGCATCTGTTTCTCTAGATTCTATAAACTTTAGTGTAACCGTTAAACCGAAAAGATATAGCACAATTGTGTATAGAAGCACTTTGATCCTAGTGAAATTCGTTGTACATTTTCCTACAACACTTGTCCAAAACCTATAGTGGTGAAGCTCATCTTCAGCTGCCTTCTCTAAGATACTTCTATACTTCTTACCCCATCTAGATTTCGTTAACGCTCTATATAAAGTGTATGCCTCATATTCATCTCTACAAACTTTATAGAGAATATCACTAGAAGCCATATATAACCACAGTAGTACATCCTTACTACTTATTATTTAATTATTAAACAGGTTTAAAGGTTTGTTTTAATGAATAATGCTAGAAGCCTTTTACTAGCTTAAGTTCTTTAAGATACTGAACAACAGTATTTGCGAGTTCAGCTATTTCTTCCAAAATCTCTATAGCTTCATCTACATCATCTAGCTCTACTCTGAAAACCTCAATATGGTTTTCTTCGTATCTACTTATAGTCAATAGACCCAAATCTTCTGAGAGCTCTAGACATACATGTTTCATACATACATGAAAATCCACGGCAATAACCTTTATACCTTTTGTATACTATTCAGTTAGATCATCTAGAAATACCTGTTTATAAGATTTGATACAGCATTAATATTGTGAATCATTTACCTATAATCATTGTGTTCTCGTAAATCTGGTTGATATATCTATGTTTGAAGCTTATTACTTAGTTAAATATAGGGCAAGTTAAAGTGGTAGATGTATGAGAATAAAGGTACTAGAGATAACTGTAGAGAGAGCTTTATCGAATTCAGGGCTACCCGATATAGATTATGCATTGAATCCCTATATAGGTTGTAGCCATGGCTGTCTCTACTGTTATGCAAAAATGTATACAAATCTTCGTGAAGTAGTTGATAACTGGGGTAGTACTGTAGCTATAAAGAAGAACTTAATTGAGATTTTAATGAAGGAGATTAAGAAAGTCAAGAAAGGAACTATAGGTATTGGAACTATAACAGATCCTTATCAACCTATTGAAGCTCTATATAGACTCACTAGAAAGGCTGTAGAGATTCTAGTTAGACATGGATTTAAGGTAAGTATTCAGACCAAGAGTTCGCAAATCTTGAGGGATCTAGATCTATTTCTAAGATACAGAAACTTGATAGACATAGGTATAACTATTACTTCTGTAGAAGATACATCACCTATGAATCGCTTTGAACCATATTCATCACCTCCTTCAGCACGTATAAATGCTTTAAAGAAACTCTCTACTTCTGGTCTCAAGACATGGATTTTCTATGGACCTGTAATACCTGGATATAACGACGATTTCGATAAAATTCAGCATGTTTTGGAGATAGCTAGAGAAACCAGAAGCATAGTTTATGTGGATAAGCTTAGGATCAAGAGATTTATGTGGATTGATCATCAGTGGCATGATATCGTCATTACAAGCTCTAGATATCAGTGGCATGAATTCTACGCCAAAGTGTCTAAACTGTGTAGAGATATAGGTGTAGAATGTAGGCGTGGTTTTGAAGAAGATAACGAATATAGGGATTCATATAAGAAGCTTGAGGACTATATTATAAAGAAGTAAATAATCTATAGAGATCTATTCATTAATCTAGCCATATATTATATCCATTAAGTATCATTTTAGCAATGTTCAAATATAGTGATTTCTCTAAGAATTTACAGTACTACATCAATAGATCTATAGATAGATCTTTTTCTGAAACTTAGTGTTCATGATATTTAGGTAGAGAACTCAGCTTGATAATGGATAAAACATATCAATCAATAAATCAGCCCATAAATACTTACGAAACTATAAAACTTAATATTATGGATAATCTTTACTCTAAAGGCGATAAAATGGCTAAAGTAATGTTTAACAACATAGGAGAAATCATAGACACTATCTCGAGATTTATTAAGGAAGGTAAGCTTGATGAAGCTGCCAAACTATTTAATTCTCTTGATCCTCCTAAGGCTATGGATATTGTTTTAAGACTTGATAGCGATGAAAGAATGAAGTTGTTTACAGCTACAGAACTTGATAATCTGATTGAAGTTTTAGCCCGTCTACCCGACGAGATTGTGTATGAAATTGCTTCTGTTAAAGGTATTGACGATATAGCTAAGATTTTATCTAAACTACCTGTAGATGAAATTGCTGATGTTCTCTTTAAACTTCCATCTAAAATGAGGACTGAGCTACTAAAGGTTCTACCAAGTGGACTTTCATCAGAAGTTGCAAAGGTTATGAAGTTTCCACCTGAAAGCGTTGGAGGTATAATGACTACTCAGGTACCTGTTTTTGAAGAATATATGACTGTGGGTGAAGCCATAGATCTATATATAAATAAGATGAAGCTTGGTCTCTACGATAAACATAACCATATATATGTTGTTGATAGAGATAAAAAACTTGTGGGATACATTGATGTAAAGATGCTTTTAACAAGACCTAGAGATATAAAGCTAAGTAAATGTGTAGAGAAAGTACAAATACATATAGATCCCTTTAGTGATAGAGAAGAAGCTGCTAGAATAGCCATTGCTTACGATCTCGTAGAAGTTCCAGTTGTAGATCTCGATGGACGATTCCTAGGCATAGTGTCTCTAGATGATCTTCTCGATGTAATGGTTAGCGAATATTCAGAAGATCTTCTGAAGTATGGAGGTTTTATAGAGACTATACGTGGTAGCTATATAGCTTTACATCCATTCAGATTAGCTATCCGAAGAATACCTATGTTGATATATCTATACCTTATAAATATGGTGACTGGAGGGATAGTTGCCACATTTGAGAACGTTATCCAGAAAGTAGCTGTACTTGCAGCCTTCATGCCTATGTTGGCAGATAATTCAGGTAACATAGGCTCACAAGCAACAGCATTAATTTTGAGGGGTCTTGTTACAGGAGAGATTAGATTATCTAAAAACGATATAGCTAAAGTTGTACTCAAAGAATTTGTAACAACAACATTTATGCTAATGTTTTTAGCACCATTAGCATTTACGATAGGTTTCACAATACCATACATTAACACAATGAACTTAATGTATTCACTAAGAATAGCGTCTATTGTGTCAATAGCTCTAGCAGTATCTTGTTATGTAGCTGATATTATTGGAGCGTTACTGCCGATAATACTAGCTAAAATGAAGATAGATCCTGCAACAGCTTCAGCTCCAGTAGTAACAAGTATAGGGGATATTGCTACTGTATCAACATACTTCTTAATAGCTACAGCATTAACCTAATATCGATTCCTAATTTACTGCCTCAAGTTTAAGATTAATAACTCTTGGATTTAATCATATTCTTGACAAGTTCTTGAACAGTTATCTACAGTATATCACTACCATCTATACTCTTAATCATAGTCTGAGAAGCTCTGCTGATTATCTAGTACAGGGTATAGTCATTGTATAAACTCTATATAGACTTCCTCTAGAGATTCGTTGTGAATTATCCATGCTTTATACTCTCCACTATAACTATTGATTATAATCCATGGAATTCTCCACAACCTCATACCCTTTATGTCTTCAGAACTTGGTTTAGGTGGAGCTGGATGACTATGTATTAATGTTGTTATCTCTTTACCTCTTTCTTCAGCTAGACGATATGTATCGAGAATACATTGCGGATCAGCTACAAATCTTGATAATGGTTCTAGAGCTATATTTCTGCACTCATTTACATACTCAACACTATATACACCTTCCTCTACTTTCCCTATACCTATAAACACTTTCTCAAATGGATAATCTACACACTGCTTTACCAAATTTTCTAGCAACTTTCTATCTATAACAAGCTTTATCACATCATTACTCCAACTCATATGTTTAATACCTATCTTAATTACTAAAACAAATACTTTATGTTATAATGATAAATATTAAGTTAGTCTAGATAAGAACATTAAATGCTCTTCTCATAGAGTAATTCTCTCTATAGCTCTTATAATCAATACACCTATGATTTTGTTTAATTCTAACAGCTAGAGACTTCATCTATATATAGAGAAATCTATATACTGTTTGGAGAAAGATTCATAGAGTAAATCGCTCTATTCAGAGTTTCTCTATATCGAGATAATGAATCACTATGGACTACCATAATGTTGTAACCCTTACACCTTCACGCATGATCTTTTTCAATTGGTATCTAAAGTAGATTATGGATATAGCTAGAAATGCTAAAGAGTATAGTGTTCCTCTAATGCATAATTCATGTATACTCATTACTGTTGGTGACTTAAGAAGAATATACCTTATAATTTCGGCTGGATAACTGAATGGTGTCATTAATGCAAATGTCTGTATAGGTTTCGGTAGATTGATTAGCGGTGTGAGTCCACCAGTAGCTATCGGTGTTATAAAGCCTATGATCTCCATTACAAATCCTGTTACTCCACTTGATAACATTGTTCCTCCAAGTACTAATGCATAAGATATTAGGTTTGTTGTAAGTAGTATGAATCCATAGATAAACAGTCTTAAATCAGATATCTGCAGTTCTGGAGGTCCCCATATAACTGTTAGTAGTAGATAGTTTATGGACATAGCCATCGCTATCCATATAAACGATATAGGCATTATCCCTAAGTAGTGACAAAGAAACCCGCTTCCGCTAGCTATATAGTATTCAAGTCTTCCATCATTTATCATCCACCTTACTTCTGCTGCCCAATCCCATGTGGCTACACTATAGAATAAGAATATCAGTATAGCTGTAAAACTGTAGGATGAGGCTATTCTAGGATTGAAGCTCGAGTCAATGAATAGAATTATTGGTGAAATGAACAGCGTAAACCATATGGACATACTGACGAGACCAAACACAAATCCTTTGCTTCTAAGTAGATCTGAAACAGCATAGGCTTTGAAAACCATATAGGCTCTCTTAATGAGCTTTAACACCTTCTTTCACCTTCTTTTTCTCCCAATACCTTATGCTCCTTCTACCTAGAGGTACATATATTGTTGCAAGAGCTATAGATAGTCCAAGGAGAATAATAACATCTGTACTAGCTATACCTATGAGTAGTCTCTGCACTAATTCAACTGTATATGAAGACGGTATAGAGTAGCTTATTAATCGAAGTACTAAAGGCATAAACATTCTTGGATAGTATGCACCTAGAAACACAAATAGCAAGGGTCTAACTATGTTGAGAATTCTCCAACTATCGCTAACTATATGCATTAATCCAGAGATAGCTATACCTAAAGGTGTCATAACTAGAGCACCGATAGCTGAAAGAGCAATAACAACTATTGTTAGAGATATTCCGTATAGACCATAGAAAGCTACATATACAGGAAGTATGCTTGTGAAACCCATCATAAGGAGAAGAGTTAGTCTAGGTATAGGCATAGCCATAAATAACTTCAGCTTATTCACAGGAGATGCAATGATATATATTAACGTACCTATCCACAAATCACTCAATGGTCTCCAAAGTATATCATCTACACCAGTTGTTATAGCCATTATCATATAGCTTGCAGTAACCATAAATACTATAGGATCTATACCAACTCTTTCTACAAAAGATTGTGGAGATCCTGCAAAAAATCCTACAAATAGTGTTAGTCCTGCAAAAAGGTATGGATAGATTATGATAGCCATTAACGCTGATTTCCTTCTCATAATCTCGCTGTAGACAAGCATATATTCAGCTTTAAGCAACACTATGAAACTCAACTAGATCCCTCGCTAAAGTATATAAACACATCTTCAAGTGTTGGTTCTTCTATTCTAGCAGATAGAATCTCGAAACCATTATTTATGAACTTTCTAACAGTTTCGTTAAATACTTCTTCAGGTCTACGAACATGAATTCTAACTTCATAGATGCCATCCTCTTCCTTAAACTCGTACTTTTCCTCTAGATCCTTTAGAACTTTATCTATGGATCCTTCTCCTCTGATATTCAATGTAATTACCTTAAGCTTTGGTATACGAGACTTAAGCTCTTGTGGCGTACCATCAGCTACTATTCTTCCCTTGTTTATTAAGAGAATCTTGTCACATACGAGTTCAGCTTCAAACATATTGTGAGTAGTATACAGAATAGCCTTGTTCTCTCTACGAGCCAGATCTTTAACAAGCTCTCTTATCTTTCGTGCACTAGGTGGATCTAACCCTAGTGTAGGTTCATCAAGAAGAAGTATAGGTGCATCACTTAGAAGAGCTCTAGCTAAACTTAATCTAGCCTTCATTCCTAAACTAAACTCTTCAAAGAGCTTATAATCGCCTCCAAGTTTGTCGAGCTCTAGAAGCTTCAACAAATAATCTATTCTTTCTCTAGATCTCTTACCATCTAGTCCATAAAGTGCTGCAAAATATTCTAGATTTTCTCGTCCAGTCAATTTACCATAAAATCCTTTCTCGACCGACAGCATTATGCCTATTCTCTTTCTAACCTCGTTCTGCTCTTCAACAACATTATAGCCAGCTACATAAGCTTCACCACCATCTGGAAGAAGGAGTGTCGATAAGATTTTTATTGTTGTTGTTTTACCAGCTCCGTTAGGTCCTAGAAGACCCACAACCTCGCCATAGTCTACAGTAAAGCTCACCCCCTTTAAAGCATCAATGAATTCTGTAATAGACTTAAAAATCCCTAATCTCTTTTTAACTCTATACCTCTTGATAACGTCTCTAACCTCTATAGCTTTAGTCAATGCTATACACCAGAGTACTTATTGTTGTGTTGATGGCTATGTAGCACTCTAAACCAGACTGTTACTATAGTTATATATAGATTACTGCAACCGTTTCCCATAAACTAATTAACTGTACTTAGACCTCTCAGCTTATATAGTTTAACACATTAATCATTATCTTGGTGATTTGTAAACATGAGTGGAGATGTAGAAAAGAAAGAGGAAACAAAAAAGAGTAGAAGAGGGTGTGGTAGGAGGCAGAAAAGTAGCTGAACTGTTTAATAGTGTAGATCTGTCTTTAATTTATGAATACTTTTTATTCAATTATATTAGGTGATTATACATCAATTGCGTATTGTAGCTGTTTTCACTTTAGCTATCAGAGAGTTTCTTAAGTTTTACTGATACAGACTATTTATTCTGCTTATACAGAAACAGAGCATCAATAGGTTTATACACTAGGTTAAACATTTGTTACAGATTTATGTTGAGTCTTGATAATTATTGTTTTTCCAATGTCGTATCTATTTACCATGATATAGATTTAAATGGTCTAATACCACTAACTTCTCTTTTAGAGCTAAAAGGTTAAGCGATATGCACTTTTCGATAGGTATTGATGAACTTGATAAACTTCTCCCAGAGCTACTTTACCCTGGTTCTATGGTTGTTATTGCTGGTCATCCTGGTTCAGGTAAAACAACACTTGCATCAACAATATGCTACTCAAACGCATTAAGAGGATACAGATGTTTATATGTATCTTTTCAAGAGACTAAGGAAAAACTTTACAGAGTTATGAAGAATCTTGGTATGAATTTCTATGACCTTGAAAAGAAAGGTTTATACATATTTATCAGAATACCTATTATAAAGAATGTTGAAGAAGCTGTAGAATCTATTAACAAAGCTATATCTAGTTGGAATCCGAAAATTGTTGTAATAGACTCTATAAATACTTTGCTACAGGTTGTAGAATCTCCTGATAGAAGAGCATGGCTACAGAACTATTTCTATGCTATTCCTGATATAATAAAAGGTGTTACTATCCTTGTTGCTGAACTTCCTATAGATATAGAAAGAGTTGATATTGGCTCTATAGAGTTTGTAGCAGATGCTGTTCTAATTCTTAAACACAGAATTGAGCGAGGCTTACTCACTAGATATATAGAGGTTAGAAAAGCTAGAGGAGTACCCATAACTTTAGCAGAAATACCTTACACAATATCGTCAAGTGATGGAGTAAAGGTATTTGTACCTCCCATACTTTCTGAAGTAGGTAGACCAGGAGTAGAACTCGAGCCTCCCTGTAGATCACTTAAAGAAACTCTAGACCATATACATAGGGGACATAGCATATATATTGAGTATCCAGCAGATCTAAGAGCTGTAGAAGCGGCACCACTCATACTTGGAATTGCTTTTAGAAACAACCTAAAAACCTTGATCATAAGCTACCTCTACTCTCCTGAAACAATGACTGAACTACTGCTAAGAGTTTTTAGGAGATTTTGTAGTAATGTAGATAAAGTGAAGACCATCTTACAAAAGAACGTTATTCTCAAGAGCATGAATCCATATGCCTACAGTATTTCAGAAGGTCTCGCTAAAGAGTATAGCCTAATAGATGAAGCTGCAGCCGATGTTATTATATTTCATTCTGTAGAGATACCAGCTATTATTGAGTATCGTAATCCAGTTTATATCTCATCTCTATACAATCAAATAAATATACTTAAACAAAAACACAAGATTGTTGTTAGAATTGCATCTAAAATCAATGATGAATTAAGCAACATATTTTCAGTTCTATCCGATATAGTTATGAAGTTTATTTCTACAGAGAACAAACAAAACTATAAACTCTACATATGGAGGAGAGGAATGAAGTCCTTTATACTCGATAACAATGAAGTAGATGAATGTTTAGAGGAAATATCTAACTATTTATGCAGTATAGATGAAACCTCATAGCTGAAGATGAATACTTTTAGAGTTGTTAAAGTATATGACTATGTAGCTACTTCTTAAGTTTGCAAAATTTTGTATCGCTAAATATATCAATTTCTTGACCTTATGCAGATTATTTGTGATATAATATTCTTAATCAACAAGTGTTTACAGAAATAAACCTTTTAAACCCCTTTAAACATAATGTAAGTTTTTGGTGTTAATTATTGTTCAAATAAGAACAAATATAAATGAATTACACGAAAGTAAATCAACAAAAGTTGTGTTGAAGAAAAAAATTGAAACCTCCTCTAGAGAGTTTCACCACATATGTGTCACATTTGCTGAATTCTATATAGATCTCTTCTCTTAAAGGTGATTCTATATGGATATCCCTATGTGGAACCCTAGTCTAGAACGTATCCAGCGTAGTGACCTAAAAGAACTACAGCTAAAGAGATTGAAGAACCAGTTAATTAGAATGTATGAAGGAAGTTACTACTATCGTAGGAAGATGAAGGAGTTGGGTGTTTCTCCAGATGATATAAAGTCTCTCGACGATTTAAAGAAGCTACCATTTACAACAAAAGATGATCTAAGAGAGAACTATCCTTACGGTATATTGATGGTTGATTTATCTGAGGTTGTTGAAGTTCATGGAAGTAGTGGAACGACAGGTAAGCCTACACTCTCATTCTACACAAGAAAAGATTTAGAGAATTGGAGTGATTTGATGGCTAGAAGTTTAACGGCTATAAATGTAACGAAACACGATGTTGTGTTTATAGCATACAACTACCATATGTTTACTGGAGGACTAGGTTTTCACTATGGCGCTATAAAGATTGGTGCTACAGCTATACCAGCAGGTGTAGGTTATTCGCAACGCCAAATAATGATGATAAAGGATCTAGGAGTAACCATGCTCACTTCTGTACCGAACTACGCTCTTAGGCTTGCTGAAGTTGCATATGAAATGGGTATAGATCCTGCAAAAGACACAAAAGTAAGAAAAGGAATGTTTGGTGCAGCTCCTTGGAGTGAAGAAATGAGAGCAAGAATAGAGAAGGTTTGGGAAATGGATGCCTATGATATGTATGGTATGAGTGAACTCTATGGACCTGGAGTTGCATGTGAATGTCTATTTAAATCAGGTCTTCATGTTTGGGAGGATCATTACTTGATTGAGGTTATTGATCCTAAAACAGGTGAACCTTTAGAACCAGAAGAAAAAGGAGAACTAGTGGTAACAACATTAACTAAAGATGCAGTACCATTGATAAGATATAGAACAAGAGATATAACAAGAATACTAGACACAAAAACATGTAGCTGTGGAAGAACACATATAAAAATAGATAGAATACAAGGAAGAACAGACGACATGTTCATAATAAACGGAGTAAACATATGGCCATCAGCAATAGAGGAAGTCATTTTGAGAGAGCCAATGATCGCACCATTTTACCAAATAGTTCTTGAAAGAGAAGATGCTCTAGATAAAATGACTGTGATTGTAGAAGCTATAAAGAAGTTGAGCGATAGTGAGAGAGAAGCTTTAGAGAAAAAGCTTCAGAGAGATTTGAGGGAAACAATAATAGTTACACCTATAGTTAGGATTGTTGAGCCTGGTTCTCTACCTAGATTTGATGGAAAGCCCAAGGTTGTTATAGATAAGAGGTCTATTTGATGGCTAAACATGTCCATAGGATTTTAGGTGAGTCTGGCACTACTGTTTTTCTTCTAGGTAATGAGGCTATAGCTAGAGGTGCTATAGAGTATGGCATAGGTGTAGCTGCAGCATATCCAGGTACACCATCAAGTGAAATTATAGGTACTCTTGCTGAAGTAGCTAATGAGTTGGGTATCTATGTTGAGTGGAGCATAAATGAGAAAACAGCTTTTGAGTTAGCGTATGCTGCTGCTATGAGTGGTGTCCCAAGTTTAACAGCTATGAAACACGTAGGTCTTAATGTAGCTTCTGATCCTCTTATGTCTAGCGCATATACTGGGGTTAAAGCTGGTTTTCTGATAGTTTCAGCTGATGATCCTTATATGCATAGTAGTCAAAATGAGCAAGACAATAGATGGTATGGTCTTCATGCATATATACCTGTTCTAGAGCCTTCTGATCCTCAAGAAGCTAAAGAGCTTACGTATCTAGGTCTAGAGCTTTCGGAAAAGTTTCTTCATCCATTTATTCTTAGATCTGTAACTAGAGTCAGCCACACTAGAGCTCCAGTAAAACTTGGCTCTCTAAGAACTCCTCGAGTTTCAGGATCATTTCCACGAGAACCAGAGAGATGGGCTGTAATACCAGCTCATGCAAGAAAGATGAAGATAGAGTTGGTTAGGAAATGGAGAGAGCTTGCCGAGGTGTTAGCTGATATTCAATACAATAGAATTGAAGGTGATGGAAAACTTCTTGTTGTTGCTTCTGGTGTAGGTTATGCTTACTCAAGAGACGCATTGAAGCTTCTTAAAGTAAAGGCAAGGATTCTGAAGATTTCAACACCTGTACCTCTACCAAATAAGCTGGTTGCAAAAGCTGTTGAAGGTGTTGAGAAGATTCTAGTGGTGGAAGAGACAGATCCTATAGTCGAGATGCAGCTGAAGAACATATTGTTCGATATGGATATCCATGTGGAGATTCACGGAGAAGATCTAATCGGTAGGATAGGTGAGTTAACAATAGATAGAGTAGCTCAAGCTATAGCTAAGCTATGCGGTCTCGAATGGAGTCCACCGAAACCCATCGAGATACACATTGAGATTCCACCTAGACCTCCAGTACTCTGTCCTGGTTGTCCTCATAGAGCTACATTCTATGCTTTAAAACTTGCCTCTAGAAAACTTGGTGTAGACCCCATTTATACTGGAGACATAGGATGCTATAGCCTAGGAATAGCACCTCCATATAGAATGCAAGACACAATAATAAATATGGGTGGAAGTATAGGTCTAGCCAATGGGTTTTCCCATACCGTTAGAGATAGACCTGTTGTAGCAATACTTGGAGATTCTACATTCTTTCATGCAGGTGTAGCACCTATGATAAATGCTGTGTACAATAGATCCCCAATGCTTATATTAGTTCTAGATAACGAGACAACAGCTATGACTGGTTTTCAACCTCATCCAGGTACAGGTGTAACTGCTAGAGGTCTTCAGGGAAGAAAAATCAGTATAGAGGAAATAGCTAAAGCTACTGGTGTAGACTATGTTGATGTATTCGATCCATACGATATAACCAAAGCTATAGAAACTCTAGTGAAAGGTCTTAGAATTGTCATGGATGGAGGTGTAGCTTTACTAGTTTCAAGAAGAATATGTTCATTACTTGCACTACGGTTAGGTCTCATAAAGAATCGCTATACTATAGATTCAAATAAATGCATTGGATGTCTATTGTGTGTAAAATCGCTTGCTTGTCCAGCTATTGTTTTAGGAGATACTAAACCATATATAGTTGAATCTCTATGTCGTGGATGTGGCATATGTGCACAGATATGTCCTGTTAAAGCTATGGTGAAGAAGGAATGAAGATAGATATCGTATTATCTGGAGTAGGTGGACAAGGAATAATAACTATGGGTATTGTTATAGGTGATGCATGTACTAAGCTAGGTGTAAACATTAAGATTGCTGAAACCCATGGAATGGCACAGAGAGGAGGATCAGTAGAGGTTTTTGTTAGGATAGGCGATATAGAGGCTCCACTCATACCTATAGCATCAGCAGATTATGTTGTTGCTCTCGAAATGATTGAGGCTCTTAGAGCTATTCGTTATCTCAAGAAATGCGGCTGGATGATCTTAAGCGATCTATATCTACCTCCACCAGGTGTAGAGAATATACCTACAAAAAAACAGATACTAGATGTTCTCTCTAAATCACCAATAAATATTTTAACTATAGATACACAAGATATCATCAATGAGATAGGTGATACAAGAACAATTAACATGATCATGCTTGGAGCACTTTTAGCTTTTCAAGAGATATCGAGCATAATACCAATAGAGATTGTTGAAGATGTTGTTGAGCATATCTTGGGTAAAACAAATAGATTTGCATTAACTGCAGGATATAGACAAGCTCTAGAAAAACTCAATAGAAAAAATTATATAAGTAACTGTATATCTCTATAGCTATCATACAAATGATTGAATGCATTTCTAATGCTAGCTTTCTTCAATTATGTAGAGTCTTTTAGCCTTACCCTCACTTCTGGGTAAGGTATTTGGATCTACAATCTCGATATCTGGTGTAACTAGTATTGTTTCCTTAATTTCGTACTGAAGCTTTTTACTTAACACCTCTTTTTCTTGCTCTGTAAGATTTCTAATAGACTCAACCTTTATCAACAATTTATCGCCACCATTAGTTTTCTTAACAATTATCTGATATTCATTACCTATGAGAGGATACTTAAATAGTACAGTTTCTATTGCTGATGGCCATATGTTTACTCCGTTTATTATGAACATGTCGTCTGTTCTTCCTTGTATTCTATCTATTTTTATATGTGTTCTTCCACAGCTACATGTTTTTGTGTCTAGTATTCTTGTTATATCTCTTGTTCTATATCTTATCAATGGTACTGCATCTTTAGTTAATGTTGTTACCACTAGTTCTCCTTTTTCTTCTGGTTCTAAAGGTTCACCTGTTTTAGGATCAATAACCTCAATCAAGTAATGATCCTCCCAAACATGAAGACCTGAATGGTATTGACAATCAATAGCTGTACCAGGTCCGTAGAGCTCAGCCATACCATATATATCAAATGTCTCCATATCCCATATCTTCTCTATCTTTTTCCTAAGACTATCACTCCACATTTCTGCACCAAAAACACCTTTTCTTACTTTTGTGTCTTTTGCAGGATCTATACCCATTTCATATGCAACTTCAGCAAGCCTAAGAGCATAATTAGCTACACCTGCAATCATTGTTGTGCCGAGCTTCATCATAACATATATTTGTCTACGTGAAAATCCAGGACCTGTTGGAATTATGAATGCACCTATCTTTCTAGCTCCGTAGAAGAATCCAAAACCTCCTGTGAAGAGGCTAAAGCTTGGTGTTATCTGTAGTATATCTTTTTTGGTTAAACCTGCTGAAGCTAGAGACCTAGCCATTACTTCGCTCCAGTTCTCTATATCGCGAGCTGTATAGTACATAAATACTGGTTCACCAGTTGTTCCAGAAGTTCCATGAACTTCTACAACTTCTTCTAGAGACACAACCATATGGTCAAAAGGTTGTAGTTGTCTTAGATCATCTTTTGTTGTAAATGGTAGCTTCTTTAAATCGTCGAGAGACTTTATATCATCTGGAGAAACACCCAACTCCTTCATCTTCCTACGATAGTATCCAACTGTACTGAATAGACGATGAACCTGCATCTTTAATCTCTTTAGCTGAAGCTCAGCTAAATCATTTTTATTCATACACTCTATTGAAGGATTCCAGATCCAGCTGTCAGGCATTAGAATCACCTTTAGGAATATTCATTACATCTGCTTTACCGAATAGAAGCTCTATAGAGAACATGCATATTGCTGCATCTACATCTATACAGTTTATCTCCATTGGCTCAACAAAACCACCTCTGATCCAAGTCATGCTATAGCTACGACTTAAAAATTTTACTAAACATAACCTTAATAAGAGTGTATATCCAGGAGATCCTTCAATGATGAAGATGGGGTTTGCCTGAATCCATGATGTAGCCCTCGATCACTGACAATCTAGATATTTTCAATTGATAGAAATCGTTTCAATGACTCTACTTCTTTTTCCTCTTACTAATACCAGAACCTCCCTCTATACCCATAATCAAATGCATTATGTATGCTCTTCTACTTCTGAATATTCTTCCACATCTTCTGCATATATACATATTCTATACCCATATAGAAGCAGAGTATAAATATGGTGAATACTTCGTTATTCAAAGATGTTAAGTACAGAACTTAATGTATCTCCAGATCTATGAATCAGTACTAACGCTAGATGCTAGATTTTCTCTACATAATCTCTACTTTAGTGAATTCATCCTCATTATAATATATATCAAATATCTCACAAACCTATTTATGTATCTTCTTATTCTTTTTCTTTTTACAATACATGATGTTTCATATCTTAGAGAATTTATTTCTCTATACTGATATATCTATCCAAAACACTCTAGTTTACAGCATTATCTTTACCACAACTACAGCTTATTGCTTCTCCGAGTTACTTTCATCAATATTATGCTTAGGACTTCTTATCCAAGAGCTCTTGGGTATCTAAATAGTTTTGTCAAACTCTCTGTACTTATATCGTTCACAAACTCTACAATAGATCCGAGGTGGCAATGTGGAAAAATGTATGGATTGGCGGCCTAAGGATTTCTGCAGATTAATCGGTACTGTTGTATCAGGCTCTAGAGCCTCGCTAGTTCCAGTGAGGATATCTAGAGATTCTATAGATTTTGTTCGCGATGAAATGCTAGGAATAATTGATGATGTTACTGAAGCTAAGAGGTATCTAGGGATCTTCAAGAGTTCAGTAAAGAAAGATCTAGCTCTCGATGCCTCAACTCTACCATCATCTTTTGAACCAGAGAAAACACATACGTATTCTGCACCAATGATGATGAATTATTTAGAGATAATAGGGGAGATCACGTGTAGAGGTATTGAGCAAAATCTATCTATACCTCGCCCAGGTAGCTATGTTTATGTTGTTATTGATGGTGAAGCACTTCGCAGCATACTCAAGATTGAAAATGGTCTTCTAGTAGGGATACACAAGTTTTCATCTATGGCAATACACCTCAATCCTAGTTCTTTAAGATATCATATAGCTGTTTTAGGAGCTACGGGTACAGGTAAATCGAGACTTGTTAAAGGAATTATTGAAGAGATCATTAAGGTAACCAACTATAGCGTTATTGTATTCGATCATACAGGTATCGACTATGTAGATAAATCGAGATGGAGCATCAACAGTATAGAGGTTGTAGATGCATCTAGAGTAATACTAGATCCAGATGTTGTAGCACAAATACTACTTGAGGATTTAGGGATATCTGAGTATCATGGAGATTATATCTATGGTTCTATTGTTGAGTACATAAGGAGAGTAGTAGAGAAGCAAAATAGAGTGGCTATCCAAGAGAATGGCAGAAGACAGAACTACATATCCTCACATACCTCTAGATACGATTCAGAGACATTGATACCAATATACAAACATTTATCAAGAGAAGGTAGATTTACATGGAGTTTTAGCGAGTATCTAGAGAGCCTATATAGCTATATAAGATCTATGGGAGGCAAGGAATATACCATAGAGAAAATAAAGTTGCTACTTACTACTAGAGTTGGTAAGAAGTTCTTCGAGACATATCTAAATAGTAGGACTATTGATGTAGAAGAAATTGTATCTAGACTTTTCTCATCTAGGAAAAAAGTAGTTATAGTTGATCTATCTTCAGAGATGGAATATATAGCGAAAAAGAATATTGTGTATCAGTTTATGAAATACATATGGGATAGAATCGTTAGCGACAAGCTCCATAGAGATAACGAGATAATTGCTGTAATAGATGAAGCACACAACTACTGTTGTACCTATGGATGTGAACCAGCTAAAGGGATAATAGCTAGAGTGGCTAGAGAAGGAAGAAAATGGGGATTTGGCCTCATACTTTCTTCACAAAGAGTTATAGACTTGGCTCCAGAGATACGTGGAAACATAAATACAGTATTCTTCTCAAGACTACAATCATCTGGAGATTATGCAGAACTCAAGAACTGGTTAGAAAATGTACAATACATCGAATACACACTTCCTACACTAGAAAGTAGAGAATTCTTCTTCACAGGTCTTGGAAATCCGTTAAGAAGACCTATACTTGTAAGGGTTAAAGATGTATCCTAAAGATTATCCAATCACATCTGACGATATTGAATCAGGTGAAGAGAATCTAGAGCTCTTAACAGTAATAACCAGTATAATCAAGAGAGCTGGAGAAGATATTATTAAGCGTTATGTAGAGCCACTCATAGTGTTTCGAGATAAGATAAGAAACCAGCTCGATATAATGAGGGTTGGAGAAACATGTGAAGATTTTGTATCGATACTAGCTGTCGATAGCACATGGTCTAGACCTTCTATAGATCTAATCATAGGGAGAATGGCTATAATTATAGCCGGTTATGTAGTAACAACGCCTATGGGTATAGGTCCTTACGGAATTTCATCAGTTGCTTTAAGGAGAAGCTATGGAGATGATGAAGCTAGATTCGATATAGATGTAGAGCTAGAGGCAAAGATTATGGAATTCAGTACAGCTCTCAAGAAAATTGGAAGAGATATCGATATGGTTATACTCGATGGCTCTCTATACTTTTCAACAATACCAGAGTTCTTTAGCCCTATAGAAGTAGTTGATACAGCTAGAGCTAGAACCCTAACCTCGGGAACTAAGCTAGCTTCTATAGCTTCAGCTATTCTCATAAAGTTTCTAAGAAAAGCAAGAGAATTAGGTATACCTGTTGTAGGTGTTGTGAAAAGAGTTTCAAGTAGATTTCTTCTACCCCGTATCGCAAAGCTCGGGCTAACAGATATCGAAGATATTCTCAGAAAAACAAACGACAAATTCTTAATGAGCTATACACTAGAGCCTAGAGAGTATCTAGTTCTAGATAGTTACCTCAATACTCTTAAAGAATATCTATCCTACCTATATAGATCCTCTCCTAGATACGTGGCTAAGAAGGTAGAGAAGATACTAGAAAAACTAGATGAATGTAGCAAAAGCAATGAAGAACTTGTTACCGAGCTCTGCAACTATATGGATAATACATCTGTAGTATTTTATCGCCAAGCTAATGATGCACTATATCCACAAGCTATTAGACTTGATGTATATCCCAAGAATTTGCTTGATAAAGTATTGAATCATATTGTCTATAACACATCCCATAACTCTGTACCCATACCGCTAGACTATATAGATAGATATGTAAGAATAGAGGCATCGATAATTAAAAAAATGTATAGTTTATTGAGGTCATATGTAGATGATAGTAAGGCTTCTATTGCTTTCGGATTGACTAACCCTCAGAAGTACTACCTATTTGATTCATCCAGCTAATACATATGATTCTACTCCACAGATATATAAAACCATTAATCATGATTTCTCTAAGTATTCTTATTTGTTCATGTCAATACCAAAAGTTTTAAATATTATCAGAAATGCCATTAAGTTCAGTACATAGCCTTCAGCTGAAGTAGGTTATAGAGTTATGAGCAACATACATTTAAGTGATTTACTCAAGTTTGCTGAAGATATAAAGAATGAGAAAATCAGGAGAATTGTTATCGACATACTTACTAATCCTATACTAAGTTTCTCATCAGTAAAACCGCTAATAGACATCGAAGAATCTCCTGCAGCACCTAGAAAACACCATATGTTTACCGGAGGCCTAATTGTACACACGTATAGTGTCATAAAGATTGCCTTAATGCTCTGCAGTATTTTTGAAGAAGTTTATGGCGTAAGTATAGATAGAGATTTAGTTATAGCTTCAGCACTACTTCACGACATATACAAATATTATCAGTACACTAAAGACGTGAAAGAAGGTGGCTATAAAGCAAGAGAAGATTGGTACTTGAGCCATGACTATGCAATTGTAGCTGAACTTGCCTCTAGAGGTGCTGGCGATGAGTTGATAAGAGTTGTATCTGAAGTACATGGTATTGTACCTATAAGAACATATGAAGGTTTTATAGTGCATTTAGCAGACTCTATAGATGCTAGATTTGGTGAATATCATCAAAACAATATTCTGATGATGCTCAGGTATTTCGAGAATAATAGCTGTAAACCTTATGCTATGTTAGATGAGATAGTTAAAAAGTTTGGTGTAAAGATTATGGCTAGACTATATAGAGATAGAGATATTCTCTCAAACATTGTGGTAAGCATCTGTACACACTCATCATCAAATACTATGTAGCAAGTCACCATGATGTTATGTGTTTTCTAGAAGATGTATAGATTGGTGTAGTCAATCTAGTTGCTTATTTTCTGTTCTCTCCTAACATCTGCTACCTTTACTATCTTCTTCTTCATGATATCTATAAGGAAATAAACAATGTTGTGACCTTCTCTAGCTAGAGCTACTACAGCATACATAGGTTTAAGCTCCATATCTCTAGATAACTCTATGCCGTAGAGAATCTTTACATTCTTAACACTATAGCCCTTCTTCATTAGGTTACGAATCTTGCTACTAGCACTCAATACTGAAATCAGATCAGCATAATCTCTATAGCTTATCGAGACATTAAGTAGAGATATGTCTTCAAGACTATGCATAACTTTGACCTCAGATTCTGTAGATCTAGAGAGTAGTTGTGAATTGGCCGTATTTTAGGAATACCATTATTATATGTATACATATGATTTGAATTCCATATAAATTGATGTACCACTGTCTATTCACTAACAACTCTATTTCACCTCTTCACTCACAATAGAATTTGTGAAAAAGTAAACACAAACAGCTTTATCTGTATCTAGCGATTATCAGTCGAAATCTCCATCTTCATTAACTCTGTTCACTACGGGCTCATCATTCTCAATATCTCGATTCATCTACAGATATGAATATTATAAAGTTCTAAATATATCTTGACCTATAGATAAAACCGATCTTAGTATGATAATGAATAATGCTAAGATTTTAAGATTTGTAGTGTCTAGAATATAGAAATAAATTTTTAGGATAACTACATCTCTATAGTTCTTAAACTGATAATTAACAAAACACAAATCACTTAACAACATACGCAATATATATATATACACATATATATTAAATCTTGAAACAGAGCTTTTTAGCTGTAGATGAGTGTCTAAATCACAAAACTTAAATTAACTCAAACACTACCTATACATAGGTTTGTATATGGTGTTTTTAGAAGTTTAAAAGGTGATGTAAAATGTTTAGAAAAACATTAACAGGAATACTATTGATATTAGCTCTATCAGTTGTAACAGCTAGTCTATTTGCCTACTATCCTCTGAACATAGCTGTTGTACCTCAGCAACCAGGAGTCAGATTTGAAGCTGGTAGTAATGCTGGAGAACCAGATATAGGTAGCAACACGATAACGGTAAACATAGGATCTAATAGTACATCAGCATCAATAGAGATACATCCAACATATCAAGAGACGTACTACAAAGATATCCTAAGGATTGTGAATAATGATAATGAAGCTATGCATATCTACGTGATCTTCTATAATTATGAGAATAACTTGCCAACTGGTAGTATAGTAAAGATGTTTGTATATAGTGGAGCAACTATGGTGAAGGAACTCGATATAACTACACCAACACTTAACACAGCAGAATATATAGGTCAGCTTTCTGTTGGTGGTAGTTGGCAAATTGATCTCTATGTATATATTCCTGAAGGAACATCTATAACAGGTAGAAGCTATAGTGCTTCAGCTAGATTAGTATATACACCATCATCTGGAGAAACGCTACCAATAAATCCAGGTAGCGGAAGATAGTGGTGATCTGTAGATGAATAGAGTAGATCTAAGCATAAAACATTTTTTCTCAAACTCTCTATCTATACGCCATACGCATTACTGGTTATACTCACAGTTTTAGTTGTATCTACGTTTCTCTCTAGATTTGGTTATCAGAGTCTTTTTGGTGTTTCTGTAGTTATTTCTGATAGTATGGAGCCTACTCTTAGACGTGGAGATATGGTTCTCTACGCTAGAGAATCTTTTACTCTTGGAGATATTGTTGTCTATTGTCTGACGCCAAACCATTGTATTGTTCATAGAGTTGTAGACTTTATGGTGCTTGATACAGTTAATGGATATAGATTATTAATCATAACTAAAGGAGATAATGTTGATTCTCTAGATCCGCCTATAGGCATCGAGAAGATTATAGGAAAGGTTGTATTTGTGATGGCTAGAGAGATTTGGATCCCTTTACTCATAGTTGCTGTAGCTTATCTTGTTCGTGATATCTTGAAGACACCTATATTAGGCTACTCATATGCAGTACTGTTTACTATCATTTTTGTTGCTGTTCTATCTGTATACTCAACTATACCTAGACCAATCAATGTTGAACCAGTTAAACCTCCGCTAGTCAGGTTAGCAGGTGTTTATTTTCAGTCAGATAGCTGTACACTAAGCATTAGATACATCAATGCTATACCTATGATTCTTACAGAAATAGAGGTTAACTCTACTAAAGTAGATATTGTTGATTTTAGTTCTAGGGAAATAGTTGTTAAACCTAGTGAAGATCTGCTTAGAAAAGCTTTTGAGTATAGAGAGCCTCTGGTAATCAAGATTGAGGCGTTACTCAATAGAGTTGGAAGACTTAGTGGAGAATATCCAATCTTGATAGGGGGTCTAGATCCTCAGATAAGTTTTGTGAATGGAACCCTGATTGCGAGAAACTTTAACTGTTTTCCGATAACCATTAATATATCCATTAGGTATCTAGATAACAATAGTTGGTTATGGATTAACAGAAGCTATGTTATTGATGGATTTTCTCAAATCGTTATTGAACCTCTCGAATATGCCGAAATAGCTTATGTTTATGTTTACTGGTTAAATCAAGGTGAAGTGAAATGGCTTGGTCTACCAATGAAGATAAGATAATTAAAAGAGTAAAGATCCTTACAACTGTATCTGCTACAACATGTCTATTTATATCACTAATCTATGTGCTTATGGTGACTACACCTCTCTGGCTCTTTAGAGGATATATTGAGGGATACTACTCTCTTCTAGACTATAAAATATACTACACCTACAACAAACAGCTTATATCTATGCCACATACAGATTACGTAAAACATGTCTCCTTAACATTCCTTATACTCACTATAGCTCTACTGATTACTTCAGCTATTTCAATCATTTTGATGAAATATAAACCACATATATCATCAGGTCTAGTATATGGTGTTTCTGCAGCTCTAGGAGCTCTCTATGGACTTTTCTCAGGATATCTCTATAGAGTAGTTGAATTTGATGTATCTAGATTCAGTCAGCTGATTGGAGATGAAATTATAGTTAGAACAAGTGCTGGAACAATTACATATACAGGAGTTAGGCTAGAATCAACAATACTCAACAAGATAATTACAAACATTCCAGCTATACCGATTATGCTTGGATTTGCTATAGTGACATCAGCTACTGCTACAGCTCTAGTTCTAACCAAGATTCACAATAGAGATGTATTGATTATGAATAAACAGATAAGCATTAAACAGTTTACACATTATGTAACAGTTTTCATGTTCTCTGCCATGGTTATAGCATCAACATTCACATACTATCCTCTAAATCTATCCATAGTTCTACAAAAACCGCCAGCAACTTTAGAACAACCACCATACACATATACATGTAGAATTCTAGCGAGAACTGCTAGAGGAGCCATAACGTATACAGATTTCGAGACATACCCTGTACCCGGATGGATCAACTATGGAGGAGACTGGGAGTTGTCAATAGGTGGAGGTTTTAAGGGAAATGCATTGAGAGGAAGAGACAATAATGCTGGAATTGGAAGATCTTCACAGTACTATTGGAATACAACAATATACGGTTATTCATCTCTCTGGATATCTGTTAGATCTAGAGCTGAGACTATAGATAGCTACAAAGGTATAGGATTAATCAATACTGATAGAAACAGACTCTACGAGATCTCAATCTACAGGAGTACAGCATATATCTGGAAATGGGATGGTACCTGGAGGCTTCTGGGATCTGTCGCAATTCCTAGCTATTCTGCAACAAGATGGTATACATCTGTTCTCCACTACAGGGATACAGGTAGATCGATAGACTTTACACTCTGGGTATACGATGATGTAGGTCGTTTAGTGGCCACTCTAACCGCAAGTGATACAAGTGGCACTAGGTTTAGACCAGCATATGCAGGCATAACAATAGATGATACCTCGGGCTTGGGTCTGTGGTTTAGATTCGATGACTTCATTGTATCAACTAGTGATCCTAGAAACATACTGTTCACAGGTTTCTATAGCGATATGGTTGTTGAAGTATGGGATAACCTCGGTAATCTAGTTAACTCTTCTAGAACATCTACAACATTTAATCTTGAGGTAGTAAATGATATTGTTGTAGGTACTGGCGTAGATGGAAGAATAGTTATCAAGTATCCTGATACATATGTTTGTGGAGTTTATTCAGTTCTGTCAATAGAGTCTATCCTAGGTGGAGATACTTATGCATTATCGCTTCAACCAATAACCATGAATCTAGGTAGTAATAGAAGTAGTGCTGATGTTGGTATCTATATATCTAGTTCATCCACATTCACTACAACAGTTCGTTTCCTCAGAATCTCTATCAATCAGATTCTGTATACCAGACTTCTATTAATACATGCTTCAACACCTACTACACTAGACCTAGATCTATGGATTGAAGGTACATCAAGAAGCACCAACATATCGATACGCAGTGGCGTACCTATCTCTCTTTCTACAGATCAGATTCAGCTAAATATAGATGAAGCCAACTATCTAGTTCTCTCAGGATACTTCACAACAGATAGTCAAATAGCTAAACTAGAGCTCAAACTAGAGATATGTGTAGAACCAAATGCTATGGGCGTCTGTATCTATTACCCATTAACACTACAGTTATTATCTTGAGCATTGTTTCTTCAATAGATCTAAAATAGAGACTTAACTATCTCCATATATTCAGATACTCAACAAGATACTAAATCAAAGATCTGTAACACAAAACTATAACTAGTTTAATGAAGAGTATAGATACCATGTTTACGTGATGATATACCACCTAGAGAATCTTGTATCAAATATGCTTTTGTATAGTTTGTATAGTCAGAAATATCAAAATAGATCCATTTAGATATATAAGTACACATCTTTTCTGTTGACCTTGGTGTAGAGGTATGGGTATGGAGTTAATCGAATTGTTCCTAACATTCTTAAAGATAGGTTTTGTCATGTTTGGTGGCGGTTATGCAATGATACCTATACTTAGATACGAAGTTGTTTTGAGACATCAATGGATTTCTGAACAAGAGCTCATAGACATAATAGCTGTAGCTGAATCTACTCCTGGACCTATAGCAGTAAATTCTGCCACATATGTGGGGTATAAGGTTGGTGGTTTCTTAGGTGCTTTTTTAGCGACTATAGCTATCGTTTTACCTGCTTTCATGGTTATGCTAGCTATTGCTATAGTCCTCATGAAATTCTATGGTAATTATCTTGTTAGAGGTGTTCTTAACGGTATTAGAGGTGCCGTATTGGGTCTCATTTTATCGACTGTATTGATGATTGTAAAAGGTATTGTTAAAGGTGTGGCTATAAGCAATAGTTTAGCGATCTTCTTTATAGCTATAACTGTATTCATATGTGTAACATTCTTAGACATAGATCCAGTTATACTCATAGGTGCTTCAGCACTAATAGGACTTGTTCTTGCCTTCCTTAAGGTATGGTAGATCAAATTATTAAAATGATATATAACCCCAAATAACAATACTTGATCACATCATAAGTATATTATTTTAGCTAACAATGGTAGTTAGGGAAACCATAGTGTCTGTTGCAATAGTTAAGAACAACAATAGCTATAGAGGTGCAATTTCTGCTTTAAATCTTATAGCTAATGAAATTGACACAGCTTTAAATAATAGAAAAAAGATTCTAGTGAAACCAAACTTTGTATCTATCTTCAATCCACTAAGTACTACACCTAGAGAAACTGTTGAAGCAATCATAGACTTTATCTACAATAGATACAATATCTCTGAGATAGTTATAGCTGAATCACCCGCTATAGGATCTTTTAACCAGGCTATAGAGCTTCTAGGTTATAAAGAGCTGGCTAAGAGATATCCATCTATAGAGTTTCTAGATCTTGATGAGTATGAGCAAGAGATTATAATGCTTGAAGATGAATATCATACTCTGTTTGAAGTTTCGGTATCTAAGATACTTATGGATAATCAATTCTTCAAAATATCAGCCTGTAGAGCTAAAACACACGATACAGTTATAGTAACATTGAGCATAAAGAACGTGGTTATGGGAGCAATTAAGCGTGGATATAAATCAAGAATGCATAGAGGCTACTTCTCAATCAACTACAACATAGCGAAGCTAGCAACAAGACTAATGCCTGATTTAGGTGTAATAGATGGTGTTGTGGCTATGGAGGGTGACGGACCTGTTAATGGTGAAGAGAAGTACTGGGGAGTAGTATTTGCATCAACGAATCCAGTTAATCTAGATATTGTTACTGCTTATGCCATGGGATTCAATCCTAGCGATATTGGTTATCTCTTACTTCTATCTAGATGGGGTTATGGTGAAATAGATATAAAGCGTATAAAGATTCTGGGAGAAGACGTAGATGCAATTAGATCCCCCTTTAAACCTCATAGACTATATAGAGAACAACTCAAATGGAAAACACATAGAGATCTCAAGCTCTAGAGGTTTTAATCTAGCTTTATAATATTTAGTTGTTAGAGATATATCTTCTCGGGTCTAGAACATGGCTCCCTTTAACAAAAAGGTAGCTGTAGGTTCAGATGATCTATATCCTGTTGCAGACTTTGTAGTAGAGTATCTGAAGAGCAAAGGATTTGAGGTTACACTTGTTGGATCTATTAAGACACGTAAACCAGAGCCCTGGCCTTTAGTGGGTTACGAAGTTGGTAAACTTGTTGCTTCTGGTGAAGTTTCTTGGGGTATCGTTATATGTTATACAGGTACTGGTGTATCGATAGCCGCCAATAAGGTTAAAGGTGTAAGAGCTGCTCTCTGTGGAGATCCTGAGACAGCTAGAGGTGCAAGACTATGGAATGATGCTAATGTGTTAGCATTAAGCGGCAGATTAACAACGAATTATTTAGCCAAAGAGATACTTGATGCTTGGTTATCTGTAGAAAAACCTGATGAAAGTGAACTCAATAATATAGAGATGTTGATGAAGATAGATATAGAAAGGATGTAGAAGATATGCTGAATCGCTATCTATACATCGATAAGAATACCTTAGTAAAGAAACTAACACCTAGAGCTACATACACATGGATTCCAGTCCAGATAATTAGGTTTAGAGAATGTAGACCTAAAGAGCTATACATAGTTGACTGTTTCTTTCGATCACGAGTAGATGATCCCTACATATCGTTAATTCTCTTAAGAAAACTGCCTAAGAAGATAAGGATAGTAGATCAAGCACCACTAGACGTCAAGAAGATAGTTTGTGAATGTAAAGACGTTATTATTGATTTAACTAGTATCGTTAGAGACATAATTATGAAAGACTATAGCAAACTATACAGTATGTTGGATTTCATATCCGAGTATAGAGACATAGAGATAGCTACTCGATTTTTCTTAAGGACTAAAAAGTATGTGATAAAAGCAGAACAGATTAAGAAAATGGATAGGAAATTAGCTGTACGTGTTACAGAAAGCCTAATGGATAGAGTGTGTCTCTACGATAAGAAGGAGAATAAAGAGCTATACACACCTATAGATATAGAATATGCTTACGCACTCATGTACATAGATCCAGTTATAGGTACTTCGGGATTAGCTGTAGAAAACAAGCTTATCGAGATAAAAACCTATACGAAATTAGTTAAGAAGCTTTCTCTAGAAAACCAATTTTCTCTAGAACCTTTAACACCTTCCTCAGATATGCATCATTGAAACCCACTATACAGTCAATCTTAACAGTAGTATCAAGAGGAAGCTCTAGTGGATCTCTATAGCCAGGTATATATGCTTTAGCTCCTAGAGCTAGAGCTATCCTTAATGCTGCAACTATATCAATATTCCTAAGCTTACGTCCTCTTACATCAATAAAGACCTCGGCATTACCTAATGCTACACTAATTATATCTAGTGCAGCACTTCCTAAAATCCTCAAAACTTTGAATCCTTCGCAATTCTTTGTATACAGTTCTAGAGCTTTAAAAGATTCATAGGAATCGAAATAACCTAAAACTATATTCTTTGGATCCGTTCTTCTCTTAACATCTATACCTATCGCCTTAACAATACCTTCTCTATATATGTAGATCCTGTTTCTAGATATTTCCGCTAATAATGCAAAAAATACATCAGCTAGCTTAGGAGAATCTTTTTTGCCGTTAGCTATAGCTATCGATATAGCCGACCAAGGTATATCGGCTTCATAATTCCTACTACCATCGATAGGATCTATCATTGCAATTAGTTTTCTTTCACCATATGATTGAATACCTCTTTCTTCACTAACTATGACTATATCTCTGAGTTCATCTTTAAGACAAGAAACTAGTGCTTCTTCTATCCTTATATCGAACTCTTTTGAGAGATCACCCCAAGGATTGAGTCCTACAACTCTATCAGATGGTTCTTCTAAAACCAGTATAGATTTTGCTTTATTTACACACGAGATAACACTATATTCAATTCTATCTATATTCACCTACATCACCCTAGCCTCTGTAGAGCTTCCATAACATTTTCTAAACTATTGGCTAAGAATAAACCTAGCTCAATAACCACGTTTTTCTCTTTTCTAGATCTATCTATATGCATAGCCTTCATACCTGCAGATAATGCTCCTCCAACGTCTTCAGCTACACTATCACCTACATGGATAACCTTAGACACATCTATACCAATCCTTCTACAGAATTCAAGAAATATCCTTCTATCAGGTTTAAATATACCAACTTCATCAGAATACACTTGAGTCTTAAAGTATTTGTCTAACCCTAGCACTCTAAGTACTCTTCTTGTATACATGCTTTCCCAAAATACGTTATTTCCTATAACACCCATCGTAATATCTATCGCTTTAAGCGAATTTAGTGTGGGCATAACATCGTTATATAAAATCTTAGCAACTTCTGAAGACATGTATGGAGTCTCAATTATAGAAGAGAATGTTAAATCTATAGCCTCAACCAACTGGTCATAATCTATACCTAATGCTTTAGCAAGTAGATTTCTTGATGAGATAACAAATTTATGTACCTCTATTGTATTATTGTTAAGTCTATATTTCTTTACTTTTATGTATGTATCGTAGATTATTCTCTCTATGGTTAACAGATCTTTACTAATAATCTCTGCTACAATTTCTGCTAACTTTCTATAGACAGCCTCTATATTTAGTAAAGTATTCCATACATCAAAACTTACAGCCAGTAGCATTTTACATCACTCAAATAATTCAACTAGCTTCTAACCTTAATCTCGGTAACAAACTTTTAGCACATCTATAAGGTTTTTTCTAGAGACCATATCTATCAAGAATTTCTTCCAATCATCAATAACTCTTCTATAGACATCAAGCTTTCTCCTAAATCCAGGCAGAAGTGCATCAGGATAACTGAATATCGATAACCTATTGTAGAGTTCTTCAGCAAGTTCCAAGAGCTTGAATGCTTCATCAAATTTGTTTTTTCTTACGCTTTCTAAAGAACATCTTTTAAGTTCGCCTATGGTATCAGCTAATCCTAAGAGATAGGGAATGGGATGTACATTAAGTTCTTCTATCGACAAGAACCTTGTTTGAGTAACTATACTATACAGCTGAATAGCTTCTACATATTCAGCTGCTATAGAGTAGAAAATATTTGAATATACAAGCTCTGGATAGCTCTTTATCTGTTCATAAACTTCATTAAATAGTTTAGAAACTTTATACAAATCTTCTTCAACATTTTTTCCAAGAACTACACCCGAGATTATGGATCTACACAAATTCAATATATCTCTCCCCTTCTTTATTAAAGACTCTCTTGCACTCTCCAAGCTATCTAGATAATTCTTCACGTAAGATGTGTCCATTATCTATCCCTAAGGCATATTACTGTAGATGCTTCAAACATAATAAGAATATTGTACTAAGTTTAGAACTTTATCTACTCCAATAACTAGATCAATAAAATGTGTAGATGATCGGCATAAGACAACCAACATTACTATTCAATGTATAGGTATATCTATGAATTAACTAGAGCTGTTGTATCAGTTCTAGTATAACATGAATTGACAATTATAGATATAGATAATGGTGTGTGTTATGATGCATCAAGTAGTCAGATATTAGGTATATATTTTGATGCAATGCTTTAGTATATATTGTGTTATTCACGAGTGTTCAATATTCTTGATAAAATACAGAATACTCTATATCAATTGCTTCACTAGCTAGCTTTATTTTTAACCAATCATCGTATCTCATCCTCCATCCAATCGAGCCAACAAGATCTACCACTTGTTGAGGATCTTTTGCACCAGGTATAGGTACCACTACACTACTTGATGTAATTAACCAATTCAATGCTACTTGAACAGGTGTTTTACCGTATCGTTGGCCTATCTCTCTCAGTATCTGAACTACTTTCCATACTTTTTCAAAATTTCTTGGATGAAATATAGCTTCTCTAGATCTCACATCTTTAAAGCTGGGCAAATTTTCTGGTGTATATTTTCCTGTTAAAGCTCCTTTAGCTATAGGGCTCCAAGCTTGAATTGTTATACTGTTCTTTTCAGCATAAGGTATTATCTCTTCTTCAGCCCATCTCTCAACTATATTGTACCTTACTTGAAATATATGTATATCGTATTTGGATAAATTATCTCTAAAGCTTTCAACAAGTTCTATAGGAAAGTTGCTTAAGCCTAGATACCTGATTTTCCCAAGATCAATGAGTTTTTCTAGAGCTCTTGCATATACTCTTGTTGGAACATTGATCCAGCATGGAGGCCAATGAACTAGTAGCCCATCTATGTACTCAAAACCTAGGTTCTTCAATGATTTATCGACAGATTTAAGTATATCTGTAGGACTCAGATACTCACCAGGTATTTTTGTAGTTATTACTACTTCATCTCTTTTAACTCCTAACTCTCTTAATGCTCTACCTAAGATACTCTCGCTTAAACCTTGGCCATAGACCATAGCAGTATCGAAGAAATTTATACCAAGTTCTATTGCTTTAGCTATAACAGCTTTAGCGCTATTATATTCTGTAACACCCCAAGCTTCACTAAATTGCCATGCACCTAGACCTATACGCGAGATTTTTTCACTCGTTTTACCAAGTGTTGTGTATTCCATGGAGACACCGTTAGAATATGTATAACTAAGATCTATATTAGCTTTATGTGTATGACAATAAACATCATTTCGTCTAGACATATCTTTTTTCAACATTCTCTAGCTCTATAATCTTATGAGATGTTCCCAACATATCTACTGCTTCTCTATAAACATCTTCAGGTGCTCTTCTATACTTTCTAACAAGTGTATGTAGAGATACTATGTCGAGATTCAGTTTAGCTGCATACTCTAACACCGTAGCTCTTCTAATTAAATCTTCTACAACGTCTTCGTATCTCAAAACCTGTAAATTAGCTATAGAATCTAGTGTTTTACTGTTCTTGCTGTCTATTCTCCATTTATCATTATACCTATCCCATACAGCTACAGACTTTACGGTAATGGTATCCGTCGATGGATTGTAATCCTCAACTTCATGTACATACGTAACTTTTCGGACAACATTTTTGTGTAGAACAAATCTCTGGATCTGTATAAACAGTTTCGTAGATGCTACAAGAGCTTTAGGTACACTCATAGGTGGTGCTACAAGCCTTCTTACCAGAGATTCAACGTTTTCTGCATGAATTGTTGTGAGTCCGCCATGACCTGTTGAAACAGCTTGGAAAAAGCTATATGCTTCTCTAGACCTTATCTCTCCAAGAATGAGAATATCTGGTCTCTGCCTCATAGCTGATTCTACTTGAGCCTGAAGAGTAACACTCTGAACATATGCATCACTACTAAGTCTAGTTACCATAGATACCCAGTTATCATGGAATGGAAGTCTTATCTCAGGGGTATCTTCAGCTGTAACTATTTTTAGTTCTGGAGGTAAAAGCATTGCAACAGCATTCATAAGTGTTGTCTTACCGGAACCCGTAGGCCCATAAAATATCATTCCCTGTTTATTTTCAGCAGCAATCCACAATAATGCTGCTACCCCAGGTGATAATGTTCCATTATTTATAAGCTCAAGAATTGTGTAAGGTGTTTCCCTAAATTTCCTAATGGTAAAACTATGCCCACTCATAGAAACTACATCGAGAACTACATGTATTCTGTATCCCTCTGGATTAAGAATACCTTCAACAATTGGTTGTGCTACACTAGCTTCTTTTCCAGCTCTATATGTCAATCTTCTAATAACTTTCTCAAGTTCTTCTCTCGATAATACCTTATTTGTTTCTAACCATTCATATTTATTGTGAAAAACATATATAGGTCTATCGTGGCCATCACATGTTACATCCTCTATATTGGGATCCCTAATAAGTGGGTCTACCTCTCCATAACCTATGAAGTCTCTCAAAACATAATATACAATTGAAGAAATAACACTATCACTACATTTACCAATAAACTTTTTACAAAGCTTCTGAACAAGATCTTTAACAAAATCGTAGCCCTCATCAAAAGACGTAAACGATGAAATCTTCTTAATGATCTCTACATCATTTGTTATGAACCTATACACTCTTTCCCTAAACTTCTTACCTACATCATCAAGTAAAGGCTCTTTAACTATGTACAGAAGTTTACCATCGCTAAGCTCTACAATTGATACAATTACGTTATCACCATAACCGATACTGTATTCCGCAATACTCTTACCAAACTCTGACACATTGACTTCCCCATCAACAGAATATATCAAAGATAATTAAAAAGTTTACAATATTAATCATTCTATAGAAAAATTTTGTGAATATCTCATGTCTGTATACTCCATACAAATGAGCTTCTAGTCTCAAATCCTGATGCAGTCACAATACTAACGAAGTATATATATCCATACATATATCCTCTATTTGAGACATTACCCATACTCCATTCTATTCTAGCTATACTATTAGGTGCAACCACTCTATTCATGTCCTTACAAACATTATCATTAGAGCTACATACAACTATGTTTGTAGTTGTATCGACTAGATTTCCATTTACATCAAATATAGATAATTGAAGCACTTCTGCAGGTGCATTCCCCATATTATGTACATAAACTATCAACTTAGCTCCGTTAATAGCTTCGAGTTTTATTCCTGTTATTCTAAGTCTATCCATATTTGTAACAGAAGATGTTGGTGGTGATATTACACCCGAGATCCAAGACCATAAAAGAAGTGCTGCAGCTGTGGTTATGATTACAAGTATTACTGTTGCAACTATTGGGGATACAGCTCTAGTTGTATACTTCATATTTACTGCACCTCATTCATCAATTCATTTAATATATGAGATATTTCTCTACCTATTTAGAGCGACTGCTAAACGAAATAAAGCCTGCAATTGCTTCTCAAGATCAGTAGATCAATAGCTACTTGAGTGTATGATATTGCTACACAAGAATAATATTCAATCAATTCTTCAATTATTTTATCTCTTAATCAATATAGTTTAATTTAACTCTAAATCCTATAGCTTCCTTAGTTTATAGTTTTTGTGTTAAACAGTATACACATTACATAGATTAGTTCATATATTTATTTCTCTAGGTTAGGAAATACGTACAAAGCTTAGCTAAGTTTTATTATTATTACAATCATGTATATTTTAGAGTTTTTTATATAGCATATGTATAAATCTACATGACTGTGTATAGAAGAGTTTATATATTAGTTATGCGAATTAGCTAAACCGAGGCGTTATGAAGCTAGTTTATGAAGGTAAAAGTAAACGTGTTTATGTAAAAGACAATTATACAGTAGTAATTGAATTCAAGGATGATGTAACCGCTATGGATGGTGCTGTAAAAGCTGTAGCTAAAGATAAAGGTGTCATGAGTGCTGCTGTATCTGCTTATTTGTTTAACTATCTAGAATCTCGTGGCATAAAGACACATTTCATAGAGTATGATGGATATAGATCTATTACTGCAAAGAAGCTTGAGATAATTCCTGTAGAAGTTATTGTGAGAAATTATGCCTATGGATCACTATTAAAGCGTGTTCCTCTCTACAAACCTCTGCAAAAGCTTGATCCTCCTTTACTAGAGTTCCACTTTAAGGATGATTCTCTTCACGATCCTCTCATACTCCCCGAAGATATTATATATACTGATCTGCTTAAGAAAAACGAACTAGAAACTGTTATAGAGATATCGCTTAAAGCTAATGATATACTTAAAGAGTTATTTACATCCAGAAACCTTGTACTAGTGGATATAAAGTTTGAGTTTGGTAAAGATAATAATGGCGATATCCTGTTAGCTGACGAAATATCTGGAGATACATTTAGGGTTCTTGATGAAAATGGGAACCATCTAGATAAAGAGATTTTCCGAAAGACTAAAGACGTGGAACTGTTGATAAAAGCGTATAGAGGGTTATGCACTAGACTCGGTATTGAGATGAAGAATCTTGCTACATATGGTTGAAGTTATTATAACTAACAAGAAGGCTGTGAGAGATCCTGAAGGAGAAACAATACATAAGCATCTCATTTTAAGGAAAGGCTTTAATTCTGTTAAAAACGTTAGAGCTGGAAAATATTTGTTACTTACAGTAGAGTCTGAAACCCCTGAGAAAGCTTTAGAGATTGCTAAAGAGATATGTGAAAAACTTAGGATCTATAATCCAGTTGTACATGATATAGAGGTTAGGCTTCGTGGTTAAAGTAGCTGTAATAAAGTTTCCTGGAACTAATTGTGATGAGGATGTTCATCACGTATTGAAAAATATTGTCGGTCTTGATTCAGAGATAGTATGGTATAAGGAATACACAACAAATAGATATGATGCTGTTGTAATTCCAGGAGGCTTTAGCTATGGTGATTGGCTTAGGGCAGGTGCTATAGCTGCTAGAAATGTTGTTATGGAGAGAATAGCAGAAGATATTTCTAGAGATGTTCCTGTTCTAGGTATATGTAATGGTTTTCAGATACTAGTTGAAGCAGGTATACTACCTGGAGCACTTATACTGAATTCTAGTGGTAAGTTCATATGTCGATGGGTTAGACTTGTTGTAGAGAACCCTAAAGGACCTTGGCTCTCACTTACTAGAGACCATATGATGCTCGATATGCCTATAGCTCATGCAGAAGGTAGATACTACATAGATGAAGAGAGTTATAGAAGAGTTATCAATGCCTTGCCAATAATTAGGTATGCACAAGACTGGAATCCCAATGGTAGTCTATATGACATTGCTGGTATAGCTGATGAAAAAGGATTAGTTCTAGGATTAATGCCTCATCCGGAAAGAGCATCAGAACTAGAACTTGTTCCAAGAGGATTTTCTCCAGGGGGTAGAATCATATTTGATAGTCTTGCTTATTCGCTAAAGAAGGGGTGGTGATATGCCTTTAACAGATAGCGAGATAGAGGAGATAAGAAATATACTTGGCAGAGAACCAACAGTAGAAGAATTAGCTATGTTTGAAGCACAATGGAGTGAACACTGTTCTTATAAGAGTAGCAGACTTCTTCTAAAACTTCTGCCTACTACAGGAAAACACGTTATAGTAGGTCCCGGTAAAGATGCTCCTGCTGTAGAACTTTTTCCCGGTATAGCTGTTGTTTTTAAGATCGAGAGCCATAACCATCCCTCAGCTATAGATCCTTACGATGGTGCAGCAACAGGTATAGGAGGTATAGTTAGAGATATTCTTACTCTAGGTGCTAAACCAATAGCACTTCTAGATCTTCTCTACATGGGTGATCCCAAGGATCCTCATGCTAATTGGTTGATAAGGGGTATAGTTAAGGGTATAAGTGATTACGGCAATAGAATAGGTGTACCGACAGTTGCTGGTGATACATGGTTTGATTATGCATTCAATATACAGCCTCTAGTAAATGTTGTATGTGTGGGTATAGCTCCGATAGATAGACTAGTTCTTAGAGGCCCTAGAGCTAACGACTATATAGTCATAATAGGTAATGCTACCGGTAGAGATGGTTTACTCGGTAGTAGTTTTGCTTCTAAACCATTAAGTGGTGAAGACGAGATCAGCGCTGTCCAGGTAGGAGATCCATTGATGGAGAAGCTACTTATAGATGTTATCCAGATCTTAGTTGACAGAAAGCTTGTTAACTATATAAAAGATCTTGGTGGAGGAGGTCTAACGACAGCTGTAAGCGAAACTGCTGCTGATTACAATCTTGGTGCTGAAATACATTTAGATAAACTTCATACAAGACAAGAACTGACACCTCTAGAGCTTCTGGTATCAGAAAGCCAAGAACGTATGCTACTTGCTGTAGATCCTGATAATCTTCCTAAGGTTGTGGAAGTACTCGAGAATTACGATGTCACGTTTAGCTTGATAGGACGTTTCAATGAAAGTGGTAGAATAAGGGTATACTTCAAGGGAAGACTTGTAGCAGATGTTCCTGCAAAAGAGCTTGCGAGACCTAGAGCAATTAGAAGATCCTCTAAACCTCCTACAGAAGCATTAAAGGGGTTTACCCCTATAGTAGATGTACCGCAGATAGAATCTATAGAGAAAGCCATTATAGCTGTACTATCTTCACCTAATATAGCATCTAAGAAGTGGATATATGAACAATATGATTATGAAGTTGGTGCTAGAACAGTTATAAAGCCTGGATGGGGTGATGCTGCTGTCCTAAGGCTCTTGGATGGTAGTAGAAGAGGACTCGCTATAAAGGGTGATGCCAATCCTAGATACACATTCTTAGACCCATTCAATGGTTCTGCCAATAGTGTAGCTGAGTGTTTTAGGAATCTTGTTGCTGTAGGTTCGAAACCTATAGCGATAGTTGATGAACTTAATGCTGGAAATCCTGAGAAGCCAGAGCATTTCTGGTATTTCGAGGAAATGTTGAAAGGAATAGCATGGATTACAGAAGAACTAGCGTTACCTATTGTAGGTGGTAAAGTCAGTTTCTATAACGAAGATATGTATGGGAGACAAATAAAGCCTACATCTACTATAGTTGGTGTTGGAAGGATAGATGATGTAACAGCTACAAAAACATTTGATTTCAAGTCTAGTGACTCTGTGATAGTAGTTGTTGGTATTACCTATCCTGAACTTGGGGGTACAGAGTATCTCTATAGAGTTCATGGACTAGAGATAGGCGAAATACCTAGACCGAGACCTGTGCTAGAGATTAGGAATGCTGAGTTCATATTAGCAGCGATAAAGAGATCTCTTGTTAATGCTGTACACGATATAGGGTTGGGAGGGCTTATAACAACAGTAATAGAGATGGCCATAGCGGGTAGTACAGGATTCAATATAGATGTATCCAAGGTTTTGTGCAGAGGTTGCTACAGACTTGACGAAATATTATTCTCAGAAACACAGGCTAGATATGTAGTGGAGGTAGATAGAGATAAGCTAGAGACATTTCTAAGTCTCGCTAATGAGTACAACGTCTATACAAGTGTTGTTGGATATACATCCGATAAACCAACATGCATCATCAGAAATGGTGATAAAGAAGTCTCCATCTTTGAGCTTGATTTTCTTAAGAATATCTATGAAGAGACTCTTGATAAAGAACTTGAGTGATACATATGTGCGGTATAGCTGGTTATGCATCAAGTAAACCAACAAGTTTAGCAACATCAATAGTTCTATCTATATTGATAGAGCTTCAACATAGAGGTCAAGAATCCGCGGGACTAGCTACAGTATCACTAGATGGTTATATAGAGGTTCGTAGTGGTAGAGGAACAGTTATCGAAGCTCTACTAAATGGACTTACTGTTGATATGAGTCACAGAGATGTTTTTGGAGCTATTGCCCACACGAGATATTCAACCTCCGGAGGATACATGGATAGTGTTCCCCAACCTATAGTTATAGGCAATGGAGACTATAGATTTGCTCTAGCGGTTAATGGCACCATAGCTAACTACAAGATGCTGGCAAAAACATTTGGAATAGAGGGCAACTATAATGATGCTCAAGTCCTTGCCAATGTTCTATATAGACTCGCATTAGAGCACAATAGAGATGTTATTGAAGCCCTAAAGAGTTTCTCTGAAATAGCTGTAGGAGGATATAGTGTCGTTATATTGACCTCTGAGCCTAGACTTGTAATAGCTAGAGATCCCTATGGTTTTAGACCTCTAGCCTATTCGTATAATGATGAAGAAATTGCTGTAGCTTCTGAAACTGCTGCACTTGATGTAGTTGGATACAATAACTGGGCTGAAGTTGGAGCTGGAGAGATAATATCTTTCGATGGAAAATCGTTAGAAAGAACACACAGCATTACTGCCACCTTTTCTCCATGTGCATTCGAGTATGTATATATCTCTAGACTTGATTCTGTATTCAATAACGTTAACATCTATACAGCCAGGGTTCAAATGGGCTACGAATTATCTAAAATGATGCCTGTAGAAGCAGATATAGTGATTCCTGTACCAGATAGTGGGCGTGGAGCAGCTATTGGATACAGTAGAGGTAGTGGTATACCTCTTGAAGAGGGACTTGTTATAAATAGATACCTTGGTCGTGGATTCATATTGCCTCCAGGGCTTAGAGATGTTGTTGCTAAACTTAAGTATGGATTCATAAAGACAGCTATTCAGGGAAAGAAGGTTATACTTGTTGACGATTCTATAGTTAGAGGAACAACTATGGCAGCCATAGCGAGTAGGTTGAGGAAATATGGTGCTAAGGAAGTTCATATCAGGATATCCAGTCCTCCTTTTAGGTATCCATGTTTCATGGGAATAGATGTTGCCTCTAGAAGCGAGCTTCTAGCTTGGAGAAAAATGGATTTAGTAGACATAGCTTCATATCTTAATGCAGATACTGTTGCCTATAATACAGTTGAAAATATCGTGAAATCTATAGGTATAAATACGTTGTGTCTAGCCTGTTTTACTGGAACATATCCATTTAAAGGTTTAGGTGTTGAAGATCTTGAAGAAATGTTCTCTAGGTGATGCTTAGTGACAGGACTCTTAGCAATATATGCTTTTGATGACATGTGGAGCTTGGGTCCCTACGTAAGGTATGGATTGATGTCACTACAGCATAGAGGTGCTGAAAATTATGTTGTATGTATTTCAGAAGGTGATGTGAAATGTTATACCGCGAACAATATAGACAACGTTAGTGAGCATATTACTACAAACAAGGTTATAGCCGCAACATATAGTAATAGAGATGAAGCTCTATACATCCATAAAGAAGATGGCTTAAATATCGCTGTTTTAGCCGATATACCTAGTGCAGTTCTAGAAGAAGTAGCCAAAGAGCTTAGTAGAGCCTTAAAGAAAGATGGTACAGTTAAAGGTGTCACAAGAGCCTTAGAAGATTTTGGAGCAAAAGAGTACATACCTTCATTTATCGCTATAACAAATCGAGGAGATATAATTGTTTGGCGAAGTGTAAGTGGATTAACACCTCTTGTTCTAGGAGGATATGGCTTCGATATGGCTATAGTATCCTCAGAAACAACAGCCATAGATATTCTCGGGGCTGATACAAGAAAATTTCTACTGCCTGGTGAAGGTCTACTGATATCCAGATACCTTTTAACGAAATTCAATACAGCTTCAGCCACAAACCCAAGACTATGTCTCTTCGAGATACTCTATCTAGCTAGACATGATGCTATAGTAGATAATGTATCTGTATATGGTTTCAGAAAGAGTTTAGGTAAAGAACTGGGAAAGCGATTCAATAGAGATGTAGATGTTGTTGTAGGTGTACCTGAAACCGCTATACCTTACGCTATAGGCTTTTCTCAAGCAATAAACAAACCTTTCGAGCTAGCCTTTATCGCTACAGGAGGTAGAGTAAGGTCTATGCTTAGGTTCGATCCAAGGGAGAAACTCATAGCGATTCATCTTAAGATGAATCCCATTAGACAAAGTCTTGAGGGTAAAAAAGTTGCTATAGTGGATGATAGTATGGTTACAGGTTCTACAATAAAGACAATATCTCAGATACTTAGGTACAGAGTTGGTGTAGATGAAATACATCTACTTATAGCTAGCCCTCCATTAATAAGTACCTGTCCCTACAACATCATGAAGCTAGATATGGAGAGTCTTCTAGCAGCTAATCTATCTAAGGAGATGGCACTAAAATATCTCGAAGTTGATTCACTTAGCTGGTTACAGCCAGAAGTAATTGATTCTGTTGCTAAAATGTATAGACTAAAGTTGTGTGGAAAATGCTTTGGCTATGAGTTTTTTGGGTGAGTTTATGAAAGTTTTGTTGGTGGGGTCTGGAGGAAGAGAACATGCATTAACACTTCTGATATCTAGAAGTATGCTGAATCCAAAGATCTATATAGTTATGGATTATAGGAATCCTGGTTTAGAAAGAATTTCTGAGAAATCTGGAGGAAGATGGTTTATAGCTACAACAACTAGCCCTAAAGAAGTTAACAAAATTGCTGAAGAAGTTTCACCAGACCTAGTCGTTATAGGTCCTGAGGAACCACAGTTTAGTGGAGTCTCTACATACCTAAGAGAGAAGGGGTTCATAGTATTTGGAGCAGATGCTAAATGTGCAGAAATAGAGAAGAGTAAGGTTTTTGCAAGAACATTGATGTGGAAATACGAAATACCTGGAAGACTCTACTTTAAAGCGTTCAGAAGTATTGATGAAGCAAAGAAATTCATAGAGTTTGCTGGAGATGTTGTGATAAAGCCCGCTCGTCAAGCTGGTGGAAAAGGTGTTAAGGTTCTTAAGGATACTCAAGCCTATCTCTCAAAGGATAAGATTAATGTAAAGAAAAGCTATATAGATAAACTCTATTCCGAGATGGAGAGCTATAGAGATATAGATTACAAGATACTTGTTGAACAAAGAGTTGAAGGAGTAGAATACACAGCCCAAGTTATAACTGATGGAAGTAGCTTCGTGTTTCTACCTGTAATACAGGACCATCCTCATGCATACGAATTCGACACAGGTCCAGAAACAGGTGGTATGGGGAGTATATCGGGACCTGGATGGATACCACCATTTTTGAATCAGGAAGAATTCGAGAAAACCAAAGACATTATTACAAAAGTATTGAATAGTTTAAGTATTGAGATTGGTATCAATTACGTAGGTGCTTTCGCAGGACAAATGATGCTTACTGGTGTATGGGGCCCAACAGTTATAGAGTTTTATAGCAGGTTTGGTGATCCAGAAGCAGCTAATCTTGTACCTATTGTAGTAAGTGATTTTCTAGATCTTCTAGATAGAGCTGCTAGACAGAAATTAGCTTCAGCTAAACTTGAGATAGATGAAGAAAAAGTTGTTGTAGTAAAAGCCGTAGCACCTATAGGTTATCCAGACAATAAGAGAATAGCTATTGATCACCCTATAAAAGTTGATGAAGATAGAATCAAGGATATAGGATGCGAAGTACTTTATGCTAGCGTTAGTATAGGTCCTGATGGAAATCTATACACAAGAGGGTCTAGAGCTGTAGAGATAGTGTGTTATGGGTCAAGTTATGAAGAAGCCTATAGATTGTCTGAAAAAGCTGTAACGTATGTCGAGAGTCTTGATGACTGGCCTCTATTTCATAGAAGTGATATAGGTTCGCCATGGCTTGTTATAGAGAGAATGAAGCTTGCTGAAAAAATAAGGAGGATATATAGTGATAGAGCTCGAAGGGGGGTATTAGGTGAGATGTATGTATGGATACCAGGTGAAGGAATTTATTCAAATCCTCTCTTATCTCCTGTAAGGTGGTAGATGTGAAGAAGAGAAACTATTTATCAACACCTATGTTTGATGAACCGATAAAGATCATGTTGCTTGGTTCTGGAGAACTCGGTAAAGAGGTAGCTATAGAGGCTCAAAGACTAGGTGTAGAAGTTGTAGCTGTAGATAGATATGATTGGGCTCCAGCAATGCATGTAGCACATAGACGCTATGTGATAGACATGCTTAATCCTAACGCCGTTAAAGCTGTTGTGAAGAGAGAGAAACCAGATGTGATTGTTCCCGAGATCGAGGCTATAGCTACAGATGCATTGATAGAACTTGAGGAAGAAGGATACTTCGTAGTTCCTAATGCTACAGCCGTAAAGATAGCTATGAATAGAATTGAACTGAGGAAATATGCAGCAGAAAAACTAGGGCTACCGACAACTAAATATGTATTTGCTACTAACGAAGATGAAGCTGTAGAGGCTTGCGACAAGGTTGGTTACCCATGTCTAATAAAGCCTGAAATGAGTAGTAGTGGTCATGGACATGTCAAGATATTCGAACCTTCTCCTAAAGCTGTTAGAGATGCTTATAACTACGCTATAGCTCATGCAAGAGGTAGAAGTGGACGTGTGATAGTTGAAGAATATGTAAATCTAGAAACGGAATTTACTGTATTAAGTTATAGATATCTAGATGAAGATAACTCTATAGTAACAGATACATGTGAACCTGTTGAACATTGGAGATACGGTCACTACCACTACATAGAGTCATGGCAACCCTCAACTAGATCCTCAGAAGTACTGAACAAAGCTAAAGAAATAGGTATAGCTGTTGCTAAGGCTCTCGGCGGTTTAGGGATATTCGGTGTAGAAGTATTCCTAACAAAAGACGGTAGAATTCTGTTTAGCGAAGTGGCTCCAAGACCTCATGATACAGGTATGGTCACCATGGCTAGTCAGGAATTGAGCGAATTCGCAATACATGTTAGAGCCATATTGGGCTTACCTATACCTAGACCAAGAATAGTGACACCAGCTGCAAGTCTAGCTATATACACAGATAAAGACAATATATGGGCACCAAAATTCTATGGAGTTTATGAAGCATTAAAGATACCTGGAGTAGACATAAGGATCTTCGGTAAACCGGCAACGTATAGAGAAAGAAGAATGGCTGTAATATTAGCTAAAGGTCTTACTGTAGAAGAAGCTCTTGAGAAAGCACGTAAAGCTCTTACCCATATAAGAATAGAATAATTGTAATAGCTATAAAAATGTATAGAATCTTAGGATAATAGAGCTCAGTATATCTATCTAAAATGAAACTAAAATTAAATGTGAATAACGTGGCTCATGTTAGCTCTATTTCCTTTACAATTCTAAAGGATTAAAATATCTTAATACTATCTATCTATAATCAATATATTTGAAACTTATTTGCTTAATCATAGGTTTTATTTCTGGGTATTACTTCAAATATGTTAGCTACACCATGACATGAACATGCAGTTGCTATAGCAATTAGATTATAGCGATCTATACATTTATCTAAATCCTTTAGGAAGCTATATAATTCTAAACCACTATAACCCCCAATTCCCTCTACAATAAATTGTGACTCAAGTACTATGCCTAAATTAGTTATATGCCTCAAAACATATTTTAGGATCTCTTTGAGTGGAGCTATTTTAGTTTTACCTGTAATGGGGCATACAGGAGGTTCTATGCAATCAGGTTTACATAGTTTGTTAAACGGCATGTAACTCATTACAACTATTCCATTTAGAGAATCGACTCTTACCTCAACCCCATAATCTTTAACCATATCAACAACTCTAGCTATAGATTTAGATGGATATACACTACATGCTTTAGTAATTAGATACCTCTCTACAACTTTTCCAGCCAAATGTATTGGAACAGTAGGTATTATAATTGAAGGAATTATATTTAGCATCAACAATCTAAGAAGAACCTCTACCACGTCAGCTATCAGCAAGACCTTTCTACATCTTTTTCCTTTTCTCATTAGTTCATCTAGACTTTGTAGTGTACAATCAACATATCTGTTAGCTGGACATTTGCTATTGATATCCACAACGAGAACTTCATCTTTATTATCTATTGATAGTAGAGCTTTTGTTCCATAGAATCCACCTCCAGCTATAAGTATCATTTGCTTTTACCAAACGATCTACCGATTACATATCATCTTGTTATTCTTCAGCTATTCCTGTTACCTTAACTATCCTTTCTGCTGCTTCTTTTGAAATACCTTTCTCTCCAAGAATCGTGTATCTTTCGGGTCTAATAGTATGTGCTATCGATAAAGCTTCAACGATTTTATCTAAACTAACCCCTAGTTCTCTAGCTGTTGTAGGTGCGCCTATTTTCCTTAGTACAGATCTTATCTTTTTCCAGTTTCTGCCATGTAGATATAGCGATATTATGGTGCCAATACCGACTTCTTCGCCATGTAGAGCTGGATAGTTAGCGACTATATCTATTGCATGTGCTATCATATGTTCAGAACCACTAGCAGGTCTAGTAGATCCTGCTATAGCCATGGCTATACCACTACTTATGAGAGCCTCTACAAGTATTCTTATTGCTTCTAATGGAAATGTCTTCTCTTCAAATAACTCGCTATTCTTTAATATATGTTTCGCTGAAAGAAGAGCTAATGAAGCTGCATAATCTCCATAATATTCTCCCCTAAGTTTATGAGCCAACCTCCAATCAAGTACTGAAGAAAATTTTCCTATAAGATCACAACAACCAGCTATAATGTTTCTCCTAGGAGCTCTGGATATGATTTCCACATCAGCTAGTACAAGAACTGGTGTAGCAGCTTTGATCGATGTTGGTTTACCCATATCACGTATTGAGGCAAAAGGTGATGCAATACCGTCATGTGATGGTGATGTAGGTACACTAATAAAGTACTTATCTGTAACAGCAGCTGCATACTTAGCTACATCAAGTGCTTTTCCACCTCCAACGCCAACAATAATATTGACACCAACTTCTCTAACTATGTCAACAGTTTTCTCAACATCTTCTTTAGTCGATTTAGCAACATGTATACTCCAACAATCTATATCTTTATCTTCAAGAGATTCGACAACAGTTTTAGCATAACTTAAGGTTGATGTAGTTCCTGAAACAATTAGAGCACGAGAACCTAGCTGCATCTCTCTGACTACTGCACCAATATTGTCAATAATTTTCGTACCAACTATTACTCTCTTAGGTAGATCAATTCTATGCTCATTACACATATAAGTACACATATCCTAACTATTTCATAGAGACTTATTAAGCTTGCATGCAGAAGAGTGAGAGCGGTTAGTATCTTCTGATGAGGAGCCAAATCATGTATGAAACAGGATTTTCATTTCCAGAAAACATATTGAGGAAACTCGAAAATGTATATAAAGGCACAACTACTGTAGGAATGAGACTCAAAGAGTTTGTGGTATTAGCTGCAGACAAGAAAGCTACAGCAGGACTTTATGTAGCTCATAAAAATGTGAAAAAGATAGCAAAGATATCAAACAACTGTGCTCTAACAATAGCAGGACTCGTAGCTGATGCACAAACACTTGCAGACTACTTAAGAGTAGAATCTCACTACTACCAGGTCCTAAGCAGAAGACCAATGAGTATACGCAGTATGGCATCATTACTAGGGCTTATACTAAATGAGTATAAGTATTTTCCATTTATAGTACAGCTTCTACTTGGAGGCTACGACTACTACGAAGGACCGAAGCTTTTCGCTATAGAACCTTATGGTGATGTTACTGAAGAGAAATATGCTGCTACAGGTTCAGGTTCACCGCTAGCTATAAGCATAATAGAGTCTAACTATACAGAAGATCTAGATCCAGAAGAATCAATAAAGCTAGCTGTTAAAGCAATAGCAGCAGCTTCATCTAGAGACGTATTTAGTGGTGGTGTGGGAATTGATGTTGTCATTATAGGAAAGAATATGTATAGAGAACACACTTTTCAGGGAGAGGAGATTAAAAATATCGTTGGTAGAATATACTCATGAGTTTCAACATAGATCTAGCCTATATAAGGTCTGTTATACTGAAGACAATACCGCCTTCAGCACAAGTAACAAGACTAGAGTTTGAAGGACCAGAAATAGCTATCTATGTTAAGAATCCAGAGTTCTTATTGGAGCAAAGCGGCATAATATCTCAAATAGCGAAATCTGTAAAGAAGAGGATTGTTGTTAGAACAGATCCATCAATAAGAAAGAATGTAAATGAGGTAAAAGAATACATAAACAGTATTGCGCCAACTGAAGCCGAGATAGAGGATATAGAGTTTGATCATGTTTTAGGAGAAGTTGTGATAAAAGCTAAGAAGCCACATCTATTAGATGATAAACTTAATCAAATACTTGTTTACACAGGATGGAGACCTAGAACCCTACGGGTTACACCAATAAGATCCAGAGTACTTGAAGAAGTTATGAGAGGATACTTAGCTCAAAGCGAATATAGATTAAGATTTCTTAGAGATCTCGGAGAATCGATACATAGAGACGTTATCTTAGCCAAGAACGGAAACAACTACGTAAGAATGACATTTCTTGGGGCTGCTCAAGAAGTAGGTAGATCAGCTATATTACTAGAGACAGCTGAAACAACGCTACTACTTGATTTCGGTATGAATCCTGGCAAAGGTTTATCACCTAATAGCTTTCCAAGAATAGATCTACTAAAGATAGATCCACAAGATATAGATGTTGTAATTGTTAGCCATGCCCATCTAGATCACGCTGGTTTTGTTCCTTACCTCTTTAAGTATGGATTTAGGGGAGCTGTATACACCACAGAAGCTACTAGAGACTTGATGGTACTTTTGCTTAAGGACTATCTTGAAATAACGGAAAGAGAGGGCATAGAACCACCTTTTACACTTAAAGACGTTGAAAAGATGTTGCTACATACTGTTGCACTAAAGTATGAGGTTGTTACTGATATTGCTCCAGATATCAGATTAACTCTCTATAACGCAGGACATATACTTGGTTCAGCTATAGCCCACTTACATATAGGTAATGGATTCTACAATATAGTGTATACAGGAGACTTCAAGTTCGGTAAGACTAGACTACTTGAGAGAGCTGATTACAGATTTCCAAGAGTAGATGCAGTAATAATGGAAAGTACCTACGGTACGACTGAGCAACCTAAAAGAGATGAAGCTGAGGAAACACTTCTAAAAATAATTATCGATACGTATCAGAGAAGAGGAAAGATATTAATACCTACCCTCAGTATAGGGAGAGCCCAAGAAATAATGGTGATACTTGCTGATGCTATGAGACAAAACAAGATACCGTCAATGCCGGTATATATAGAAGGTATGGTTCATGAAGCTACAGCTATACATACAGCTTATCCAGATCTTTTGTCGAGAGATTTGAGCAAAAGATTAAAAGATGGTGAAAATCCATTTGAATACGAAACTTTCGTAAGAATTGAAGGACGAGAACCAAGAACAGAAATTGTTGAAAGCTCTGAACCAGCAATAATTATCTCAACCTCTGGAATGCTTACAGGTGGACCTGCTGTTGAATACTTTAAGTTGATGGCTCCTAACCCAAATAACTCAATAATCTTCGTTAGCTATCAAGTAGAAGGCACGTTAGGAAGAAGGGTTAAGGATGGTGCTAAAGAGGTCGCATTCGTTAACGATAGAGGTAAAGTAGAGATAATTAGGGTAAAGATGCAGGTACATGCAGTTGAAGGATTTTCGGGTCATTCAGATAGACGTCAATTATTAGAATATCTAAGACATATAGAACCAAAACCATCAATAGTATTTCTAGTTCATGGCGAGAAAAACGTTATACATGAATTTGCAAACGATATAGCTAAATATAAGAAGAAAATGTATCTAGAGAATATAGATATAAGGATACCGAATATATTGGACTCCTACACATTAGCATACAACCTATAGCTAAATTGTATGAACCTACCTTATATCTAAGCCTACACATACTCATACTGTTGTGCACACCATTCGCTACATATCTTGGATTTAATCATAGAAGATGAATATTCTCCGATTTTTTTAGGAATTCTAACAACAACTACATCATCTATACCTCTACTTTTTAGCTCGCTGATTATATATTCTGGTTGTGGTTGATCATAACCTAGGGCTATGATTGAGGGTTTCACATTAATGACTGAATCGAAAATATCTTTATCTGATCCTATGAAGGCTCTATACACATATCTGATAGATTCAACTAATTTGACTCTTTCATCTTCACTAAATATCGGATTGAATCCTTTAAACCTTCTATAGTTGCTATCTCTTGATACAATAACAACAAGTTTGTTTCCTAAACTCGAAGCCCATTTAAGAAACTCTATATGACCTGGATGAAGAATATCGAAAGAACCTGCCGCAAATACTACTGTATCTCCAGATCTACTCCACTTCCATTCAATAGCTTGCATCATTCTTAACGCATCTAGAAGTCCTTCGGCATAAGATATTGTGACTAGCCCTGTGATACAATCGCCTTTCTCGAGATAGTATTGAGAATCCTTCATATAGTCTACAGCTAGAGATACAACTTTTGAAGCTGATGAATCCAGTACTTTTAGTGACTTCATACTGTTCTTAAAGTTCGTTACATATTTAACAAGACGTTCACAAGGATTGTTCTCCATACCACATCTCCATTGAAATAATAAGACACTATCTCTCTATACGTATAAATGGTTAAAGCATTCGATTTAAAAATACTTGGTACTATACATTAATAGATAGATACCATTCTATCCAGTTTTTGTGTATTTTTCTATATAGACTACAGTATTGTAGTTACTCACGTATTTGTATATTTCTTCAGCTATCAATGCTTTAACAAGCTGAAGCTCTCTATCGAGATATATCTCTCTTGGAAGCTCTACATATATAGTCATTTTCTCTGGCTCTATCTTTATATCAAACCTATCTAATGGTATACGCTTGTACCTTCTATGTAATAACCATCGAACTTTTTCAGCTTCATCTTGAATGACTTTAACCACCTTATACTTGCATAGAAGTGTTTTACCTGCAAGTGGATGATTGAAGTCTATCATAACTCTACCTCCAGTTATTGCTTTTACTATACCGATTTGACCATCTATTTCAATTGTTTTTCCAACTTCTGGAACAATATTCCTTTTGAGTATAGTATTTATATTCATTATTTTGACTTTTGATGGATCCCTATTTCCATAGGCTTTTTCTGGAGGAATTTCTATCTCGTATTCATTACCTACTTCAGCTACATTCTCTATATGCTCTTCAAGACCTTGTATCACTCTGTTTTCACCAACGATAACTAGTAGAGGTTCATAGATCTTGTCAGTCTCGTGTTTTCCTTCTTTTTTAGCTACCTCCTCAATAGTTGTATCTATCAATTCATTTGTATCTTTCACTCTAATGATGTAGTCTATTAATACGAAGCTATTTTTGGGTATAGGCATATCTTGATCTCCTGATACAGACACTTGAACTAGGAGAAAATAAAAAGCTATGCTTTAACATTATGCAAGTATTTTTCACTATGTTATGACTATCTATTACGTTAATTCTAATGACTATTACTAGAAACATCATTCAGAGGTATTAACATGTCTCCATATTATACCTGATATTACATACTTACTTGATATTCGTATTGTATTTAAATGCTACTTACCAATAGTTAAGACCTCAAACTCTTCGCTAACATTATCCCATTCAAGATAAAGATGTATGAAGATAAATCTTGGTGTATATAGCAATCTGAAGTATATTGCTTAAACCTATAGACTTTTTACTTCAGAAGGCATTGTGATGTAGCTAGAGCAAATGTTATGAGATTTATAGCAAACATATAGTGATGTCTACATGGTGAGATCTTGAAAGAATTCGAGATCAAGATCCCTGTTAATGATTTAGAGCACGTTGAAAAGAATCTAAGGAGATTGGGCGCTATCTTTATTGGATTCTATGAGGAACAAGATTATTACCTCGATATGAGACCTTGTATAGATCTTATGTTAATTGATAGTGCTTTGCGTATACGTTTGACTAAAGATCTTATTAATGGAGGTGTAGCTTCTGAGCTAACTTTTAAAGGACCTAAAGAAAGACATGAATTTGCCAAAATTAGGAAGGAAATAACAGTTACTATAGATAGTGGTGAAAAGATGTTGGATATATTTAAGTCTTTAGGATTCAATATAGCTGCAGTAGTTCTAAAGAAGAGAAAGATATTTAGGCATAATAACTACAGGATATATCTAGATGATGTAGAATCTCTTGGAAAATTTGTGGAAATAGAGTTTGTTTCTGAAAATGAGAAGATTTCTGGTATCGAAGAAGAGCTTACTGACTTAGTAAATATTCTTGATCTCCCCAAAGTATTCATTTCTAAATCATATCTAGAGCTCTTACTTGAGAAAAAGCTACAGATATTTACATCAAAATCATGATGAGGTGATATATGAATGGTTGTTAGAGGTCTCTACCCCGGTAGATTTCAGCCTCCTCATTGGGGACATATAGAAGTTGTTAAATGGGCTTTAAACAAAGTTGATGAATTGATAATAGTTGTAGGTTCTGCTCAAGAAAGCCATACGTTAGCTAATCCATTTACTGCAGGAGAAAGGATTCTTATGATACGTGAAGGATTAAGATATGTGGGTATAGATATGGATAGAATATTCATTATACCTATAGCAGATATATATATGAACTCTGTATGGGTTGAATATGTGGCTATGTTTGTACCTCCATTCAAATATGCTATAGCTAGAAACCCTCTTGTTGTAAGACTTTTTAAAGAGGCTGGATATGAGGTATTGATACCTCCTCCATACAATAGGGAATTGTATAGTTCTACAAGGATAAGGAGGTTAATGCTTCAGAATAATGATGAATGGAAAAAACTTGTACCACCTTCGATAGTATATGTAATAGAATCTATAAACGGTGTTGAAAGATTAAAAGAAATCTCAGGTAGAGATTGATGATAACCATTGACGGTAGTATAGGTGAAGGTGGAGGACAGATACTTAGATACACACTAGCTCTTGCATCAGTAATAGGAAAACCTGTGAGGATTATAAACATTAGAGCCAAGAGGAAAAATCCCGGTCTTCAACCACAACATCTAACTAGCGTAAAGGCCATATCTATGATGACTAACGCTGAAGTAGAGGGAGCATATATAAACTCTATGGAGCTCATATTTAAACCTAGATCACTTAAAGGAGGAAGCTACGTATTTGATGTAGGTACAGCAGGTAGTGTTACACTTGTTCTTCAAACAATCTTACCTATTCTTCCATTACTTGACTCAGAAACCCATATAGAGATTAGAGGAGGAACAGATGTACCTATGAGTCCACCGATAGACTATGTAAAGTATGTTTTACTACCTTTGCTTAAATTATTTGGATGCGAAATAGATATAAATTTAGTTAGAAGAGGCCACTATCCTAAAGGAGGTGGCATAGTTAAGATAACCTCTAGACCTATAGGTTCTTTAAAACCTATAGACCTAATTGAAAGAGGAAGAATTATTAATATAGGCGGTAAATCTCATTGTGTAAGACTACCTAGTCATGTAGCTGAAAGACAGGCAAAAGCTGCTGAAGAATTTCTCATTAATAAGGGTATAGATGTCCCAATAAGAATAGAATTAGAGTATTATGAACCTAATAAAGATCATCATTTAGGTCCTGGAAGCGGTATTGTTCTCTATGCTTTATTTGAAAAGAGTATTATGGGTGGAGATTCTCTTGGTGCTAAAGGAAAACCTGCCGAAGTCGTAGGAAGAGAAGCTGCTGAGAAACTATATGAGGAAATCAAAAGTGGTGCAGCTGTTGATAGATATGCAGGAGATATGATTTTACCTCTAGCTGTATTAGCTAGAGGCACTACACGATATACAGTCTCTAAGTTGACATCACATATATTAACGGCTATCGATGTTATAAAGATCATATTGAACATTAATGTATCTGTAAAGACCTATAGAAACAACTATCTACTGGAGATCCCAGGAATACAAATATAGTTTGCATCAATATTGTTTATCTTTAGCAACTAGAGGTTCAATATCATTATCATTTCTATTACTTACTTTTGCTATCTTATACGTACTCTATTGTACTTCTTATTTTGCCAACTGTATCTCCTCATACGGCTTGATCTACCGAATCCACATGCTGCACAATAGCCTTTAGCTACATTGTATGCATTTCTACCACATCTCCTACACTTAATGTGTGTTACATTCTTACTCCTTTTACCCATTGATGGTGTTCCTTTCATAAGCTACACCTCATATCGGTGATATTACAACTACATTTTCGCCCCTTATAAGTACTGTTCCAAGACGTCGCCAGCTTCCTTCCCCCACCTCTTCTTCAGCATCATCAAGCACTATATTTAGATGTAGATCATAGCTCTTGAGCCTTCCCCGAATTGTTTTTCCACCACGTAACTTTATCAATACTGTCTGTCCCAATGATTCAGCTAATATCTTGTGCGCTGTATCGCCTAGTGTAATCTGGTTGCTCAGCTTGCAACACCTTTATATTTAGTGAAAAGCTAGGGAAATATAAACTTAACCCAATAAGCTATAAAACGTAAAGCCTATAAGTCTCACATCTCTTTAACTAGTAATTGGGGCCGTTAAACAGCGGGGTAGGGCAGCCTGGTAGCCCGCGGGGCTCATATGATTTAACTCTGAGAAACCCCGAGGTCGGTGGTTCAAATCCACCCCCCGCTACCAGGTAGAAACGGCCCCACCAATTTTGTTTTAATCAACTAGCTCTTTATGAGAGCTACTATAGAGATTTAGATTTTCAGAAATAGTATCTGCAATGTTTATAAGCTGAGAGGTAGAAATAATCTTTAGCCCCGCTACCTCACATCTCTCTGAGATTCCTTAAGGAATATGAAGATGAAGAGAGATCGGTTATGCGGGGCACAATAGGTTTAACGTATCTTGCTTGTAACTTGCTCTATGAATTCCTCCAAACTCATATCCTCTATATGTCTAGGTAACTCCACCAGATATACTTTACCATCACTTTTCCTCATGAGACGTACAATATCGCGATCTTTTAATCTATAGATGTCTAACTGTTTAAATCCTAATTTTTCTATAGACGCCTTATATTTAGTTCTTTTATCACTCATGTATTTCACCTTATCTAGTATGTTGTGTTGAAATGTATAGGGCCGCGGCCGGGATTTGAACCCGGGACCTCGGGATCTCTGTGCATTCATTTCATAGAGCTCCACAGTCCCGCGCTCCACCAGGCTGAGCTACCGCGGCCACCAGCTAATAGACTTCATTGCTAGTTTATTTCCTCACAGCTTAAAATATTTTATTGTAAATCTAGATTTGGAAATCTATAGATCAATTATATTAAATTTCATAGTATCTATATCTATTATCGCTACCGATTGTCGTCCCGTTATATAGCCACATACTTCTCCAGGGTTTAGGACTAGAATAGAGTCTCTGGATAGTACATCGACTTCGTGAGTATGACCATATAGGATTATATTGTAATGACCAGTTGAAGCTAATGAATAAACTATATTCTTTGTGTAATCTTTTGACCCATATCCATGAACAAGAAGTATCTGTTTATTTTCTATAGATGTAGCAAACATGAATTGCTTAAGTATAGCTCCACCTTTTATTGCCATCTCCTTCAACTGAACAATGTCGCCATCATTATTTCCTAAGACAACCAATATTTTTGCAGGAAACTCCAAAATTTTGGCAAATGCAAATGGAGAGATTATGTCTCCAAGATGTATTAACACATCGATATCTTCTTTCCTGAAGATATTGAGAGCCTTCTCTATTGCCACAATGTTATCATGACTATCGCTCATAACACCTATGAGCATAGTACTAGATAGTTAACACACTATTTAAAAGTTTACACGAATATCTAGAGCTCAATGGTATTGTAAGTCCATGTAATAGTCTCTAAAAAGAGATTTAAATACATTAGGTTACCCTTGCTAAACTCCACCATAAACTAATCCTTCTTGCACATTTGTCATTTCTCTTTTAGATATATTAATAGGTGAAGTAAGCATTAATGGAATGTTGATTCTCTTCTTCAATAAATTGATCAACCTTTTCGCATGTATAGAACTTAACGATGTCTTTCTACATATATCCTCTAAATCAATGTTATGTCCTTCGATAATATGTTTTAAGATTAATGCAAGAGCGATTTTACCTCTTGGTGTTCTTGATGAAAGTATAGGATCTTTATTGATAATATTCTCTAGAATATGTTTAATAAGTGGATCTGAATCAAGGATCTCTATAATTTTTTCGTCTGCTTTATGGCGATATATCCTTCCTGAATATTGTTTCCCTTGTTCATGCTTTATTGCAGCTTCAAAATCTACGTATACATTCTTTCTAGCCCTTTTTGCATATTTTTCGTATATTTTAACATCCATATACATTTTCGTTATTCTTCTCTCTCTCATCTTCTTCTTCTTTTTCTCAAGTCCTTTTCTAACATTTAGTAAACCCATTTCTTCATGTTTTACTTCGTTTGAATAATCCTCGTAGAACTCAATAAATATGGTATCCACTATACTGCCACATGTTGTACACACAATATATCCGTGATCGAAATCGTATATCAGTTCCGTAGAGCTACAAAAAGGACACAACATTATTCTATCACCGTTAATCAAAAAGAGTTATAGAACTTATATTCTACTAAGTAATGTTCTAACCCTACAGTGAGGGTGTTAACCGAAGATATAGTGAATCAATTACTAATTGCTAACTATAGAGAATGTATAGCTTCAGCACTCATAAGCTTCATCACAAATGTTCAGAGATCTTGTTCATCATGCTGACGAATAAGAGATCCACTATTTCCAACTACTATCTACATTTATAAACCTATTCTTGTATAATACTTGCTACTAGAATATTGTATACTCGAATACATCTCTAGATTTACTTAGGTGAATATAATGGGTGTATATCAAGGTAAAGACTTTAAAAAGATAAGCGGAGGTAGACGAAGACCCCATAGAGATATACGTAAATACGAACTTGGTAGCTATCCAACAGAAACACTCCTATCGTCTAAAGATGTAAGGATCATAGATAGGTGTAGAGGTGGAAATATAAAGATAAGATTAAAGTATGCGGCTTATGCTAATGTGTTTGATCCTACATCAAAAACTTATAAGAAAACCAGAATACTTAGTGTTATTGAAACACCATCCAATAGAGATTTTGCTAGAAGAGGTATAATAGTTAAGGGCGCTATAATCCAAACAGAACTTGGTAAAGCACAAGTTGTATCAAGACCTGGTCAAGATGGTGTAATTAACGCAATACTTTTGAAGTAGCCATGTATTTGTTGTTCCTGTAGATGATCTATTTATGGAGGTAATTAAGAACCGTATCATATGGCTTCCATATCTTGATTGTTCACTCAAGAGAAAGTATGGACGTAGAGTCTCTTTAAATATATGTATAGATAACCCTAAGCCTGATGAAGTTCTAGAAGTTTGCAAGAAGTTAGGGCTAGAGTGTAATTATGTTGAGAAGAAGTATCCACGAGTATGGTTCAAGAACACAGGATTTGTAGTTGTTAAGACAAGTGGTAAGAAGAGTGATATTGTGAAAAGTATAGCAAGAGAACTTAAGATACTTAGAAGTGGTTATAGGTAATATTTTACTGTGGCTCTATAGGTAGTATCTACATAGATATAGCAATATCAATCAATACTAAGCAACTTTTAAAACACTATTCAATAATTCCAAAAATTTTCACAAGCAATACAGTACATGATCTGTATTGACACCTTAAATCTGTAACAACCCTAAACTTCTTATAAGGTGTTACTTTGAGAACCTTTAGTTCATTAGGTCCAGTTGAAATAGTAACTAAATCTAAACTAATTTTAGTCAAACTCGACTCTAGTAGAAATATTCCAGAGATAGGGAGCATTGTTACAGATGCTAATGGTAATTATATAGGTAAGATTATGGACATAATAGGGCCTATAGATAGAGCTTATGCTGTGATTAAACCACGAAGTTACGCAATGCTCTCATCTATCAAAACCTCCACAGTTCTATTCTATAGACCTAGAATACAGCAAAAATATCGCACATCTAGAGGTAAGAGAAAATGAGTCAGTTATGCAATAACATTATTAGAGATTATGAGAGAGGTACATTAATATGTGAAGATACTGGAGAAATTATAGATGAAGATAGTATAGATCAGTCGCCTGAATGGCGTGCTTTTACACATGACGAATGGAGAAGAAGAGCCCATGCAGGTTTTATATCTCAAGCAGTTCATGATGTAGGTTTAACAACAGATATTGATACCAAAGAAATAAACAGCACAATATATAGCTATAGAAAGACTGCACAAATGTTAAAGCTTAGATACCTTAACAAAAAGATTCGTGTTAATAGACATGAGAGAAAAATAGTTGAAGCTTTAACAAATTTGAATCACATATGTGCACTTCTAGAGATACCTGAACAAGTTAAAGAGACTGCTGCAATTATACTCAAGAAGATATTCTACTCAATTCAACCAAAGAGAGATGATATAAAAACACTAGCAGTTGTGTCATTAGTAATAGCTTCAAGAAAACATCAACTACCTCTAAGAGCTAAACAACTCTTACAGGAATTCAATATTGATGAAGATAAGTACTGGAAGCTTCTATCAGAAGTATACATGAAAACAGAAGTGAATGGCTTCAAATCGTATTCCGATCCCCGAATATTTGTACCGTCTATAATTTCAAACCTAAAACTTAGCCAAAAGGTGCACATGCTGGCTTCTAAAATTATAGAAATGTTAAAGAGTCATGGACTTACTGAGGGAAAGGATCCAGCAGGAATAGCTGCAGCAACGGTATATATATCATCTATAGTCTTGGATGAAAAGAAGACCCAAAAAGAGGTAGCTAAAGCTGCTAATGTAACAGAGGTGACTATAAGAAATAGGTATAGAGATATAATGGATAAAATCGTTATAACGATATATGTATAGCTTGTATCGAAGATATAACTTCTTACAAATTCATTAACTGTTCTATACATTTATTTACTTTTAGTCTTTCTTTCATCTCCTTCACTAAAAGCTATATAGAGCTCATAGAGTGTAACTCTCTCTCCACGCTCAATTTTGTTCTTTATTTCCTCTCTCTTACGACTAATTATGATGTCTCTTTTACTTTGCTCTCTAAGTTCTTTCAATCTGTTTAGTTCCTTAATCAGGTTTCTATATTCTTCAGATTTACTGTTTATAGCCTTTTTTATATCCGTTATTTTGTTTCGCAACTCTTCTCTCTTTTTCTTTAGTTCAGCTATATCATTTACAAGAACTGCTATATCTTGTTTGAGCTTGTCTCTTAATTCTTTGAGCTGAGCTATCCTTTCTCTAATTCTGCTTGCTTCTTCTGATTTAGTTTTAAGCTCTTTCCTTATATTGTCTAGAATATCACTAAGTTCTTCATATCGTGAATACACATCTGCCATATTTCTTTGGTACATTGCTATATTCCTCAACTTCTTTTCAAGTTGAGATATCTTGTCTACTATCTTCTTTTCTTCTTCAAGATCCAGATTTGGTGTTGTTATAAGAATCCATTCAAGTTTCTCTATTTCCTCTCTTATCTCATCGATACTTATGCTATAGATAGTGGAACCAAATCTCTTGATTTCTATTGAAAGTGACTTTAGCTGAGTAACATTTGTTCTAAATTTTTCTTTAAGCTCTTTTAAGTAGTTGTTCACATTATTGAGCTCATTGTACATATGGCTTAGTTCTGCTCTAGCATTTGATAATTCTTCTTTAAGTTTCTTTAATCTATCTCTTTTGTTGTTTAGCTCTTCCCTGATTTTATTCAATTCTATTCTTAGATTATCTCTATCGATTAAAAGTTTCTGTAACTCTTCACGAACAGAAGCTACCTTTATCTGTAACTCTTTTTCTATAGTATCTAAATCAGAGCTCAAAAGATGTACACCTATCTAAAGAACTTGACTATACTCCTCAGTATAAAAATCTTCACCACCTGCAACAACTCTTTGTATGGCTCCATAAAGTTCATCCATACCTTCGCCAGTAACAGCAGAGGTATACACAATGTCTTGTATGAATCTACTTACAATATTCTCGATTATATCTATAGCATCACCATATAGTTGAAGGTAAACAGAGTCGCTCTTCTTAATATTGCTACTAATTAGTGCTGGCTCCTCAATCCATTGCTTAACTTTTTCAAGAGCCTCCTTAGGAACTAGATCTGATTTTGTTATAACCAAAAGTTGAGGTAATTTGTGAGAGAATAATGTTGCTAGAGATAGTATAAGAATTGATAGAAATATCGATGGTTTTACTGCTTGCAGCGATTCTATAAGAAACAGAACAACAGCTTTACTACCTTCAGTAAGTGCAGAGATTATAGTTGGGCCAGAGGATCTAAATGCAAAAACCTCCATCTGGCCTGGAGTATCAACAATAACGTAGTTAGGCTTTAGACCCTCAATCTCGTCAACAATCCTATCTATAAACTCTATCGATAGATCTATTGTAGCCACAAGACCTCCATTAGGTCCTAGATTATATCTTTTCATAACTTCTTCAACAGTTATATAGTCGCGGATATCTACATCAGGTTCATATGGTAGCCAGGATACTGCTGGATCTAGATTTACTGTTATAGCATCTAGTCCATGATCATGTAACCAGTCATAAAGAGATTGAGTTAGATAACTTTTTCCAGAGCCTGCAGGTCCCATCACATATACAAAATACATTATACCGTATACCTCGTGCTACATTAGTGGAATTCTTATTGGCAACCTATACATTTTTCTTGCTCTACAAATATTTTTTGAAACATTTATAACCCTATATCCACAGTATCTACATCTACACTCGTTATCAAGCTCTATCTTTATGACTTGAGCTCCTTCTCTAATGATTATAGGTAAGCGGCATTTTGTACACAAGACCGATGAATATTCTGAAACTGTAGCATTAATTGTTTGTACAAGAGGATACTTCTTCCTCAACAACTCTATAGATCTATACACTTCTCTAGCCTTATCGATATCGATCAACGATATATTGATGGGTATAAATACTCCATGATCTTTCAGCAATTTTATTACAGCTTCTAAATACTTGTATTGACATAAATCGTAAATTACAACAAGCTCTACATGTTTATCTCTATAGATTTTCTCTACCAAGCTTATTATGTTTTCAATATCGATATTGTTGCTGATTACCTCAATTAAGACTATATCAGATAGTTCTATCACTTTAATTATGTCTTGTTTATGTCGATGATGTATGAAGATGCTGTTCACCTTAATACCCTTTAGGATATCTAGTTTATTTAATGATAATAGAAGTTCTGAGGTGTATCTATATCTCCATGGCTCTCCTCCATGAAGAAAGACTATGTCTGGATTGTATCTATTAACTATCTGATTAATTGAGTCATAGCCAATCTCTATAGTTTTAGCGCTACGGATAGTGATATTGGATTCCCATAAACATTTGCTACAGTCTACAGGACACTGAATAAAGTTTACTACTAGAGCTAATCCAGATACACAACATAGCGAAAGAGGTATGTTTTCGATATTCATTAACTGGACAACAGATATAGGCACAGTTTCTTTAGCCATCTAGTGAAGTCCCTTTCTAAATAATAATCAGCTATTCTACTGCACATATATTGGTAGATATAAAGGTTTTTAGAGTTTGAAGAATAAAACTAGTTAAATTCAAGGTGAGAACATATTGATTGTATGTCTAAGTGGTGTACCTAAGTCTATGGTTAAGAGTCTTGAAAGTGAGTGTGGGTATACTGTCTATGTACCTCAGAGAAAGATTTTTCCTGATGGTGAACAGTATTTAAGGATTGAATTTAGAGGTGCTAGCAATAGTGTTGTAGTTGCTCAATCTCTTTATCCTGAACAAGATAGGAAGATAGTAGAACTGTATCTTGCGTTAGAAGCTCTTCAAGGTCTAGATACACATGTTGATACTGTTGTACTACCTTATGCAGCGTATACTAGACAGGATAAGAGATTTCTTTTTGGAGAACCTATAAGCACTAAGGCTCTCTATAATGCATTGAAAATTTTTGGAGTTACAAGAATAGTTACTGTTGATGTACATTCGTCTAGACCTTTCAATGATATGGGGTATACACATATCGATTTACTTCCGCATAGCTACATGATCTCTAGATCCAATATGGAGATAGACATGGTTTTAGCACCAGATAAAGGTGCTTTTCACAGAGCTCTAGATGTAGCTAAACAACTAGGTGTTGAATATGATTATTTAGATAAGTATAGAGATAGAATAACAGGTGAGATAACCATAGACACCAAAACTCTAGATGTTGCTGGTAGAGATATAGCAATAGTTGATGATATTATCAGTACAGGTAAGACTTTAGCGAAAGCTACCGAAGCTCTATATAGAGCTGGCGCTAGTAATGTCTATGCTGTTGTATCACATGCGTTTATATCAAGAGAAACAATAGATATACTTTCTAAAGCTGGTTTAAAGAGCTTGGTTATAGCTAACACAATTGAGTTATCCATCGATCTACCAAGCTGGATTAAGGTAATAGATATTACACCCATAATATGTAGAGCATTAAAAAGTGGCTAGAGTGTATATCGCTAGACTTTCACATGAAAACTTTTCTCTTGCTTACTCAGAGTTTAACTCGATAATGATTGCCGAAGGTATAGAACACAAAGTAGAGTTCAAACTAGATGAATTCGTACTCTTTAGATCTAGCACCATAGGTATCGATGTTCTTCTCAAGAGAGCTGCTCTAATTATAGAGCTAGGCAAACTCGTAGATATTGTGGAGTACGATGATAAGGATCTATTGATTAAGTTAATGAAGGACTCCATAGATAGAGATGAGATATGTATAGCTATAGATTCTGTTAGAGGATTTGGTAAAAATATTGCTGAAGAATTGATAAAGATTGTACCTCCTAAGAATATATGTACACGTAGAAAAATCGATGAAGGTTTTAGAGTATTAAAACTATCGCTAGTAGCTAATGTAGCTTTCATCTACTGGCTGATATATAGAAGGAGACAGAAGATGTATATAGATAGAGAGCCGCAGCATCGACCATGCTATAGACCAGGAACAATGAAGCCCTTACTTGCGAAGACATTTGTAAATTTATCTAGAGTCAGCATACTGCGTAGAGAAACTGTTCTAGATCCTTTCTGTGGTGTAGGTGGTTTTGCTATAGAAGCTTGTTTAATGGGTCTAGAGGCTATATGTAGTGATATAGATGAACATATGGTTAGAGGAGCACAAGTAAATATAGCTAGGTACGGATGTTGTGAATCAGTTGATGTGATTCAAATGGATGCTGCTCTCGAGGCTATAGCCAATCTTAGAGTTGATGGAATTGCTACAGATCCTCCATACAATATCCAGAGTGCTCCACGAGGAGCAAAATCACTTACAGATTTACTGATATCATTTATAGATGAGGCATCAAATGTACTTAGAAACGGAAGGTATATGGTTTTCGCTACACCTATACATATAGGTAGATCGATAGAGAACGCTCTATCTGAATCTGGGTTCAAGATAATTGAGAAACATCTAGATATGGTTCACGGATCACTAACTAGAGCTATATATGTGGTGAAGAAGATTTGACTAAGAACTGCATCATATTTCTAGGAACATCAGCTTCTATTCCTCAAAAGAATAGATTTACGCAAGGTGTAGCTATATGTGGATCTAAAGACTGTATAGTAGTTGATTCAGGTGAAGGTATGCAGATAAGGATAAATGAAGCTGGTATAGATCATAGACACGTCAAGCTTATCGCGATATCCCATTCACATGGAGATCATGTACACGGTCTTCTACCATTCATAGAGAGTCTAAAGATGAAACTAGAGTCGCAAAAATTTTACGAGAAATTTGTTTTAACGATAGTGTCTCCACAAGATTTATGTAAATATCTAAACAGTTCATTAGATCTATTCGGCATCAGGTATGGAGATGCCCTAAGTATCTCTTGCATTGATTCGAATCAACTCTTCCAGAAGAAGGAATATGTATCTACGCCAAGTGGTGATGTTAATATTCTACCACTACCTGTTAGACATGGAGAACTAGAAAACGCTTATGGATTCTATATAGAGGTCAATCTTAAGAAGAGAAACATAGGTATTTTCTATTCCGGTGATGGTGTATGTAGAGATCTGTGCTTAGATGAATTGAGAAAGCTGAAACCAGTGATAATTATACATGAAGCTACATTTCTAGACTACCCAAAAGATTCCTCTAAAGCGTATGAAAGTGGTCATGCAACAGTATACGAAGCATCATTACTAGCTACAGAAGTTAATGCATATATCCTTGTGTTAACCCATTTTAGTGCTAGATACGATAGAGCTGACTTCAGCGACTTTATTTCACGAGCACGTAGGGTATTCTCTGGAGAGATACACATTGCTGAAGATCTTGCCAAGATTCCTCTAGATATTCTCGATCTTGATCAACACTAGACATCTCTTGGCATCTCTATTTCCCAAAGAGGTCTCCCGTGAGCTGTTTTAGGTGCCAACCAATCTATTACTTTATCTATCTGTGGACTCGATATGGTGATCGTTATAGCTCCAAGAGGACTCTCGCTTGGGTTTTCGACAAGACTGATCCGTCCTTGATACGCTACCTGTTTATTCACCATAATGGTCACTACTTCGCCACGTTTATGTCTATACATATAGCTTCGAGCTGTATCCAGTATCCTCTGTCTTCTCAGTATATCGTGTAGAGGCTGTAGTACAGAAAGATCTGTTGACTCAACTATGAGTATCTTGTATCCTCTACCGAGTTCCTCGATTTTAGGTTTATCTATATACACCAAATTCGCTACAGCTTTCATAACCTTGTGCACATCTTCTGTAGGTCTTATCTCTGTTTCGATCCTTATGTACACCACTCTCTAACCACCTTATCCAGAAATTCTTTAACCATAGCCTTGAATTCGTCTAGAGATCCTTCATTAACTATAACCACATCAGCTAACGCTATCACGTTACCTAAACCCCACGAAAGCTCCCTCATATCTCTCTCGATAAACTCGCTCCACTCTCTAGGATCATCAGATCTAGACCTCATCTTAAGTCTATTGAACCTAGTTTTAGGTGAGGCATGTATAGCTACAATAATGGCTTCAGCATCTGTCTTCATCTTTATGTATTCTACCTCTTTTAAGCTTCTAACACCATCTATAACAACTAGACAACTCATATCAAGTATCTTCAAGAGTTTTTCTACAGATAGCATAGCTATGGCTTCTGGACCAAGTCTCTCTCTTAGTTCTTGTGCTATCTTAATCAGATTCTCAAGCGATGGTTCAAGACCTCTTCTAGAAACTTCTTCTCTAACAATATCTCCAAGCACTACCACAGGAATTCCTCTAGATATAGCTACATCAGTAAAAACACTTTTACCAGAACCTGGAAGTCCTGTTACAAAAACCACTACTTTTTTCAAGGATTCTACACCTTCTGATACAAGCTTCTAACCAGGTACTGTTAACAAGTTTTAAGCTGTAAGATATCTAACACTTTTGTGATACTTTATGGAGTATAGAGTTAAGGATCTAAATCTTGCGCCAAAAGGGAAACTCCAGATCGAATGGGCAAAACAGCATATGCCTGTAATGAATCTGGTCAGGAAAATGTTTGAGGAAGAGAAACCACTTAAAGGCATTAAGATATCTGCAGTACTTCATGTAACTAAAGAGACAGCTATTCTTGTAGAAACACTAAAAAGTGGAGGTGCTGAAGTATGGCTTGCTGCTAGTAATCCTCTATCTACACAAGATGATGTTGCAGCTGCACTTGTTGAAGAAGGTATCCATGTATTTGCTTGGAGAGGTGAAACAGAAGATGAGTATTTCTGGGCTATAGATACAATCTCGAAGATAGAGCCAGATATAGTTATAGATGATGGAGCTGATCTACATGTCTATATACATAGATCTAGACCAGATACGGCTAGAAAAGTACTGGGCGGAACAGAAGAAACAACAACTGGTGTAACTAGGCTAAAGGCTATGGAAAAACAAAATGCTTTACTCTATCCTGTTATAGCTGTAAATAATGCATATACAAAGTATCTCTTCGACAATAGGTATGGTACTGGACAAAGCACAATAGATGGATTATTGAGAGCTACAAATATTCTTCTCTCAGGAAAGATCATTGTAGTTGCAGGCTATGGTTGGGTAGGTAGAGGTATAGCTTTGAGGCTACGAGGAATGGGTGCAAGAGTTATCGTTACAGAAGTAGATCCAATAAAAGCTCTAGAAGCTGTTATGGATGGATTCGAGGTTATGAGGATGAGTGAAGCCGCTAGAATAGGTGATGTATTTATTACTGCAACAGGCAACATTAAAGTGATTACCGAGGAGCACTTCATGGATATGAAGGATGGAGTGATTTTAGCTAATGCAGGTCATTTCGATGTTGAAGTAGATGTCAAGAGTCTAGAGAAGTTAGCTGTAGAAAGGAGAGAAATTAGGGAATGTGTAACAGAGTATATGCTACCTAATGGCAAGAAGCTGTATCTACTTGGTAAAGGTCGATTGGTTAATCTGGTATGTGCTGAAGGTCATCCTAGCGAGGTTATGGATATGAGTTTTGCAAATCAGGCTCTCTCAGTCAAATATATTGTCGAGAATAGAAATAAGCTTGATAAAAAGGTCCTTAATGTTCCTTATGAAATAGATTCTCTTGTAGCTAGATTAAAGCTTAAATCTATGAATATAGATATAGATGAGCTAACCGATGAACAGAAAAAGTATCTGGAGAGCGCTTAGAAGAGGTCTAGAGATCTACTGATTAGTCTTCCAGCAAGTGAGGCAACTCTATCGGCAATTCTTAGGGGATAGGGATCAGCAAATACTTTACATTGTTCTATCACAACTCTTTTAGCTCTAACTATATCCATACCTAGAACATGTATCCTTATAGTTGTAGGTATATGCTTAAGCTCTAACTCAATACTTTTACTATAGATGTTTTCAATGACTTCGTATCTGTATCTATAGTCTCTGAAGTGTTTCTCGAGAGCTAGATATATCTTGGATAGATCTAGCCTATGTCTAAATACAGTAATAATAGGTGTATCTCCTAAGGCATAGAGTTTTCTGGGATCAACTATATTGAAACCTGCGTATGTAACACCATCTAGAAATACAGCATCGATATTATATAAAGATAAGGATTTTTCGAGGATGGTGAAAGCCGATCCAAGAGCATCAAGACCATCAACTGTAACAAGCTCTATATACAGGTCCTTGAATCTATCAAAACACACTACAGCTCCTACAAGAACTGTTTTATGCTTAAGCTTAATCCTTTTGTAAGCTACATCAAAATAACCATCATCTATCCCTAGATAACATGTGGACAATATATGGATCCTCTTTAAGTGCCTCTACAATAACTTCAGGAGGTATAGCTAGAGATAAAACTCTTGTTTTCCCATAGCGACCTCTACTAATAACGTGAGCTGTAATTAATCCAACCATATCTAGTTCACTAATTATATCGCTAACTCTTCTCTGAGTAACACTCTCTATACCGAGACGCATACACAGAGATCTGTAGTGTGCATAAACATCACCTGTAGTCACTTTTCCACCATCTTTAGTTAAACTATATATAGAGAAGAGTACTAGTTTACTGTGGAGAGGCATAGAGGATATTAGCTCATGTGCCCTGTCTCTCTCAATCTCCCTCAAGGCTTTATAGACATGGTCTATCGCTACTTTAGAGCTGTTCTCTCTTTCAGCTATCTCGCCAGCAACCCTAAGTAGATCAAGAGCTCTTCTAGCATCTCCATGTTCTCTAGCTGCTAAAGCTGCACAAAGGCTTATAACGTCATCACTTATAGCTTCTGGATTAAACGCGATTCGTGCTCTTTGTCTAAGAATATCTTCTAGCTGTACAGCATTATAGGGTGGAAAAACCATCTCTATCTCACCTAGACTACTTCTTACACGTGGATCTAGATCCTCAACTAGTTTGAGATCATTCGTTATACCTATTAACGATATCTTTGACTGTTTAAGATCATCACTACTTCTAGTGAGTCTATAGAGAAGCTCATCTCCATGCTTCTTGATTAGAAAGTCTATTTCATCTAGAACAGCTATCATTATAGTGTTCCTGGCATCTATAACCTTTACGAATCTCCTATAGGCTTCAGCTGTAGATATACCTGTGAAGGGTAGTTTAAGACCTACACATTCGCTTAACCTAAGTATAACCCTATACGTTGTATCTTCTTGTCTAGTATTGATATAGCATGGAAGGATATCTACACCAACATCTAGTGCCTTTCCATGGAGTCTCTTTAGAACATATTTTGTGACAGCAGTTTTACCTGTACCAGTTAATCCATAAATGAATATATTGTTAGGTTTAGATCCTCTCAAAGCAGGAGCAAGTATAGAACCTAGTTTAGCCATCTGCTCTTCTCTATGTGGAAGTTCATTAGGTATGTAATCAGGTCTAAGAACATCTCTATTGGTAAATATCTTTGACTTCAGTGTTTGGGTAAATATATTATCAAGCACATCAAGACCTTTATTAACTGCTACCAACTTTCAGTACCCTAGATATATATAGTCTAAGCTACAGATATAATACGTAAAATCAATTAAAAAGTTGAGAACACTTAAAAACCCACCTAAGTTACTACATGTAGTGTTGACTGAGCATCTAGTTGGGCCGGTAGCTCAGCTGGAAGAGCACTCGGTTCGCACCCGAGGGGTCCCGGGTTCAAATCCCGGCCGGTCCACCAAACAATTACTTGATTTGATGGTTTAAATAATGGTAATAAATGTCTGAATCTTATTATCTACATCTAGAGAATTATGGTTAAAAAGATGATAAAGAAAAAATAATTGATGGAGAGATTCTATAGGAAGAGTAGATAGGGTATTAGGACTGAGGCTGCTACAGCCATTACCTTTATCATTATGTTTATAGCTGGTCCTGATGCATCTTTTAATGGATCTCCCACAGTATCTCCAACAACTGCAGCTTTGTGGGTATCAGAACCCTTTCCTCCTAGGTTGCCCATCTCTATGTACTTTTTAGCATTATCCCAGGTGTTACCTACATTTCCTTGGAATAGTCCTAGCAGTAGTCCTGAAGCTACAGCACCTATGAGTAAGCCTCCGACTGCTGCTGCTCCTCTCCACGGGTCTCCTGTTCCATAGCCAAGCACCATGCCTATGAGTATAGGTGTTGCTAATGCTAGTATTCCTGGAGCTATAAGCCTTCTTATGGCATAGAATGTAACTATCCTTACTGCTTTCTCGTAATCTGGTCTCTCTTTCCATTCAAGTATACCTGGTCTCTCTCTAAACTGTCTCCTAATCTCATCGACTAGTTTTCCTGCAGCTGCTGTTGTAGCTTGAATGACCATGGCTACAAAGAATGCAACCATTACAACACCTATGATTATGCCTCCTAAGAAGAATACTCCATAATCTATATTGCCTATGTTGAATATCTTGCTCAAGACAATCTCCATACTCTCTTTCTTTATATCAGCTATGACGCTCACATAGCTGAATATCAGTCCTAGAGCTGTTAGAGCTGCTGATCCAATTGCATAGCCTTTAGATATAGACTTCATGGTGTTTCCAGCTGAATCGAGTTTATCAGCTAGATCTCTTACAAATTCTTCATAACCTGCTTGTTCAGCTAAACCTGCAGCATTATCTACCACAGGTCCATATGCATCTGCTGCAACAATGATCGGTGCTACAGCAAGCATACCTGTACCAGCTAGTGCTGCAGCATACATACCGGAGAGTAATGGTTCTCTTGTCATAGATGCTCCTAATGTGTAAGAGGCTATTACTGCTAAAGCTATTGCTATACTAGGTATAAACACGCTATAGAATCCCATAGACATACCACTAAGAATTGTTAAAGCAGGACCGAATTGCGAATGTTCAGCCACTATTTTAACAGGTCTGTATAGAGGTGATGTGAAGTAGTCTGATGTGAAGCCCACTATAGCTCCAACTATAAGCCCTAGTACACCTACACCCCATAGTGTTGCTAGTGAAGGATTTATTGCAAATGTTGCTATACCGTTGATAAGTATAGCAAAGAGTATAGCTAGAATAGATGCTAGTGTTAGTGTTTTGCTAGGTTCTTTGATAGGCGATATAGAGATGAATTGAGACGATATAAGCGATGTTATTAGGGCTATAGATGAGAAAAGTAGGGGATATGCCATTAGATCTGTATTCCCCACTATACTACTGAGTACACCGCCTATAACCATTGGCGCTATTATTGCTTCTACATATGATTCAAAGAGATCTGCACCCATACCAGCACAATCACCAACATTATCACCAACATTATCAGCTATAACACCTGGATTTCTTGGATCGTCTTCTGGAATACCCTTCTCAACCTTGCCAACAAGGTCTGCACCTACATCTGCAGCTTTTGTATATATACCTCCACCAACTCTTGCAAAAAGAGCTACAGTACTTGCTCCAAAGGCATAGCCTAGAAGTATTTTAGCTGCTTCTACTTCACCTACATATGTCTTTAGGCATATGAAGAGTATTGATATGAGTAGTAACCCTATGCCACCAACCATAAAACCTGTAACAGAGCCTCCTCTAAATGCTAGAGATAGAGCTTCTCTCAAACTTTTTCTAGATAGTGTGTTCAAGACCCTTATATTGGATTCAACAGCCATAAGCATACCAATCACACTTACAGCCATGGAGCTTATACCACCAACAAGATACATAGCACCAGTAAGAACAACAGACATATTGTTGACAACAAAACCTCCAGCAACAATCAAAATTGTTATTGCTCCAACAACAGCCATAATGACTCTATACTGAGCACCTATATATGCTTTAGCAGCACTCATGATATACCCATGTATCTCTATAGCCCGTCTCTCTTCTTCACTATCTCTTGAAGGCAACCTCCTCTTTATATCAAACACTAGTGCAAGAACATAAAACAACGATACTAAACCAGCAACAATACCTAAGTATAGTGATAAACTTAGTATATTACTCATCTATTCATCACCTTCTATGAAACCAAAAAGCCAAAAAGAAGAGATAAAAAACTTAACGCATAAAATCTAGAGGAATATATCTAAAAACAATACATATCTAGACAAATAAACCCAAAAACCCACAAATAGTACTCCACATAGTACCACTCTCTCTGGGCCCGTAGCTCAGCCAGGAATAGAGCGCCGGCCTGCGGAGCCGGTGGTCAGGGGTTCAAATCCCCTCGGGCCCGTCAGTTTTCAATCACTCGAATAAGAAAGTTTATTAACTTTTCCTAATGTTTCAGTTTCATGGTGCAGGCTGAAACATCAAGTGTGATAGCTTTGAGTGATAGTAGTTCTGAGTGGTGGAGGAAGGTAGATGCTTCAAAGCTGGATGAAGACTCTCGCTACAGAGTTCTATACTATCTCGTAGAGAAGTACGGGAGTAGAAAGGTGATGGAAGAAGTTGGGATTAGCCGTGTAACACTGTGGAGGTTATTGAGGCGGGAGTCTCCAGTCAAGCCAAAATACATAGCCCCCACTACTACGGTTACTCACACCAAGCGAGTTCGAGAGTCTAGTGTCCGCAGGAAGTAGGCTTAGGTCGCTCGATATATTGAGGGATGATGGGACGGTAGACTACAGCTTAATCCTGGAGATAGTGAGTATAGCGAGAAGCGATGAGTACATCAAGAACGCTTTACTGAGGTTCGTTGTCCAAGAGTTTAAAGAAGATATTAGGAAAATGCTTGGAGTGAGTTTCGCAGGCATAAAGCTTGAGTGGAGTGAAGACTTCGAGAACTTCCTATCAGAGAGGAAGAAGCGTAGAAAGGTAAGAGACCCAGAGACCATAAGCTACTACAGAAACCTATTCAAGAAACACCTAGAGGGGAAAGAACTATCAGAAGAACTAGTAGAATACGTAGCTAACCACAGAAACGGGTGGCTTAGGAACGTATTCAGACACTATATACAGTACCTATACCACAGGAGAAGAATTCCCCCAGAAACATTTGGCTGGATAATGGAGGTAGTCCCCTCAAGAGGGTATAGACTAGACGTAAGACCCTACCAGATCTCCATAGAAGATGTTAGAAAGACCCTAGA
>JAWBDT010000003.1:42015-132401 GCA_038821645.1 Ignisphaera sp. | reverse complement strand
AGATCTGTGATAATTTTACTTAATATGAGTACTATTTGTTGATAGCTAGCTACCATAAGATTCTGCCACAACTATACTGCAGTTTTAGAAAAATATATGAGGAGAGAGATTAGTGAAAGAGTTCATCTAAGTTATCAACTACAATCACGATAGATCACATCCTTTAGTCACATAGTTACTAGTTCAAAAATAATTATAGATTAAATAAGGTATTTTTTGAGATTGCTTCTTTAAATTATGTTTTGAGTATGGTGTGGTATCGTGGTGATGAAATATATACACAATCGATGGTGAATAATCAATATTTGGTGGACCGGCCGGGATTTGAACCCGGGACCTCTCGGATGCCAACCGAGCGCTCTTCCAGCTGAGCTACCGGCCCACCACAAATATTGCTATACTGAATTATGGGAGGATTATAAGTTTTATTGATGATTCTATAGATTTATAGATGTATTGAGTTTTACCACAATTACTCTTGCCATTATCTTTACTATTCATCACTGCGGGGCTTCATCATTTTTCAGTATCGGAGATCTCATTCATCATGATACTTTAGTGTTTCCCAAGATATATAAGGTTTTTTAGGTTCAATGTTTTCTTTTACCGAGATAATCGAAAATGATGTTTAAGCACTCATTTATTACATCATCGACTTTGCGTGAAGCGTCTACAGGTACCAATTTGTTCAATAATACAAGCTTCTCATATATATCTTGAGCTTTCTTTAACCGATCTATATCTTCAAAATAGCTCCATTTAGATTCTTTTTGTTTTTTTCTCTCTAAAGCTATGTCAAATGGTACCCTCAAGTATATCGCTACATCAGGTTCTATAGCGTATCTATTGACTATGTATATCCAATCTAGATCAATTCCACGAGCACCTTGATAAGCTATAGACGAATACAAATATCTATCACTAATAACGATAAATCCTTCGTTAAGAAGAGGTAGCACAACCTTTCTAATGTGATACAGCCTGTCTAGAGCCATTGCGAGAGTCTCTATTTCTGGTTCTGCACCTCCATATGTATCAATGTATTGTTTAAGAGCTTGTGAAAAAGGTGATGCAAATGGTTCATATGTATATTCAGCTTTATAGCCCATAGATTTAAGTTTTTCAACAAGTTTTTTAGCTATAGTTGTTTTTCCCGATCCATCTATTCCTTCTATAACTACAAAAAGTCCTTTTCTACTACTATACATACCTCATTTGCACCTTTATCTATTTCAATTCTTATTTTATCACCTGTAGAAATAGAGGAAAGAAAGCTTTCTGAGATACCGTAAATTAATGGAATTCCACAAAGAGCTGCACCAGCAACTACAACAGGATCGGGCTCAATTGATATTATAGCCTTTGGTGCTAAACCTTTTCTACATAATGAATAGAGTACATAGGTTCCTACAGTACTACCTCTAAACCTTTCAACAACCAGAATCTTGTTCTTCATGCTACAACCAAAACAGCCACTATCTTTAGATATTATGGTTCCTTTCTCTCTATCAATATCACCTAGAAACGATATTACAGAAACCTTTACAACTTCACCTTCGATAGTGTTCATGATATCATTCTCTAACTTCATACAATATCTACTAAACATGCTGAAGCACCAGCTGTTTTAGGTATATAGTGTCGCGCTTTTCCATGAACAGTTGACATTGCCTTTAAATTCTTTAAATCAGATACCACAGGACATGCACCAGGGAGATAAACAATCTCAATTCCTTCTAAAGAACCAATATACTTAAGGATCTTCTCTTGTTCATACATAGGTACAGAGACATACAGTTTTTCTATTTTCAATATCTTCAATACTTCTATAGAGTTCCTCAAAATTAATTCTAATTCATCTATATCTATATGCGGGCATCCTAGGTAGAGAATTGGTGAACACATGGAGTCAAAGAATGTTTGGACATCCTTAAAATCTATAGAGATTTTTTCCAAAGAACTATGTTTATCCACATACTTTTGTGCTTCAGGAGAAACACCTTCTATTAGTACTAAAGGACAACTTGAGGTAGATGCTAGTGAGGCTAAAAAAGATCTTAATGCTACATTCTTTAGTTTTTCATCGATATACATCTTCATTTTTATGTAAGGAATACCTCTTACTGCATTCCCTATGTATAATCCTGTGGCAGAAGCTTCAGCTATAGACCTTATTGGAAAATCTATCACTATAGTTTCTGTGGGACATCTATTCTCATCTAAGTGCATACCGCTGAAGCATGTTCTTCCGGCTATAGCTGCCATAAGTGCTGTTATACCACCCTCTCTATTCGTTTTAGCTCCCAAAATAGAGTTTGCATAGATGACCGCACTTGATTCGGCCCATGCTAAATGCTCACCAAGTACAGGCATCCTCAATTTATATGGTATACAAGTAAAGCTCTTTCTATCTATACCAATAGACATCAAGATATCTATGATTTTTCTCTGTTTAACTATTATTTCTGAACTATATGAATCTCTAAATTTATCGAGAAAAGCTATAGAGGCAGGGTTAGCTGTGGTGTAGATAGATGTTTTTGCCCCTTTCTTCACAAGGTCTTCTAGAAATTCTATTCCTTCATCACCTATATTGAAATACGATACACCTGAAACATGTGCATGAGAAATTTCAACAAGTTTTTCAGCTTTAAGAGCTCTGCAGACTTTTACGAGAACATTCATAGATAGTTGAAGAGCTTCTCCAAACTCGCCTTGTAATGCTTTTTCTTCCCACTTACTTAAATACATAGTTCATCCAGGCTTTACAAACATGTATTTAAGTTTATTCTCATTGAGAGGTATAGTTAAATCAAATCCAACCTTATCACATAAACCTGTACTAGAGCTTGGATCTAGTGTAGAGCATCTAGCTTTATCTATAATGATCATGCTATCTCTTCCTCTGAATCTTGTGGATAAAGCCCATAGAATCATATCATATGAATCTACATCGATATCGCCATCCACAGCCATCACCATCTTTAGACTTGGATTAGCTGCAAATGCTGCTAATATAGCGTTTTTTGCATCAGCATCATGAGCTTTGTCTATCGATATAGCTGCTAGTAACCATGAGCCCGAAGCTTCGAGAAGTCTAACCTTATGGACCTTAGGGACAACATGTGAAACATAACTCCATATTAGTGCTTCTCTATAGAAACTCTGCAGAATTTTGTGCTCCTTCCCGGCTGGTAATATTACATTGAAATATTCTTCAGGATTAATATATACACGATCTATTCGGATCAAATGCTCTTTACGTACAGCATCATATAGATGCAGTAAATCAACAAAAGGACCTTCATCAACTAACTGACTCGTTATTCTACCCTCAAGAACTACTGCTGCATTAGCTGGAACAGGCAGATTATAGAGAGGTGTGTACGATATACTGAAACTATTCTCAAGATTCCGGACAAGCTCTAGCTCAAAAACGCCAAAAGGGGGTGAAAGTGCTGAAGCTAGAAGAACTGCAGGATGTACTCCCACAACAATAGCTATAGGAACCTCATCTTTACCTCTTTTCCTATAAGAATCGTATATATATCTCAAGTGTCTAGGCACAATTCTAGCTACAACACTATCTTTAGTCACGATCATTGTTCTATGTATAGATGCATTGCACATCCCATCTAAACAGGCTATGTATATAGATGATGACAGGTAGAATCCTCCATCCATTGGGTAGAACTTTATGAACGGTATAGATGCGAGATCGACATTGGGCATCATTCTGTAGTTATGTTCAAAGCTTACTTCTTTAGGTTTGCTAGGACTTAATGATAATACCCTTCGATAGGCATCTTCATCAGTTTCCACACCTAGAACATACTTATAGAGTCTCTTTCTGCTATTGAGAACGTTACCTATACATTTAAAAGGACTGTTTTCAATTCTGAATAAAACCATCATTTGTTCATTATCATATTTGGCAAGATATTTAGTAGGCTCTAATTCACGTTTTAGAGGCTGTTCTATATACACTATTTCATCTTTTGTTAATTCACAAAAGTTCTTTAAACTCATGTATAATCACGCTATACATTTACTGAACCGAATACTATCGTCCCACTGTTCATCTATTTTAACTTTACCCACGATTACGCCCCCTATTTCACCCATGTAATCAGTCAATACACATATTTTCTTTTCAATAAAGTTTATGTCATCCACTATAGCTACTCCTCGTTCACGCAAATTCTTATCTGTGACAGCTGCTATGAGACCTTTAGCGCTAGAAGGTTTAACGATAAAAACCCTGCGTCCAGAAGATATCCGTTCAAGTACTTCTCTAGATACAAGAATCTCATCAGGAACAGCAATAATATCTACATCAGTATATCTAGCTATATGGAGAACCTCTATACCCAACATCTTCTTAAGCTCTAATAATTCATCACTATTCGAAGGTACACCGTTGAGCAAACACAAGCCTATCACAGCTATAGAGTTCATGTCTAAACAGATTCTCTTAGCATTATTGAACCATGATTGATAGTTATATTTCCTTAGATCTCTTCTATCTTCTCTATCTCTTTCTTTAACTACCTTGGGTCTAGGTACGCAGTAGACTTCTATAGATGTGTTTCTGAATGCTGATTGAAATACGCTACAAAACTCTTGACCTAAGACAACAACTGTATTGGACTTTAAAGACTTTATCAACGTGTACTTATACTCTATCGAAGAAACATCACCAAGCCAACCATCAGTATTAACTATTATTGGATCTCTGTTTAGATCCTTAGCTTCAGAAACCAAGTCTATCACAGATGTGATTACTCTAGCCATAGCTAAGGGATTCGATGGCGATAAATAGCCTACAAACCTCATAGAGCTGCATCTCTCCTCACGTAACCACAAAACTTTTCTATCCATACACTTCATACCTATAAATGTTGGTGGAGCTAGATCACCTTGACCAATATCTGCATCAATAATACAAGGCTTTAAGCCAAGATCTAGAGCAATATTAGACAAAAGTGTTGAGAAAGATGTTTTACCACTTTCTACAGCTCCCACAATAACAGCTATACCACCTTTTTCAGCAACAATTTTTGCAGTACTTTCCCATTCATCTATTACCTCTTCACCAAGTTTGGGTTTCTCTATGCTTCCTCCTTCACCAAGTGAAATGTTTAGAATAGAATCTGTTACAGCTCTTACACAATAGCTCCTATACCTACTAATCACTATAGACTCTCCTCTGGATATATTTAGACCAAGTATCCTTACAACACCTTCTAGCACACTCAATTTCGCTGGGCCTATCACTCTAATAAGAGAATTCTTCTCTAGCTCTATTCGTGTCTGTAGAGATAATGGTTGTATCGGTAGATTCATACAGATCTAGCCTATAGCTCTAGAGAGAAGTTAGAGATTTTAGCTGTTACCCCTATATAGAGCTATATTAATAGCGGCAACTTCGTCTGCCTTCAACCTTTGGCGATCAATGAAGTGTCTAAGTTTTGAACTCTTGTGTTCTGGAACAAGCTCAATGCTAGCTATATCCCTAAATGTGTCGATAAGTGTATCGATAAAGGCATCCTCGAGATTTGAGGCTATACCTATCCTTATGATCTTTATTTGTGTATCTACATTCTCTATGAAGAACTTTATGTCTTTTAGTGCATTTTCCTTAGATCTGTAGCTATTTGTGTACACTATATCGCTATTAACAATAATCGCGATACCTATGCTCTTTCCATAATCAATACCAACTATGATATTCATTAAAGGTCTAATTATGGATGTTTTTGCAAAAACTATTGCTGATGCTAGACCTTTCTCAAATCCCCATTCATCGATATCGATGATGTATCCATACACATCTACACTATTTGATGCTAGGTATTGACGTCCCCCATCATCTACTATAATAATGCCGTGGATAGATTTCGTATTGACATCAACACCTCTAACCTTAATACCATATTTATCAAGTATCTCGAGTACCTTAATGAACTTTTTCGGATCATATACAACAACATAAACATCTCTAATCTGCTTGTTGACTTCTATTAGCACCACCTGAGTGTGGTACCAGGAATAGAAGCTTTGTGTAGACATATAAACTTAATCAGCTGTAAAACTTCATCACTATTCAGATCCCGGATTCTTCTTCACCGAAGCAGTTATGTGAAACTATCAAGACTAATATACTTATTCATATATCACAGAATTCTGAAGGTGTTTTACTGAAATGCTAACTAGATTTAGGAGATCCGTATCAAAAATTATTGAAGGGTTTGCCAAAAATGTTTCTGAATTAGGGATGACACCAAATGCGATAACGTTATCTGGTCTAATTATCTCATTCTTATGTCCTTTTGCAGCACTTAAAGGTAATATATACATCTTTTTAATATGTTTGGTAGTTTCATCCTTTATGGATGTACTTGATGGAGCTGTTGCAAGAGTTTCACAGAAGGTATCAAAGTTTGGTTCTATTTTGGATTCATTTAGTGATAGAATTGAAGAAGTGATGTACATGACGTCACTGGAAATTCTAGGAGTAAGTAGAATTGTGATAACGATTTCAATTGTGTTATCATTTTTGATAAGCTATTTGAGGGCCCTAGGAGAGAAACAGGGAGTATTTATGGAAGGTGTAGGTCTAATGGAACGAGGTGAAAGAGTTATCCTCGTAATGGTAGCTGGAGTCTTTATTGCTCTAGGTTATCTACAGCTGGCGAACATAGTGCTTATTGTGTTGATTTTATTGTGTAGCTTAACTATTGTGCAAAGAATTGTATATATTTATAGAAACATTAGGTAGTATCTATCTAGAGCTTCTGTAGAACTGTTCGCTTAGTTCTTTCATCTTCTGCTCTAACTTTTATAACACCATAGAATATAGCACAATTGATGCAATAACATTTTGTAACAGGATACCTCATTATTATTGCTCCTTTCTTTTCAAGTTCTTCTGCTAATTGTGGATCTACAGGAGAATACATCCTAGTTACACATACAATCTTATCTTCTGGAACAAGTGCTCCACAATTATCACAATGTACTCTTGTTACTGATCCTTTATCTCCCTTCCTTCTACCTCTATTTTCTCTTTTCTTGGGCATGAATTTTCACCCTACTGCTCTTATATCTCTTCCAATCTTAACCTTTAGTAGCTCAAGTATATATATTTTAGTATTTCTTTGCTAGGATCATGTATCTATAAGCATCTCTACCACAAAAACCACATTTAAGGTTCTTTATACTCTCGATACCTAGGATGTTTAGAGTTATTGAAAGTGGTTCACCTAGAGCATCTATACCCTCTATACCTTCTATACGGCTATGAACACAAGGCTCATATCCACACCATGGAACAAAAGCTAGTCCACCTTCTCTTCTAATGTGTTCTATGGCTTCATCTATATTGTTGAAAATCTTTACATTGTCTTTAATCCATTTCCAAGCTCTTTCATACAAATTCTTCTGTATATCGTTGAGAGTTTCTTTGATGTTCTCAACAATTTTATCTATAGTTACATTTGTACGTTTCATAACATCTCTTCTAAATACTGTTACAGTATTATTCTCAACCTCTTTTGCCCCTATCTCAACTCTAATTGGAACCCCCTTTAGTTCCCATTCATAGAACTTTTCAGAGGGTTTTACATCAACTCTGCTATCTGTATAGACCCTTACTCCTTCTTTCTTTAGCATTTCTTCAATATTGTTGCAGTATTCAATGATTCTTTTGTATACATATTGATCAACATGCTGAATAGGTATGATAACCACTTGCCATGGAGCTACAGTTGGTGGTAATATTAATCCTTTCTCGTCGCTATGAATAGCTATTATAGATGCAATGACTCTTTCTGATATACCGTAGCTTGTTTGCCACACATAATCTATAGATTCATCACGCTTCTGTATCTTAACATCAAAAACAGATGAAAATGTTTGACCTAGATTATGAACGGTACCTATCTGTATGGCTTTTCCATCTGGGAAAACAGTATCGAAAGCAATTGTGTAAAGAGCTCCTGCAAATTTGTCCCATTGTGGTCTACGGGAGACTATGTAGGGTATAGCTAGTGTATCAAAGAATTTACTGTAGATAGATATTGCTTCTAGAACCTGTCTTTCAGCATCTTCAAAATCTTCGTGAACTGTATGAGCTTCTTTAAATGTAGTTACTTCACGTACCCTCATCATGGGTCTTGTCATCTTGGTTTCATATCTAAATATACTTACTATCTGGTAGTACTTCTTTGGTAGCTGTTTGTAGCTTTTGATCCAGAAACTCTCCATATATGTTAAAGATGTTTCGCTTGTAGGTCTTAGAACTAGCTTTACATCAAGTTCTTCAACACCTCCATGGGTAACCCATAGCACCTCACCTTCAAATCCTCTAACATGTTCACTTTCTTTCCTAAATATGGTTTCAGGTATCAGTATTGGAAGGAGAATCTCTTCATGGTTAGTAGCATCAAGTAGACTTCTTATAGTCTCAATAACCTTCTGTCTTATCTTGAAACCGTAGGGAAGCCATATACCCATACCTTTAACTGGATAACGACCATAGTCATATATCTCTGCTTCAGATATTATCCAGTCAAACCATTCGCTAAAGTTCTTAAACTTGTTCAAAGTTATCTTAATGGTGTGTGTCACCAATTAGCACCATATACAGTTTGCTTTAAACTACTGTTATCAACTATTCTACAAGTTAAGCGATATGAGGTATATAATCTGATATGATTTATTAGATTAAATAGCTATAGAGGTAAAGATTGTGTAGACTTATTGTGTTGTGAAATCATCTGTCGATCTCTATTCATTGGGTAAATTAAATGCTTCACTTCTTATAATATTGACACATTCTTCTAGACACTTCACAAAATCACTAAGGCTAAACACGATAGGTTCTCTATATCTTCTAAACACATATATTCTAGTCTTGATATCATCTTCATGATATTCATGAACAGATCTGAAAGTTACATCAGATATTGAGGCTTCAACATTAGTTGTATAGTCATCTATATGGTTTCCTATCCTTACAATGTTTATACCTCTTGACTTAAGGTACATAACCTCATTATATACCTCACGAAATATTGATGCATAATTTGAAGCAATTAATCTAATTACATGAGCTCCATGAAAGACAACAATATCTGGTTTAAATTCGTTAACTAGTGAAAGTTCTTGTGCTACTAACTGTGAAGTGCTGTATGCATAGGGATTAATGGCTCTTACTGTGATGTATTTCTCTATGATCTTTAAAGCTTTTTCATTATCTATTCCATATCTTTCTAGAGTCCTTGAGATTAGTTCAATTAATGTTGAAGGTGGTGATATATAGCTTATCAAAAGGATTTTCATTGAATTCTTTATAGCAAATGCTAGTACATAGATTAGAGCATCTTTACCATAGATAGTGTTTGACGGATAGAATACATTCACTAGAAATCCTCGATGGAAATGTCCTATGGTCTCCTTATGCACATTGCAAGGTGGAGATAGTTCTTCTCCTTGTTCAGGAATTTTTTCTAGTAGTGGTGGAGTGAATATCTCTATACCTCTACCTTGAACAATTGCGAAAGGTATCTCTGCAACATATATTGGTGCTCCTCTAGTTTTTCTAATTTCTAGAAGTCTTACTAAGAATCTCTCTTCAACTCTATGTTTAAGTATTAGTACAGAATCTGTTATAAATTCTATTGATCCTAAACCTAGTCTTTCTTCACCGTATGGAAGTTCTGAAATAAGTATTAAGAGACCATTAATAAGCTTGGAGAGTTGATAGAAGTAATTGAGAAGCCAAGCTCTTTTTGTAGCAGACCCCTCTATAGATTCCAGCAAAGCCGTTACAGAATCTATAACAACAATATCATAACCTTCTGAAACAACTTCACCTATAGCGTTAACAATATCATTAACATTTAATGTTAAAGGTAAGCTAACATATTTGAATAGACCTCTGGATTCAACATCAGTAAACCTGAGACCTAATTTATCCATGAATCTATAGAACTTCTCCTTATCCTCATAGAGAGACAAGTAGAGACATTTATGACCTCTTAACGCGTTGGCATAACATACTGATGCTGCTAGCGTTGTTTTGCCAGAACCAGGATGACCTGCAATAAGGATAGTGTATGGAGCAATTATTGTGCCTAGGAGGTCTTCTAGATTACTTATTCCAATAGTGAACTTTTTCAATTTCATTAGCCTCGTAAAGCTTCTCTACAATATAGCTAGTTAGGTTAATCTGGTCTGAAATATAAGGTTTTCTTCTTTCGGTATACTATCGAGGGATATGCTGTTCAACATCTTAGGTACTAGTCTATAGCCGATATACGCTAACCTTATTATCTATTAACATCAAACCATCCTTTGGTGAATAACATAAAGGCCCACATATATATTGATCTCTCTTCGGTTATTGCTCAACTTGATAAAAGAATCTATGGTCAATTTATTGAGCATGTTGGTAGATGTATATATGGTGGTATATGGGTTGGAGAAAAATCTTCGATACCGAATCTAAATGGCTATAGACTTGATGTACTTAATGCTGTAAAAGAGATAAAACCTCCTATAGTTAGATGGCCTGGAGGAAACTTTGTTTCTCAGTATCATTGGATGGATGGTATTGGACCTAGAGAACAGAGACCTAGGAAATTCGATTTAGCTTGGGGCTTAGTAGAACCAAACGAGTTTGGAACTGATGAATATATAGAGTGGATCAAGTTATTGGGAGCGGAACCCTATATAACTGTTAATGCAGGTAATGGTACACCAGAAGAAGCTGCTGCGTGGGTGGAGTACTGCAACTCAGATAGAGAAACGTATTATGCTTCTTTAAGAAAGCGGTATGGTCATAAAGAGCCCTACAATGTTAAGTTATGGGCTATAGGCAACGAGCTAAATGGATGGTGGCAAGTAGGTTTCTGTAGAGATGGTGAAGAATGTGGATGGAGAACTGTGGAGTTTGCTGATCATATGAGAAGAGTTGATCCTTCTATAAAACTTGTTGCTGTTGGTGTCGATTATGATCCTGAATGGAATATAGACATGATTAGGGTAGCTGGAAACTATATAGATTATCTCTCGATACATACCTACATATTTAGAGAAAGACAGGGCAAAACATATGAAGATTTTGTTGCCTGGCCTATATACATAGAGGAGAACCTTAAACATATCTATTACACAATAGAGCAGACTAGATACAAATACGGTATAAAGAAGAAGATAAGGATTGTTTTTGATGAATGGAACGTATGGTATCCCGAAGCCCAGCCTCCATACCTAGAACAAATAACAAGCATGAAGGATGCTATATTTACAGCTCTTGTTCTAAATGTTCTACAAAGACTTTCAGATATAGTGCCTATAGCATGTTTTGCTCAAACAGTTAATGTACTGCCTCTGATTCTCACAAAAGATGATAAAATTCTATTGACACCCCAATATCACGTATTTAAACTCTATACAGAAGTAACAGAAGGTAAAATAATTAGCGTTTCAGCATTCTCGCAATCATATAGATCTAACGAATTAGATAGAAATGTACAGTACATAGATGCCTCGGCTATATACAACAATAACACGGTTTACTTATTTATGGTAAATAGACATCCAGAAGAAGAAGCTGATGTAGAACTACACATAAGCAGTTTTGCACCTTCGATAGTAAAACACAAATATATTGCTGGACAAAGTATCGATGATAGGAACACATTTGAAACTCCAACTAATGTAGTTATAGAGGAGAAGAACTATTCTATTACATCAACAAGGACAGTAAAACTAAAACCACATTCAGTCAACTTACTAATACTCGCCTAATGATATCTATTAGGTGGCTATGATTTAGATCTATTTTCAAATATACACTACATTCTTATCTATATGGTGATACACAAAGTTGTTTATTACAGATGAGCTAACTAGCATACACCTCCAATATCTAAAGAATATTCAAAACACCGATAGATCACTAAGCAGCTTGCAAACTGTTGAGCTCAAAATGCTAAAGATGATGTACTGATAATGTATGGACCTCACCTATATTGGTATTGAAGAACTCAGATAGTTACCTAATAAACTGGTACTATATTTCATTCAATGTTTATTAGTCTTAGATAAGCTTCTCCTAAAGGCTTAAGAATTCTTCCCACAAATTCTACTTTACCTACTAACATGATTATGTTCCTGATGATACCTTTATCTACAAATAACGGTAGAAATGCCAAATATACTGAGCTGTATACAGTAAGTCCTATAATAATGCTTATGATTTTTGCTACAAAGCTTACACCAATATTTGTTAACAATCTTAGTATAGTGTAGGTAGCAATATAGGCTAAAACTGAAGGTAATAGAGCTTTAATTTCTGGCTTAAGATTTACCTCTAGATTGAATAGTTTCTTGGCTATATAGAGACCAGCTATAGATGATATTATCGATCCTATTGCTTGTGAGATTACAGCGCCATATACATTGTATCTAGAGGTAAGCGTTAATGCTAAGATGATTGTTGTTAGTTGACCAATTGCAGCTGTTATAGTATTCCATTTGGTTACCCCTATGGTTATGAAGTAGCTTCCTACTACAAGAGATCCTAAAATAGCTGAAACCACTATCCCTATAGAATAAAGTGTTGCATAAATAGGTGCTTCAGCATAAGCTCTACCATAAAATAAATGTATAGTGGGACTGATCACAGAAATATAGCAAAGAACTAGAGCTATAAATATAGTTGAAGAGTAGAGTATGGCTTCTTCTGTTCTCTTCTTAAGACTGTTGCTATTGTTTAGCAATAGAGGAAGAGAAGTGAGTGTAGCTACAGATATAGCGCCTTGAAGAGCTACAATGGGTGATAAAGCATTTAGAGCTACACGATAATTGCCGAGATCATAATCTGATACATATCTAGCTAAAACAGTACTTACGAAAGGACCTACAGCTATACCACCTATAGAAGCTATATAGAGGGGTATAGAGAGTCTCAACATATCTGCTAAAGCTTTTCTTGAAAAACCTATGGGTTTAACATGTTTAGTATATATGATGAAATAAATTATTGATAGAATTGTATAAGCTAGTGAACAAGCAACTACTGCACCATATACACCAAAACCCATGAGTATGAATAAGATAGACAAAACACCTCTTAGGATAAACTGAGAAATATTTATTGAAGCAGATATCCTGTATCTACCTAACCCATTAAAGATAGACCCTAAGGCAGTTAAAAGTACATAAGAGGCTGTATATACAGAAAGTATCCTTATATAGTCACCCATATATTGTCTAGCGAGAAGATGAGCAAAAGCATCAGCAAGAAAATAAACAGTTAAAGCCCCAATGAAACCGAGAAGACATCTGAAGATTATTCCTGTCCATATGTATATATTCCTATCTCTATTGGATAAAGTAGCATATCTAGCAAAAATAGTTGCGAGACCCAGATCAACCAATCCTGCAACCATGGACGGATAAACCAAAGAGAGACTCCATATACCATAACCTTCCGGTCCCAAAAGTCTTGCAATAATAATGCTGAAGAGGAGACCAACGATATCAGCTATAATGCTACCTACTGTAAGCATAAAACTTCCAGATACTATTCTAACAGTAATCTCCTCCTCATCCATAAATGCTACAACCAATTAATCTCGCGTATGTTTTAGTATAAAAACTATATATAGTGCTAAAACTCTTCAGATTCTTTCTCAAAAGACCTTATGTCATTTCATTGTGTTAATTACATCAATATTGCTACACCATAGAGTTATAGAACCTCGAGGACTTCTGTTAGAGACATAGCTATTCGGTATCCTATATATAAAGATAGGTTAGTATTCTAAACAGTCTGATTTAGAGCATTAAGTATAGATTGTTGAGAAAGATTCAGAACAATGTTTCTGAATATAAATGAGAGGTATATGGTATCGTCATCAGCTATCATTAGGATTGTTACTTGTTTTCGAGTTTCTTGATCATGTCTATATATTCTTGTGTTGTTCTCCATCTCTTTCTCGATTCACCGCTCTTTATCTGTTCCACAAATGTGTTGAACCATTTCCAGTCTCTCTCATAGACATGATAAGAATCAGCTATATGTATATAGCGACCAACAGGTACATCAAGTTGTTGCGCAACGTATCTCTGTAGTTCTGTGAATGCATACATGTTCATGTATGCGGCTTTCAAAGCATCATTGCTTCTCATATGTATATGTAGAACTAGCTTATTGTCTATAACTCTAAACCACATTCTCTGTAGACAAGGTGGATGCTCTGTTTCTAGGTCTTTCCATGGTTGCCAAGTTATTGCTTGTGCTCTTCTGCTGTAGGGTGCTTTCTTTAGCTTCTCAATAATCTTCTCTATCTGATTAACAACAACACCATTTGGTAGTCTATAGCTAAAGAGTCTCTCGTGATATGTGTATCCAAATCTCTCAACAAGATGGTCATGAACACCATACACAACTTCATCAACATACTCTAGCAAACCCTTGAGAGAACCTGCAACAATACCTCTGAGATGCACTCTAGGTTCTGAGAAAGGTTCTTCAACAACTATAACAGCAGGAGCATCAATAGATTTCTCACCATACTCTGTATCAATAACTATCCCCAGATTCTTAAGCTCAACTAAACTCTTCTCCCATGCCTCAGGCAAACTCTTAGCATATACATACACAATCAACACACTACACCAAAAACTCTCTGTATCGCCTCTAATTTATATTCTGAGAGACTATTCAGAATGTGTTACCTATCTCTATATAGATATATCGATTAAATACTTAGATTAACACTTATATTCTGAAAGCAATAATGTATCTAAGATGAGTTGATTGAGCCATGAAGAGATTGTTTGATACACATCTATATGAGGTTGGATTCAATAATATAGTTGACTTCTTCTACAGACTAGCCGAGGTTAGTGATAAACTTAGATCTGATGGTCTCTACTTTAGATACGGTCCAGAAAAATTGCCAGAGACCATAGTTGTTCCTGCTAAAGGTACGCTGAAGGTTAAGTACGGATTTCCTGTATTCCAAAAATATGGCGTATGTATGGATGTTACTAATGTTGAGCAAGCAGTAATAGCTGAAGAAGCTGGAGCAGTTTCGGTTATGGTTTTAGATAAACTTCCTTATGATGTTAGGAAAAGTGGTGGTGTAGCTAGAATGGCTAGTATTAAAAGGATAGAGGAGGTTCTTGAATCTGTAACTATACCGGTTATGGCTAAGGTTAGAATAGGTCACTACATGGAGGCAAGAGTTCTCGAACAAATAGGTGTAGATATGATAGATGAATCCGAAGTTTTGACACCTGCAGATGAGGAAAGACATATAAATAAGTGGCTCTTCAGGATACCGTTTGTTAATGGTGCTAGAGATCTTGGAGAAGCTTTGAGAAGAATATATGAAGGAGCATCGATGATCAGAACTAAGGGAGAGGCGGGCACAGGGAATGTTTCTGAAGCTGTGAAACATATGAGGTCAATAATGGAGAGCATAATGGTTGTTGTCAGCATAGCTCCAGAGGATAGAATGAAGAAAGCTAGAGAGTATGGTGTACCCTATGAACTAGTAGATCTTACAGCTAAGCTGAAGAGACTCCCTGTAGTTAATTTCGCAGCTGGAGGCATAGCTACACCTGCTGATGCAGCTCTACTTATGTGGCTTGGAGCAGATGGTGTATTCGTTGGTTCAGGTATATTCAAGTCTCAAGATCCTCAAACAAGAGCAGAAGCAATAGTTCTTGCTACATCTATGTGGTATGATCCTGAAGCTGTAGCAGAAGCACAGGCTATGATAGATGAATCAAAGAGTATGATGGGTATAGATATAAGGCAGTTGAAACCTGAAGAACTTCTTCAGGTTAGAGGGATATAGCCATGAATATAGGGATACTTGGGTATCAAGGAGGTATAGACGAACACAAATATATGGTAATTGAATCATGTAAGGAATTAGGTATACAATGCAGTGTGGAAACAGTAGTTAAACCTCAACAGCTAAATAAGCTAGATGGTCTCATAATACCTGGTGGCGAATCAACAACTATAGTCAAATTAGCCAAGAGATACAATATGATTGAAGAGATCAAAAGCAAGTTGATAGAGGGGCTACCCGTCTTAGGTACTTGTGCAGGAGCAATATTCTTGGCAAAGAAGGTTACAGATCTAAAAACAAGAAAAGAACTTCAAGGCACAATAGGTTTGTTAGATGCGATTGTCGTCAGAAACTTCTATGGTAGACAAAAAGAAAGTTTCGAAATAGATCTAGAAATACCTACTTTAGGAGAAAAACCATTTAGAGCTATATTCATAAGAGCTCCAGCAATTATTGAGATCTCAGGTAAAGTCAAACCCTTAGCTATCTATGGAGAAAACTATGTGTTTGTACAACAAGACGCTATACTGGCTACAGTATTTCATCCAGAGCTATCAGGTGATACAAGAATACATAGATACTTTCTAGAAATTGTCAAAAAATAAAAATAGCATAAAGAGTGTGCAACATTTTATTTATAATTACTTTTATGGTTTTATGGTATATATTGTTTAAGGTATTTTACAGATGCTTCTAGATTCTTTAGGACTTCTTCATCTGGATACTCGAATGGGGGTATATACTCTAGAAGTAGGTATACTTCTTTAGCTCCTGAAGCTTCTATTGCTTCAACAACTTTATCAGGCTTTATGATGCCTATCCTATTGTATTCTTCAGTAAAAGGCCAATGTCTATCTCCTTTACCATCCGTCTGCTGTATATGTATTGCAGGTGATTTTGGAGCAAATCTCTTTAGCCATTCATAGGGATCAGCTTCCATACCCTGTAATGTACATTGATGACCCAGATCTATATTTAGGAGTACAGAGACTCCAGGACCTTCATTGGCTTTAACAAGTATTTCTTCTGTCTCGTTCATTGTCCAAGGAGTTTCTCTAGGAACAGGCATAGGCTCCCATAAGATCATTTCTAGTCCTTTTGCTTTAGCATACATTCTTAAAGCTTTCATGTTATCTATTAATGCTGAGTCTATGTATGTTCTTCTTTTCGGATCATTATAGTCTTTTACGCTTTTAGCAGCTATATGACCTCCAGTAGCTTTTACCGATATCTTGGAGGTAAAGTCTATAGCTTTCATATACCAATCTAGAGCATCATATCTCATTACTGGATCTGGGTGTGATAGTAGATTGAATGAGTATGCAGCTAAACCAGTAAATGTTGAATGGATAACTATTCCATACTTCTTTACAGCGTCCAGGATAAGATTAGCCATATGTTCTACAGCATCATGTGTAGATCTGGGATCGAGTAGATCATATGAGAACTGAACGTACTTTACATCAAGTTTAGCCACTATTTCTGCCCATTCCTCTGGCATAGGCCATCGTTTAACAGCCCAACTAAGATTTAAACCTAGATGTAGTTTGGTCATAGTTTTCTCCCACACCTATTGCCTCTGTAGCTAAAGGTTATAAGTTTATCCATGAAGATTTCTAGATCAGTATCAGTAGAAATGTTAACTAGTAGATCAATATTCTTCTAGACCTCTTTCTGAACATTGATATTTATTGGCGATACACTACATCTCGTCATGAGGTATAACAATCCATATTCTTTCCTTTTCTAGAACTAGTTTTAGGTACCTCAATATTCAGCAATGTTAACGGTTATATGCGTTAGATTTATTATACTGTCCTGAAGATAATAGTAGCTTGGGCATCTATGGCATATAAACCGAAAGTGGATTTTGAACCTTATCACACATGGGTAGACAAGAGTTATGCACCAGATCTTAAGAATGATGTTATTGTTACCTTTAGAGTAACGCCAGCTGAAGGCTTCAGTATAGAAGAGGTTGCAGGTGGTATTGCTGCTGAAAGTAGTACGGGTACATGGACTACACTCTATGTATGGTATGATCAGAATAGATTAGAGAAACTCAAGGGCAGGGCATACTTCTTTAAAGACTTGGGCGATGGTTCTTGGCTCATCAGAATAGCATATCCTGTAGAGCTTTTTGAAGAGAATAACATGCCTGGTTTCTTAGCTAGTGTTGCTGGAAACATCTTCGGTATGAGGAGAGCTAAATGGCTTAGAGTAGAGGATATGTATCTTCCATATGATTTCATCAAGTATTTCAGAGGCCCTGTTAAGGGTGTTAAAGGTGTTAGAGATATATTCAAAGTCTATGACAGGCCTATTGCAGGTACAGTACCGAAACCTAAAATAGGTTATACTGCAGATGAAGTAGAGAAACTAGCTTATGAGATTCTAAGCGGAGGCATGGACTATATAAAGGATGACGAAAACCTTGTTAGCCCAAGTTACTGTCGTTTTGAGGCAAGAGCAAAATCGATAATGAAGATCATAGACAAAGTTGAGAAAGAGACTGGTGAGAGAAAGGTATGGTTTGCTAATATTACTGCTGATGTTAGGGAAATGGAGAAAAGACTAAAGCTTGTGGCTGATTACGGTAACCCATACATAATGGTCGACGTGGTTATCACAGGATGGTCTGCCCTAACATATATTAGAGATCTAGCTGAAGAATACGGTCTAGCTATCCACGCACATAGAGCTATGCATGCAGCTATAACGAGAAATCCATACCATGGTATCTCAATGTTTACATTAGCTAAGCTCTTCAGGATAATAGGTGTTGATCAACTACATATAGGTACACCAGAAGTAGGTAAACTAGAGGCGAAGACCATAGATGTCATAAGGAATGCTAAAGTACTTAGAGAAGATCCATTTACACCAGATAAAGATGATATAATTCATCTCGAGCAACACTTCTACCATATAAAGTCAGCAGTACCAACATCATCTGGAGGACTACATCCAGGAACTCTTCCAGAGGTTGTTAAAGTATTAGGTAGAGATTGTGTTATACAAGTAGGTGGCGGCACTATAGGTCATCCAGACGGTCCTAGAGCTGGTGCAGCTGCTGTTCGACAAGCGCTAGAAGCTATCGTCAAAGGAATACCTCTAGATGATTATGCTAGAGATCATCCAGAACTTAGGAAAGCTCTCGAGAAATGGGGATATGTGAGACCGATATAAATAAAGACAATTATTTTTTAAATAAATATCCTTTACTTTATTACCTATTTCTATAAGACATTTGGGTAGAGATTCATGAATCTGCATAACATACTTGAAAAATATCTTTATAGTGGTATTCCGAGAGCTCTCTTCATTGATATAGATGGTGTAATGACTGTAGCTAGAGGTAGCTACGTAATAGATCTTGAAGTAGTTGGTCTTTTAAGAGAATTAGAGTCAAAAGGTGTTCCTGTATATCTTGTTTCTGGTAATGCTTATCCAGTAGTACTGACTTTGCAACGATATCTAGGTCTTTCATCTATATTTATAGCTGAGAACGGTTGCGTCATTCAGATGCATGAAGAAGTCTTAAAGATATGTAAAGAATCTCTAGATAGTTTAGCTGATGCAATTTCAAAAAGCTTTGGTCTCAAGCCTTCATCAAGTAATGCTTATAGATTATGTGACAGAGCATTTCATGTGCCTAAAGAAATCAAGAGTGATGTTCATGCTGTTAGAGAGCTTGAGAAAAAGATAATGCATCTATACCCGGAGATTCATGCGTTATACACAGGTTACGTCATACATATCTACCCTAAATATTGTTCAAAAAGCTCAGGCATCAGAATTGTGGCTGAGAAACTTGGTATAGATCTCAAAAAAGCTGTAGCTATAGGTGATAGTGTAACAGATATCGACATGATTAAAACTGTAGGAATAGGTGTAGCAACAGGTGATGCTGATGAAGAGCTTAAAAAAGAGGCAGCAATAGTTTTGCCATTTAAAGCTTCTGAATCAACAAAATTCTTCCTAAAAAACTTGTTATCATATATAGAGATTAAGTCTCAAGTATCAGGCTCTGTATAGATCTTGTAGTTTTAGCCATCTCCTTATGAATGCATCTTTATATGGTCTATACACCTCAACTAAAGTTTTATCAGGTTCCACAACATCAACAGGCTTCAAGAACACTTTTTTAACTTCGTCTATAGAGCTATAGAATCTGTTTTTAATTAGCAAAGGTATTATTATCCCTGTACCAATGAGGTCTCCATGAACTATGATTTTCTTTCCATATACTGAGGCTCTAATCTTGTTCCATATCTTGGATTTAGTTCCACCACCAGTTAAATTGATACAGCTTGTATCTATAGTGAAGAGTTCTCTAAATAATTCAATAAAATAGTTTTCAAGCAACGTTATTCCAAGCATAATGCTTCTAATGAATCTTCCTAAAAGTATTTCTCTAGGTTCATCTGAAATCTTTATACCTGTTATAGCTGGTTCTAATAACGGATTGTATGTAGGACCTCTATCTCCATAGGGAAAGAACATATACTCACTACCAGCTTTAACTTTCTCGACATACTCAGAAGCTTTATCTAGAGGTATTCCGAGGACTTTTTCTGAAAACCATGAGAGAAATGCTCCAGTAAATCCTGTTGCAGAGCCTGCTAAATATCCCTTTATCGGATGTATATGGTAATAAAGTGCTGGATGAGTCACAATTTTGTCAACAACTATCTTCGGTACAGTTGTTGTACCTATGTACATGTTTATGTCCCCTATATCTATAGCACCACCGGCTATAGCTGCAGCATTACCATCTGTTAACCCTTGATAAAGTCTAGCATTTTTGAGACCAATTTTTTCAGCAAATCTGCTTTTTGCAATACCTATAGCCTTACCTACTGGAGCTAGTTTAGGTAGTTTATCTACATCTATACCTAGTTCATCATATAGTGAATAGAACCATGTTGGTGGAGAAGATGTGATATCTATACCAAACTTCAAGGCATTTGTATAGTCCATTTCTATATCTTCCCATATCTCACTTTCATTATAGTACAGCTTGTATAGAAGATATGTTGTTGGTGAAATAAACCAGCGGACGTTACTGTAGATATCATGGTGATCAATCTTTAACTTCAGGATCTTTATAGGAGGTGATGTTTGATCTATTTTAACACCTTTCTCGTTCAACTTCTTGATAGAGCTATAGTTTTTTATCTTTTCGTACCATTCATCAAGTCTTTCATAGTACATTATGGGACCATAAACCACTTCACCATATCTATTGACACCTATTAATGTTCCAGAGGTACTTGTAACAGATACATGTTTTTCACAATCTGTGCATTCTTTAACAATGTTTGGTACAGAAGCTTCTAATGCTCGCAACCATTCTTCACAAGTTTGATTATAGATAGACTCCTTACCTATAGCTACCAGGTTTCCCTCGATATCGTATACCTCTACCCTAATACCGCTACTACCTAAATCTATTCCTATAAAGAGTTGCTTCATAGAGTCACCAGAGGACGAAAAATAGAAAACATAGTTTTAGAATTTAAATCTTATTTAAAAGTTGTGTAGATAGGTTAGGGTTCTGCTATTACTTCAGCTAACACTTTCTCTAAATTGTTGCTGAATCTGAATGCTACTATATCATAGTATGGTGATAAATCTACTATATTCCATCCCTGCTCTAGGTTTACAGAATCTTCATAAACTTTTGTAAGCAAATTGTATTCTGCAATACTCATCTTCACCTTATCTGATACATATATTCTCATTTTCCTTACAGTAAATCCTTTAAGAGGTATACCACCGAACCATCCTTCTATACCTGTTTCATCAAGTTTATAAGATCCATCGAATACCCATAATCTAAGAGAATTCCAAGGTTTTGTGAACAGCTCTTTTATAGGTATAGCATATATGCCTCCATCACCTGTTCTATAAGTATATGCTGGACAGTGATTCGCATATGATGCCCCTAGATATACATATTCTCCATCTGATATCATACCTGAAATGAAGCCTGATAGAGACACTATCTGTGGTACAACAGGATCTACTCTCACTAAGAGACCAAAAGTAGTTCTAAGTGTAGGTTCTGTAAGTCCTTCAGATGGATTAACAGCTATAATAGGTATTCCAATGGGATAAACCTTCTGTGTTCTAAGTCCAGGTATATATGGAGGTCTTTCTGATTCAGGACTAACAACTTCTAGAAATGGGTAGAGAATATGTCTATCTCTATAGGGATCACTAACTATTAGTGCACCTCCGTAGAATGATATCAATCGATTCTGTATTTGTACTATTTGACCACCATCTCTTTTTATAGAAATTTTCTTATCTGGGTCTAAAGCAAAATTGAAGTCTTCAATAAGTCTACTTTCTCCACTAAGGGTATCGTATATAGCTACAGCAGATTTCTCCATATGAGCTGGATTGAATAGTGTAGCAAATATTTTATCGTCTTTCATCTCCATCTTATATACTGTCCTGTTCCTAATTATCCATTCAACTTTTTTATCATTTAGAGATATCCTCCATAAACCTAGTTCTGCATGCCCATCAGCTCTACTAAAGTACAGTACATTGTCATGTCCATCATACAAGAGATCTGTTACCTCTCCATACCAATGATTTGGAGGAAGTTTATCATCCCATTTCCTAGACCATAGAAGCTCTACTTTACCATTTTCATCAACTATATGTATATGGCTATACTTCTCTCTCATATCTTGTTTAGCAAGAGTTCTATCCGTAGATACAAGCAGTCCTGGAGGAGCCTTCATCCAGCCACCTATGAATACATATTCTCGAGACCATGTTATAGCGCCATGAGTATCTCCTCCAGCTCTAGGTGGTCTACCAATTAATGCAAAATCATATATAAGTTTTCCATCCATATATATTTTTCCTGAATGTCCCTCATGTATAACGAATGCGCCATTGACTGGATGGAAAGCCATGTAAAAACATCTAAACTGGTTTTGACCCATACCTACTTCATCATATTGTATATATCTTCTTAAATGAAGATTTGGTCTACCCAAGGAGGAGACCCAAATAGAGGTGTACGTTGTATAATTTAATAAGCCTACATGCATTATCTACTTCCATATATTCTAAATATGGTTACTGATAGATATAGAGAAACATGTGGACATAGAATGAATTGGTCAAAAATAATTAGTGTTTAGTAATCGTTTTATTCTATATATGCTTCAGCAGTAAATATATTTCTCTCTTTGAGTTCTATAGTTTCTCCAACAATTTTGATCGTTGTTTCAAAGATACTTTCTTCGCTATTACGTCCAACAAGTACCTTGTATTCGCCAGGTTCTATAACAAGTTTTGTATCTCTATTGTAAAACGCTAGAAGTTGTGTGGGTATTTTGAACATTACTTTCCTTCTTTCCCCAGGCTTGAGCGTCACTCTCTTAAATGCTTTCAACTCTTTAACTGGCAATGCTACACTATTATAAGTTCTGGCAATATATATCTGTATAACTTCATCAGCTTCGTATCTACCTATATTCTCGACCTCAACTGATATCTTAATTTCTCCAGCTATTGGTACTTCTAGAGGTTCTACATTAATGTTAGTGTATCTAAATTCTGTGTAGCTTAGTCCGTAACCAAATGGGTATAAAGGTTTAGACGGCATCTCTATATACTCACCAAATGATGAAGGTCTTCTTGAATAGTATACTGGTAGCTGACCACTTGATCTGGGTAGGGATACAGGTAGTCTTCCGCTTGGTGAATAGTCACCAAAAAGAATATCAGCTATAGCATTACCACCTTCAGCACCTAGTTTCCAACACCATAGAATAGCCTTTACATCTTTCTGTACATTCTCTAGAGACATAGGTCTTCCAGCTATAACGACAAGAACTACGGGTTTGCCTAAATTGCTAATACTCTTAACTAGCTCTTCTTGTGGTTTTGTTAGAGATAGATCTGTTCTATCTATACCTTCACCTGAGGTACATCTATTCTTATCAAATATACAGGAAATATCGCCAACTACAACAACAACTACATCAGCTTTACTAGCTATAGCAATAGCTTCATTAAGCATATTAAGGTCTGAAGTTTGTATCTCACAACCTTTAGCATATACAACTGATGACGGATCTACCTTGTTTCTTATTCCTTCGAGAACCGATACTATATGTATATCAGGTTGAACTAAACCTATGTGTGATGCGTAATGGTAATCACCTAGCATAGCGAAAGGATTGTCTGCGAGAGGTCCTATCACAGCAATCTTTATGTTAGATTTCGGTAAAGGTAATACTCCATCGTTCTTTAACAATACTATAGATTTTCTTGCAACTTCACGTGCGAGCTCTCTATAGCTAGGACCGTCTATGGTTTCTGGAACTCTTGCTTCATCTACATATGGATTATCAAAAAGCCCCAATAGATACTTGACATAGAGAACTCTTTCAACACCTCTATCTAGAAGTTCCTCGGGTATCTCTCTCTTCTTTACAGCTTCTACAAGCTCCTTAAAACAGTCATTATGTGGAAGCTCTATATCTACACCAGCTGATAAAGCTAGTATTGCCGCTTCTTTGCAACTTTTTGCAACTCTATGAACAGTATTAAGCATTCTTACACCCCAATAGTCAGATACAACAATTCCATCGAATCTCCACTCATATCGAAGTACTTTGGTCAGTAGTTCGTCATTTGCGTGACAAGGTATTCCATCGATTTCGTGGTAAGCAGGCATTATAGATTTTAGTTTAGCTAGCTTCACAACTGCTTCAAAAGGATATAGATGAATATTTCTAAACTCTCGAACACCTATATTTACAGACGCTATATTTCTACCTCCTTCAGGAACGCCATGTGCAGCAAAATGTTTTGCTGTAGCAACTACGTAAACTCTATCTCCATTGCCTTGCAAACCTCTAACATATGCTATACCCATAGCCGCTACCAGATTATGATCTTCGCCAAAGGTTTCTTCACATCTACCCCATCTAGGATCTCTACATAGATCTAGTACAGGCGATAAACAATGTTTAACACCAACCAATAATGCTTGCTCTCTTATCTTTTCTGCAACATTTTTAACGAGGTCAGGATCCCATGTACTTGCTAGTGCTAAAGGTATGGGGAACATAACAACAGAAGGTCCCATTAATCCTGAGAGACATTCCTCATGCACTATAGCTGGTATCCCTAATCTGGTTTTTTCAATCAAGAATTTCTGGATCTTATTAACTATTTTAGCAACTTCTCTAGGTCTGAACCCTAATTTTGATCCTGCTACTCTACTTATCTGCCCAATCCCATGTTTTATAAGTTGCTCAGCTTTAGCTTCAGAGAAATCACCATTCTCGATAAGATCATCAACAAATATCGAGGTCAGCTGAGCAATTTTTTCCTCTATACTCATTTTTTTGATGATTTCTTTGATCTTGTGATAAATAGTGTTTCACCAAAGCAAAGTAAAATGATATAGGTAGGTATAAAAATATTTTCATTTATGTCGGTAGAATATTATAAAAATATTATGAAAGGTAATGTATAGTCCAGATGTTTTAGATATATGCACCAAGAATTTCTCTTAAAAGCTTCTGAGATTCTATAGGATTATTCATTTCTATAGTTTTTCTTATCTTGTTCCAACCAACTTTCTCTAAAGCATTATAAAGTGCTTTAATGTTGTATATACTCTGTTTAACCATTTCAGCTGCATCTAGATATCTTGGAAATAAATCTAGTCCATACCAACCATCGTATCCTATCTCGTGTAGCCAGTAGAGTAATTCAATGAATTCTAGTAGATGTACACTCGCAGGAAAGAGATCCAGATCTACTTCTGTGAATATGTCGTTTAGATGTAGATGATACAGAGCTCTATATCTGGATATAAGGACTATAGTCTCGGGTACATATTCTTTTGCTAGTTTTGCATGTGCAAATTCAACATTTATACCCACATTATTTATTCCTTCAGCCTTCAGCTCAAGTATTGTTGTTAGAGCTCTAGCGGCTGAACCATGAAGAAGGTAGCTCGCTGGATCCTCTATCTTATATTCTAGTGCCACCTTTAGATCTGAACCATATTCTGCTATTTCCCTTATCGCTGAAACGTAGTTGTTCCATAACTTTCTATAATCTGTTGTGAGGGGAAAGTCAAAACCTTCTCTACCAGGCCATATGATAAGTATTTTTGCTCCAAGTTCTCTAGCAATATCTATAGCCTTCTTGCACCTATCTATAGCCTTTCTCCTAGTATTTTCATCAAGTGCCGAAAGAGCTCCTCGAGCCCATTGAGCTTCTTGAGAAAGTACTGGAGCTATACCAACAGCCTCAATACCGTGACCTGATAGAGCATCTCTAACATCTTTAACATTACCTTCATTAACTTCTGTAGGATAGTGAAACTCTAGTCCTTTAAGATCATCGACTCTAGCTGCTTCATGTACTAGATCTACGATATCTTTAGCTACCTTATATCCCGTGGGTGCAAAACGTTCTACACCTGCCCCAAAAACCCATATTCCTGTGGAAAACTTTATCCCCATATTTCTTAACCCATCCAGTTAAATGTTGTGAACTACTATAAAAATGTACTCTTAATGAAATCATAGAAATCTGTGTAATTAACACAATTAGGAATTAAAAAATGAATTGATGTAACGTAATACAGATTCTTACTTCTTCTTAATGAACCAACCTATAGCTAAACCAACGATAAGTAACACTACACCTATTGCTATAGTCATTGTCCAATCAGTAACGGTTACTTCTGTTGTAGTTGTTACAACAGAGGTTCTCACTTCTGTCTTTGTAGATATCAATGTTGTTGTTACAGTTGCTGCAGCTTGTGTAACGGTAACTGTTACTGGAGCTACAACTCCTGCAACCTTCTGAAGTTCATCAAAGAATACGGAAGCTGGTATTCTATTATGTGGCTTTAGGAACTCTGGAACAGTATCCACATCAGCTCCTGGTGAAATCTCTTTAGATGATTTGATCTGGAAGAGAACGAATAGGAATCCTGGATCCCAGTTTGTGGCATAGAATGCTCCATACTTGTTTATTCTGTCTATGTTTGGCCATCCAACCCAGTATTGTTCAGAATACTGGTACCAGTGAGGATCTTGACCAAATATAAGGAATGGTAAATCTCTAAGCCATATCTCTTGCAACAGTCTATAGAGATATGCCCTTCTGCTTTCATCCCATGTTCTACCAATTTCGTCTAGCAACCAATCAGCTACAGGGTTCTTGTACCTAGATATGGGTCCTCCCCATGGATTTGTTGGTAACCTTGAGTCCATAGCTACATCAAAGTTTATCCATGGTGAAGCTGGACCCATTCTCGTGCTATGCAACCACCATGTAGCTTCATAATCTCCTTTACTAACTTTATCCCATACTACGCTGAAATCTTTCTGATCAACTATAACATCTACTCCTAGTTCTTTTCTCCATATTTCTGCAAATACTGTTGCTGAACCTATTACTGGCACCCAACCTGCTGGAACTAGTATTGAGAATCTGAATGATGTTCCATCAGGTAGCTCCCTAATCCCATCACCATTTCTATCAATTATACCAGCTTCATCAAGCAACTTTTTAGCATTCTCTATTGTAGCTTCTTTCAAAAAGCTCTCTATGAGATCTTTAGCTAGATACTTTTCTGTTCTTTCGAGAAGAGGTATTATAGGAACAGGATATATTCTTGCGGGAATAAGGTAACCTGAGAAAGCAGCTTCAGAAGCTTTTTTAAGTGCTTCCATGTTGTTTGCAAGCATAACGTAGTATAGAGCTTTTCTAACTCTTACATCATTAAATGGGTATTTCTCTAGATTGAATGCAAAGAATACAACGCTACCTCCGAACATACAAGGTGGACAGTTCTTGTTATCGAATGTTCCTTTTGTTGGATCTGTCGCAATTATCTCCCATAATCTATCAACAAAGTGGGACATATGGTCTCTGTTTCCTTGTATCCATTCGAGTCTTACCTGTTCATCGCTCTTAGGTGATATGTGCATTACATATTTAGGTGCAGGTAACCCAAAGTATTCCCTACCCCACCAATTATCAATTCTTTCATAGACCCATGTATCTCCAACCCAGTAAACAGGTCTATATGGACCTCCTACAACAATTTTATCGAATTCTGTATCCATAAACTCTGTAGCTATTTTGCAGCCCATTTCATTGTATAATCTTTCCCATCTATGCTTAGGTAGAATAAGCCATGTAAGTACATCTACTATTCTATAGTAGTTAACATTGGTTCTATTTATATGGAATCTGACTGTCTGTGGGTTAACTGCTTCTACAGCTAATATATAGTTCCATATATAGCTTCCAGCTGTTGAACATAACTTGTTTACTTCAAATGACCATACAACATCAGCAGCAGTAATGGGTGTTCCATCAGACCAGTAAGCATCTGTCTTTAAAGTAATTTCTAATGTGTATTGATCTACCCATCTAAAGCTTGTAGCTAGATAAGGTACAAAGTCGTCAGAGTAGGGTCCATAGACAAAGGGTCTAGGATACATCAGTATATCTGTACCCCAAGCGTATCTTCCAGAAACTAATGGATTGAAACCTCCAGGGGTTCCCCATTGTTGTGATATTATTGCTGTTTGATCTCGTGGAAATTCTTGTGCATAGAGGATGGGTGAGAGAGTAGGCAATATTAGTGCTAGTGCTAGCAATAGGATTAATGATACCATAAACATTTTGTTTTTCATATTTACACTTCACCCCAGAGTAACTATATTATTATGAGTTTTCTTTAAAAATATTGATGAAAGTATGTAGGGTGTAGAAGTGGTTCATAACTGTTTGAACCATGAGGTATAGAGTTTTGGTACTGAGTTTAGTAGGTTTTGTGTATACTCATGTTTTGGATTGTTAAGGATTTCCTCTGGAGTTCCTTCTTCAACTATTCTACCTTTATACATAACCAATATTCTATCACTTACATATGTGGCTAGTCCTAGATCGTGTGTTATAAACATTATCGATGTTTTCAATTCTTCTCTAAGTCTCGTGAATAGATTTAGTATATTGAGTCTTAGTGTAGCATCTATCATACTTGTAGGTTCATCAGCTATTACCAGCTTTGGCTTTATTAGAAATATTCTGGCTATCAGTATCCTTTGCCTCATACCTCCAGAGAGCTCGAAAGGTCTTCGTTCGAGAACTTCTTCTGGTATAAGTCCAACTGATTGTAGAGCTTCTCTAACTAAGTTCATTTTTGTTTCATTATCATAGTTATGCTCAAATAGGTTGAAAACTCTTAATAGATCGTCTCTGATTCTATGTGTTGGATTAAATGAGGAGAAAGGATCCTGAAAAACTCCATTAACATTTCTCCAATACCACTTAAGATCATTTTTTGATTTAAGATCACGCCATATATCTTTACCCATAAAGACTATGGAACCTGATGTAGGTTTTAATAACCTTAGAATAATTCTTGCTGTTGTTGTTTTACCTGACCCGCTTTCACCTACGAGAGATACTATTTCGCCCTCCTTTATATCAAAATTCACATTGTCTACAGCTAGGATTAATTTGTGTGTAATTAAGCCAGATCTATAGATTTTCGTTAGGTTTTTAATGTTAAGTAGAGCCATATGTATTACCTCATCTCTTTAGATATAACCAACATGCAGCATATCTATTCTGTTCTAGTTTTTCAAGTTTTGGTTCTTCTCTTCTACATATATCCATAGCGAAGGGACATCTTGGATGAAATCTACAACCAGGTGGAGGATTTATTAGGCTCGGAGGTTCACCAGCTAATGCTAGTGTGAGTGCTTTTTTTACTCTTTCTACTATCTGTATTTCTGGTGTGAGTATCGAGAACATAAGTGCTTTAGAGTATGGATGTAATGGGTTATGTATGATTTCTTCTGTTGGACCATCTTCAACTATTTTACCTGCATACATAACTACGATCCTATCAGCAATCTGCCTTACAGTAGCTATGTCATGTGATATGAATAGAATACTCTTCACCAATCCTTTTATGAAAATGCTGTGCATTGTGGAGAGCACTATTTTTTGTGTTGATACGTCCAATGCTGATGTTGGTTCATCAGCTATCAGTAGCGATGGATTAAGTAGTGTTGCTAATGCTATTAGTATTCTTTGTCTCATACCACCCGAAAGTTCGAAGGGATACATATTCAAACTTTCTACTGGTAAGTTTAGCTCCTTTAGTCTTTTTTCTGCTAGTTCTATTATCTTCTCTGAATCAATACTGATTTTCTCCGACAATACATCAACTATAAAGTTCTTTATCTTGACTGTAGGCACTAGAGCATTCATAGCTGATTGCGGTATTATAGAAACTTTAACTCCAGCTATCTTTTTTCTAGCTTGATTAAGAGGCATTTCTGTAACATCAATACCGTCTATAACTATCCTACCGTCAATAAGTTTAAGTGGTGGAACTATATCGAGTGCTAAAGTTTTTGCTAATGTTGATTTACCACATCCAGATTCACCAACAATACCTACAATACTTTTCTCATTTACTATAAGATCTACATTATCAACAGCTTTTACTGTACCCTTGCGTAGGATGTAGTAAGCTTTTAATCCTCTAGTCTCTAAAACCACCATCACATCTTCACCTCAATTTACATAGAGCCTACTTTTGGTGAGAAGTATTCATCCAACGATATAGCTATCATGTAGAGGGAGAGATATATAGCTATTATTGCTATTGTTGGTGGTACGAATGTCCACCATATGCCTTGTGTAATGTTTGCATATAGCTGAGCTATATATAGTACAAGTCCTAGGGTGATGTCTTTAGTCATACCTATGCCTATTACTGTTAAACCAACTTCAGACATGACTGCGTAAGAAAATATCATTGCGAAAGCCGCTAATATGTATGGGGAGATGACCGGTAGGATATCTTTAACAATTATACTAAGCCTAGAAGCTCCAGAGAGAATAGCCATATTTATGTACTCTGACGAGAGTATGCTCATAGATCTGGATCTGAATCCTCTTGCCCATCCACCCCATGATGTTATACCTATAACAAATGCTACAAGCCATAGATTTCTTTCTGGTAGATATGCAGCTAAAACCATCATTAGTAGGATAGCTGGTATTATTATGAAGATTTCTGAAACCGTCAGTATAACTTTATCCACTAATCCCCCGAATACTGCTGCTATAGTTCCAAGAAATATCGCTAATGCTAAAGCTATACCGGAAGCTACTGAACCCACCAACAGAGATCCTCTTATACCGTGAAGGAATTGTGCTAAAACATCTCTTCCTAGAGCGTCTGTTCCCAATGGATATTTTGTTGATGGTGGTAGATATCTTCTATCAACCATTCTGCCGGGATCAACTTTATAGAAAATTGGACCTATGAGTCCTGTAATAACTATGGCAGCGAATATCGCGATACCTATGACAAACTTTTTTATCCTTAGTATACCGGGTATCTTCAACTTTATGCACCTACATATGCATATCTAACTCGTGGATCGATAACAGCAAACATGATCTCTGATATAAAGTTGGCTAGTATTATCGTCCCTATCAGTATTACGAAGAAGCCCTGTATCAACATATAGTCTGTAGACTGTAGTGCTCTCCAGAGAGCTGTACCTATACCAGGGTAATTGAACACTATTTCAGTTATAACTGAACCAGCCACACTCCATCCTAAAACTATCGCTAAACCAACTATTTGTGGTAAAGCTGAACACTTAAAGAGATATCTTATGGTCTTTTTCTGTGAAAGTGCTAGAACTCTGACGTAGTCCATGTAATCTGTTGTCAATTCTTGTAAAGCGATATTCCTCATACTTAGTCCCCATCCACCTAAAGATGTTAGGAATATTGATGTGAATGGTAGTATATAGTGTCTTAGGTAGTCTAGAACAAATGTTGCAGATAGGCTAGGTCTTAAAGTTGGAGACCATCCACCTCCAGTAGGTAGAATCTTAAGGTACACGCCAAAGATTAGCAACAGATACATGGCGAATATGTATGGAGGTGTACCTTGAAGAACTGCAAGTAGTGGTAGAACAACTTTATCGGTAATTTTTCCTCTATTTATAGCTGCTACAACTCCTATGATGTTTCCTACACTCCATGAAGCCACTATTGCTGGTATAAGTAGAGCTAAAGTCCATGGAAGGTATCTGGCGATAATATCATTAACAGTATTTGGAAAGAACATTATAGATCTCCCTAAATCTCCTCTAAAGAGGTCTTGAATAAATCTGAAGTATTGTTCGTATAGAGGTTTATCGAGCTGGAAGTACTCTAAAAGCATTCTCTCAACTGCTTTAAGTCTTTCTGGATCAGATGCACCAGTCTGAACTAGAGAATATATTAACATGGCTAGCGGGTTTCCTGGGATAAGACGTGGCAATAGGAATATCAGTGTTGCTGCTACAAAAAATGTTAAAATCATCATGCTAACTCTCTTTATCACAAAAACTATGAATGGATTTAATTTAGTCACAATTACACCTATTGTTATGCCTTGTGTTCTCGGTTTAAAATCTTTATTAAAGTCTAGTCATATCGATATGCTAGCCTAGATTATTTACTAATATTTAACTACTCGTCATGATTCTGATAAGGCGTATGGAAATACAGTACATGATGCATACATTTGGTGTATTAAACTGATAGGAAGGTTTATATCTACTCAGCAGAAGATAGTATTGTGGGTGTATGTATCATGAGCGAAATTGTTGTACTAGCCTTTGATTTAGGTGCTAGTAGTTGTAGAGCTATGGTTGGATTTATTGATGAGAAGGAAAAGAAGGTACGTGTTGAAGAGCTTTACCGTTGGCCTAACTATATGGTTAGGGTAGGCGAGAGTCTTCATTGGGATGTTCTCAGGATATGGCACGAGATGAAGTATGCGATAAAGCTTGCCTATAGAAGGTATGGTAATAGGCTTCTATCTATAGGTGTAGATACTTGGGGAATAGATTATGCTCTTTTAGACGAGAAAGGTGAACTCATCGGTAATCCACACACATATAGAGATCCTAGAACTGAGGGTATACTTGAAGAAGTTCTGAAGATAGTTCCAAAAGAGAAGATATATGAGAGAACAGGTATACAGTTCATAAGGATAAATACATTGTTTCAAATATATTCAATGGTTAAGAAAGGTTCTCCACAGCTGAAGATAGCCAAAACCTTCCTAATGATACCCGATCTATTCAACTACTGGTTAAGCGGTGAAGCCTTTGCAGAATTTACTGAAGCAACAACAACACAGTTTCTCGATCCCAAGGCAAAGAACTGGGCATATGATATACTTGAGGCGTTGGGAATACCTACACATATATTTCCTCCAGTTATCGAGCCAACCACAAAATTAGGTAAAATATCTCCAAAACTCGTCTCGGAACTTGATGTACCAAAAGATATAGAGATAATTGCGCCAGCAACCCATGATACTGCTTCAGCAATAGCAGCAGGACCTATGGTTAATGAGAGTGCTGGTTATGTGAGTTCTGGTACATGGTCTCTAGTAGGTGTAGAGCTTCCAGAACCTCTAATAAACAGGAAAGCTATGGAGTACAACTTTACTAATGAGGGAGGGGCGTTCAATACTATAACATTTCTCAGAAACATCCAAGGTATGTGGATAGTTGAGGAAGTTAGAAGAGTACTAAGTGAGCAAGGTCAGCAACTCTCTTATCCAGAGATACTCAAGATGGCTCTAGAAGCAAAACCATTTAAGGCATTCATAGATCCTGATGATGATAGGTTTGTAGCACCATTGAACATGGTTGACGCTATAATGCAGTACCTCGAGGAAACAAAACAAGAAAAACCATCAAATATTGGCGAACTCTTCAGAATAGTATTCGAAAGTCTTGCTCTAAAATATAGACTTGTTTTTGAACAAGCAGAAGATCTTATAGGTAGAAAACTAACACATATAAACATATTTGGAGGAGGTTCTAGAAACTGGCTACTCAACCAACTTACTGCTGACTTCACTAACAAAAAAGTGTATGCAGGTCCTGAAGAAGCTACATCGATAGGTAATGTACTTCTACAAGTAGCAGGCTTAGGTATAATAAAGTCTTTGAGAGAATTAAGAGAATATGTTCAGAATTCATATCAGATCAGTGTATATGAACCTAATCACAGTAAAGAACATGATGAAGCATACACAAGATTTCTTGAACTACTTTACGGTAAGGCTTAACTGAATACTAATAATTCATTTTTATTCAGCAGTAAATGAAATCATGAGGAATATCCTGACTTAACATAATCTTTGTAGAAACTTAAAATGTTTCCAGAGGATAACTATTCACAAGGTTTCAGTAAGAGTATAATTAGAGTTGAATCTGATGTAGTTACGATCGAAACGTTATCCAAGTAAGGTTTTGAATTATGTAATGAATGTTAAAATAGGAGAGCTTCACGACATCTAGAACTACTAGAAAATTTATGTATAGAGCATGCTAGCGAATCTTGTTGAGATAAATTCATGCATATGGTCATGGCATTTTGATCGAGATATGTGATGTCTATGTATGGGGTATCAATATATCTTTAATATTTCATTACTGTTTTGTGAATACTTCTTTAGAAACTCTTCAACTTCACTGCGTGTTGGCATACTTTGAGCACCCATGCGCATAATCTTTAAAGCAGCTGTTGCATTAGCATATTTGACAGCTTCAACTATATCTCTATTTTCATATAGCGATACTGCAAGACCTGCTACAAAGGCATCGCCAGCTCCAACTGTATCTACTATCTGGGTCTTGAATGCTGGAACAATAACTCTTATTGATGGAGTAACTACTGCTGCTCCCATAGATCCAAGTGTAGTCACTACAGCGTTACAGCCATAGTTTAGTAGTTCTTCGCTAGCCTTAAAAACATCATCAATGGTAGCTATCTTGATGTTTGTAAGTTGCTGAAGCTCAACTCTATTTGGAACAATCACATCTATGTAGCTGTAGATATACCTATCTAAAGATCTTGCTGGTGCGGGATTCAGTATTGTAGTCATACCCATCTCTTTAGCTATTTCAATTGCTTTATATACTGTCTCTATAGGTATCTCAAGTTGAACTAAAAGAGTTCTAGCTCTATTCTTTAGATTTTCAAGAACATCCTCTACATAATTTGGTGTAAGAGCGTTATCAGCACCAGATGAAACTATTATCATATTTTCGCCAGTTTCTTCGTTAAGAATTATAAATGCTACTCCACTACTACATTCTGCTGTAAAGATGTAATCTACCTTTATACCATTCTTTGCAAGATTTTCTATGAGCAGACGACCTATATAATCATTGCCTACAGCTCCTATCATATATGTCTCAATACCTAGACGAGCACATCCTACAGCTTGGTTAGCACCTTTACCACCTGGGTGTATTGCGAAATCGTTACCGATAACCGTTTCATCTGGTTGTGGAAATTTCTTGGTCTTTATATAAAAATCAGCATGTATACTACCGACAACAGCTATACACATACTAAACACCACGAATTAATACTTGAGTGATACAATATAAAACTTAAGCTCTGCTTTTTAACTACTAATTGTTACGTTATTGTTGATGTCTGAGGTAACTTACGAGTACGATTTAAGCTAAGTTTTTAAATTCTATTTATAGACAGTATGACAGAGTGTAACTTGTTGATTTGCATAACGCTAAATAAAAGAACTAAAACAGTTTTTAGTGCTCTCTATAATGCTGTTACTTACAGCATCCATCAACTCATACAACTCATACACTCAACAACAAGTACAAATAGCAACTATATTTCCAGATCCAAATAAGATTACTGGTCAGGCAGTAGGAAGTGCTGGCAATAAGTGGGCTACGATCAGGTTAACTTATGTAGATGTTGTAGCGAATTTATGGAATATACCAGATACAGCTGTTGGAAGTATAACACTTACTGTTACTGAAGAAAGTGTTACAGGTGAAGGTGATTTCAGCGAGCTTTATCCAACAAGAGTAAGACTTATAGCTGGACCAGGCTTTAGATACGGGATAAACATTTGGGGAAGTAATCCAGATCCTCATCCATATTTCAAATTGCCTATAAAGTTAAGTGAATTACCAACTGTCAAGGCAGTATTTAATGTATCTGTGGACTTTACAAAAACACTTACACCAATAGCTATAAACTACTACCTATGGATACCCAAGACTTTGAGAAGTGGTGGAACATCACGAGGAGATATATTGATCAGTATACAAATGTACTGTAGTCCGGAAGCTGATGCGCCAGGGGCACTTTAGTAGGTAGCTATATTATTCCAGTCTAGATCAACGATACATTAAGATGCATAGAATTTGATGTATATGGAAGAAATACAGATCAGTCATTAGCAGATCATACCGAAATAACATTTCTAGCAAAGGAACAATATCCCAAAGCAAAGATAGGCTTATACATCAATATATTTATAGATGAAACCTTAAGATTACTAAATTCTATGCATCCAGATAAATGGAGTTTAGATGCATTAAAGGAGTATATAATACAGATGATAGATCTATTTGGCGAATTTTTCTCAAGTACGCAAGCTACAGCTAAATTCTGCTGGACATTCTATGAATACTACTATGAATTAAATGTGGCATTACCACCTACAACTCCTACACCGACTCCTACTATAGTAACCGTTGAAGTAACACACCAAATTACTACAACACTAACAACTGTAATAGTTGAGAAGATTACAACAACAATAGAGAAGAGTATTACAACAACAGTAAGTGTACCGAAAGTATCTGAAATAAGGATTACAGAAACAATAATGAAAACTGAAACTATAACCAAACCAACAACTACTACTGTAACTCAACAAACTACTAAAACAATGTTTACTACTGTAACTCAAGAAACCACTATAATACAAACGTCTGTTAAGACAAATATTGTTACTTCTACAGCAACATACCCAACTACTACCACTTTGGTAGAGCAGAACTGGGTAGCAACAATAGGCATTGGTATAGTTGTTGTTGTTATTGGAGTAATTCTTGGATATTTCATTAAGAGAAGGTAAATTTTTACCCATATCTTTTCATCTTTCATTTCTAGCTTAATTCACCTAACTTTAAGCTCTAGACTAGAACTTTATGTAATGAAAATTTTTATAGTAAGTGTGAATAGCTAGTCCAGGAGAGAAAACATGAATATAGGTTCTCGAGGATATGATTCAGCTGGATTTTCTATGGTATTACCTGCATTAAGTGTTAAGGTTTCTCTACATAAAGTAGATGAAAATCACATTAACAAGCTCTTGCTTCCTAGAGGTATATATCTACATTTATGTCCCAATTGTGGTGGTCCTATAGAAGATAGTAGATTGTTGTTTAAGAATGCTTGCTCAAAATGTATGGGTACTAACGAGATAATACCTGTTAGTAATATGATTGAACTAACAAAACATGTTAAGGAAGTATTCACTGAAAGTAGCATTAGAAAAGTTGTTGATGTTCAAAAATTTGTGCATGACTTTAGTGAATTTTTTGTCAAATGTTTGAAGAGTTCTCCTTGGCATCTCCAGATAAGCTGGGCTGTAAGAATTGCTCAAAACCAGAGTTTTGCACTTATAGCTCCTACAGGTGTAGGTAAAACAACGTTTGGATTGATAGTAGCTCTCTATCTATCCTATAGATTAGGTAAAAAGGCATACATAATCGTTCCAACATCTATCCTTGTGAAACAGTGTGAAGAAAGGTTAAGAGAGTTTGCAGAAAGAGCAGGTATAATAGTTCAGATTATAGCTATGCATTCAAAGCTTTCACCAAAGAAAAGAGAAGAATATGAAAAAGCTATACGTGAGGGTTATTTTGATATAATTATCACAACGTCTAAGTACCTCATGAGAAACTTTAATGATGTGTTCAATGAATTTCTCTCCAAAGGATATAAGATAGATTTTGTTTTTGTAGACGATGTTGATGCTGTAATGAAGGGTAGTAAAGCCATAGACATGATTTTGAAGCTTATAGGATTTGGTGAAAGGGATATAGAGAAAGCGTATAAACTCATGGCTCTTCGTCAGAGAGTAATGAAGTGTGACTCATCTGAAAATGAAAAAACTAGAGGTATGTGTTATGAAGGCGAGAAACATATCAGAGATATTTTTAATGATCTTCAGCGCGAAATTCTAGCTACAAGAAGGAAATGTGGAATACTTGCAATTAGCTCTGCTACAGGAAGAGCTAGAGGCAAGAGGATCAGATTATTTAGAGAATTATTGGGATTCAATATAGGATCTGCTGTTGAAGTTTATAGAAATGTTGTAGATACCTACATGTTGATGCCTAAAGAAGAGGAAGTAGCAGATATTGTTGCAAAACTTATCAATAAATTAGGCGATGGATGTCTAATATATGTAACAATTGATCGAGGATTAGAATACGCTAACAAACTCTGTAATGAACTTAGAGATAGAGGTATAGATGTTGAAGTGCTCTCGAGCAGGAGAACAGACACTCTAGAACGATTCATCTTAGGTGAGATAAAGGCTCTAATAGGTGTAGCCACGTACTATGGTCTTCTTGTGAGAGGAATAGATATCCCGGAGAGGATCAGATATGCCATATTTATTGGAGTCCCTAGGCACAAAATTTCGATAACACAAATAGGATTTAATCCACAGAACTTACTGAGGCTTTTAACAGTACTTTTAGATGTAATAGAGGATGAGAAACAGAAAGATAAGGCAATTAGACTTATAGCACAGCTCAGAAGAATCCTTCGACAGATGTCTGCTGAAAGAATTAAGATTATAGTTGATAAGATATCTTCACAAGAACCTATAGAAGAACCTATAGCCTCCATAATAACCGAAGCCCACAATTTCGTTACATCTCTTCTATCTGATAAGAATATAGTTGAGGCCCTCAAGAAATATCAGAAAGCATCTATTGTTGAAGAAAACAACACACTTTACATATTGATACCAGATGCACCTACATATATACAGGCTAGCGGCAGAACTTCGAGACTTTTTGTTGGAGGTATAACGACAGGACTTTCCATAGTATTAGTCGATGATATTAGACTGCTTAATGGACTTGTAGACAGAGTAAAGTACTTTATAGAGGATTTTTCAATGAGTTCCTTAGAAACAGTAGATATTGATAATGTAATCAAACGTATTGATGATGATAGAGAACTATTGAAAGCAATTAGATCTGGTAAACTAGATCTTCGTGAAGTACCCAAGGAGCTTAGAGTTAGAACAGCTTTATTTATAGTTGAATCTCCTAATAAAGCTAGAACTATAGCATCATTCTTTGGAAGACCAACGTTTAGGGAAATAGATGGTCTAAGAATTTATGAAACTAATGTAGGCGATATACATCTGCTTATAACCTCTACTGGTGGTCATGTTTTTGAATTAGTTGAAGAAGGTATTCAGGAAGATAGTGTCTATGGAATAGCTATTGCTAAACACAAGGAAAAGACACTCTTTCTACCAAAATATGATTACATTAAAAGATGCCTTAGATGCGGTACACAATTCGTAAAAGGAGAAACATGTCCTATCTGTGGGAGTGATAGAGTAAAATCATCTAGATCTGTTATTGAGGTACTTCAGAAAATAGCTATGGAAGTTGACGAGATATTTATAGCTACAGATCCTGATGCTGAAGGCGAGAAGATAGGATACGATATAGCGATATCCTTAGCACCTTTCGCTAAATCAATTATGAGGATAGAGTTCCATGAGGTTACTAGAAAAGCTGTAATGAATGCTTTTAGGAATCCCAGGGAAGTCAATTTATCGCTTGTTGAAGCTCAGATAACTAGAAGGATAGAGGATAGGTTATTGGGGTTTGCACTTTCTGAATATGTGACGAACAAGCTGAAGACTCTCGATATAGGTTTGCGAGAAAGAGAAGGAAGGTTAAGTGCAGGCAGGGTTCAGACACCTGTTCTTGGCAGGATCATAGAGCTCTATATCAAGAAGCTAACAACAGCTAGAAAAACCAAGATCATATATCTTGATGGGATATCTATAGAAGTTCCTCAAGATTTACTAGAGAAGGCTCTTGGCGAAGAGATCAAAAGGCTTTCTCCATCACGTGTGGAAGTTGTTTTTAGACCTATATCAGTAAGTATTGAGAGACTATATCCATTACCACCATTTACAACAGATGAAATGATAGCTGAAGCATATAGAGTTCTGAAGATCGATGCTGTAGAGGCTATGAGACTTGCTCAAGATCTTTTCGAGCTTGGATTTATAACTTACCATAGAACAGATTCAACAAGAATATCGTCGGCCGGTATAGGTGTAGCTAAAGAGTATATATCTAGTATCTATGGCGATAAACTTTCTGAAGTCTTTGAACCTAGAACTTGGGGTAGCGGAGGAGCTCACGAAGGTATACGTCCAACAAAACCTATAGATGTGGACAGACTTAAAGAGCTTATAGCTGAAGGTATTATAGAGACTCCATTAAGACTTACTGCTAAACATTTCAAACTCTATGATCTTATATTCAGAAGGTTTATGGCAAGTCAGATGAAGCCTGGCATTGTGGAGAAAACTAGATACATTGCAACAGTCTATATCGATAATAACGAAGTATTCTCACATACTATAGAGCTCGTAACGAATGTAATTGACCCAGGATTCCTATTGATGTATATGCCAATAAAAGTTATCTCTGTACCTAATACAACATTTTCTCTAAAACCTTTAAAGATAAGAACTGTTGTTTTGAGTGAATATACGATGCCAACTCAAGGTGATATAATTAGGTGGATGAAGGAGGTAGGTATAGGTAGACCCAGTACATATGCTAAAATCATAGATACGATTATTAAGAGAGGCTATACGATGAGTGTAAAAGGCGGTATACTTATACCTGATATAGAAGGGATATATGTGTATCTTCTTCTTGCTGGAGCGAGTTTTGATGATAAAGATATCGATTTCGAGATGTTTCTAAACACCATAAGGTCTGTATACAGAAGAAGTGAAAATATTGTCGAAAATGTTACCAAGATACTCAACATGGTTCGTAATGAACTAAGGAGGATGGTGAGTGTCAAGAGAACACAGGAACTCTATACAAAGATACAGGCTGTAGAATCAGGTAAAGTCAATTATATAGATGTAATACAAGAGTTATTTAAAGAAGTATGTAAGCATGTAATTTCTGAACTATATGGTGAAGGTGTGAAGGTATGTCAAACAATGTAAAAAACGTTATGTCTGTTCTTCATAGCGTTATAGATCTCGGTAAATATGATCAAAATATTCAGAGAATTGAAGAAATGATAGAGCGAGCAAAAAACGAGGGTGCTGAAGTAGTTTTATTGCCGGCCATGATAAATGGTATACCTATTTTTGATTTAAAGAAGAATCTGAAGACTAGGAGGATTACAGAAACTATACCTGGAAGAACTTCTGAGCAATTAGCAAGATTAGCTAATAAATTCAAAATATATATACTAAGCGGACCCATACTTGAAAGAAGAGGTTCAAAAATATATAGATCAGCATTTCTAGTAGATCCGTCAATGAACATTAAATCAGTTATAAGTCAAGTAAACACGCCTTCAAAATTTGGACAAAGCTCTTCACCACCTATAATCAATATCTGTGGTCTCACCATAGGTATATTCATAGCAGAAGATATACATCTACCAGAGCTTTCGCTCTTGATGAAGATAACGAATGTTGATGTAGTGATTTTCTATCCATATCCACAAATATCAGTAGATAAGATAACCGCTATAATGAAAACCAGATCACTAGAGCTTAACTCAATGATTATAAGTATCGGATACACTATTAGAAAAAAAGATGAAGAAGTAATGTTTATGCCTACATCAATAGTTGATGAAAATGGTGCTGTTATTCATGAAGTATTAGATAAATCACCAAAAATAATCAAAGTTAATCTAGATAAAGAGAGATCGAAATCAAAGATAGGTACAGAGTCTATTCTTTCTCCATCACGTAAAAAACTATTAAAGGTATTGAGCAAAGCTATATCATACTACATCAAGTAATAGAGACATTTAGAATAGTGTCACATAGTTCATTAAATGTTATCTAGAGTAAAAACTTGTTACTTACGTAATGAAACCACAATAACCCGCCTATTCTTAGCAACTATTTCAGCTCCTTGAGATACAGCGGCTCTTAGTAATTTCTTAGCCATACTGTATCTTATATTGTATTTCTGAGCTACTTGAAATGTGGTTATGTGAGTCTGACCTTTAAGTTCCTCTATAATTTTTTTGACCATTGATTGATCTACTATACCTAATTTCATCTCTTTCTTTTCTTCTCTCTTTTCTTCTCTCTTCTCTACTTTTTTCTGTCTCTTCTCTATAGATGATATAGGTTTACCTCCTTTTGTACCCATAGCCAACCCACTACTGTGAATATCTCCCCTAGCTTATAAATTATTATCTTTAGTATAACGCTTATGGTGATACCTTTGCGTATAGTTACAGTAAAAATACCGGAATCATACATTGAGGCAATAGATGAACTTGTTAGAATAGGTAGGTATACATCTAGATCAGAAGTTATTAGAGCTGCCATTAGAGAATTACTTAAGAAAGAACTTTGGTCTAGTGGTAATAGGGTTATTGAGGGAAAGAGTAACAAAAGTAGAGTTATAGAGGTTATAGAGGATTTTTGAATTACAGACTTTAATTTGAGTTACGTAAAAATGTGATAAGTTTTTAAGGAGACATAGAATATCGATAATCTACTTCATGTAAAGTATTTGTAGAGCTTTGTCAATTCCATAACAAATCACTTGTTTTAATCATTATTATAGCAAATCTTAGTCAGTAGAGCATGAAGAGTTATGAACTTCATAGATATAGTGTTAAATATAGTTACGTTACGCGATGATGAAGGCTGGTAATGTTGATGTGATGAAGAATGACATCAGCTCTGAGTGAAAATATTTATGTTCATCCAGATGACAAGATACTCATATATATGGATCGTAGGCGTAGATGGATTACAAAAGTAGAGAAAGATAGAGTCTTTACATCAGATAGAGGCTCTATACATCTTGATGATGTTATTGGTCTTGAATACGGATCTAGAGTCAAAACCAGTACTAAGTTTAATGCATATATCCTAAAACCGCTTCTCATAGATTTTCTTGAAAAAGGTTTTACTAGAGTAACACAAGTCATATACCCTAAAGATCAAGGATTCATAGTAATGCTCTTAGGGCTTTCACCAGGATTAAGAATTGTTGAGGTAGGTGTAGGTACGGGTAATACTACGGCTGTACTAGCTAATATAGTTAGACCTACGGGTCATGTTTATGGCTATGAAATAAGAGAAGAATTTCTGAATATCGCTAGAAAAAACCTTGAGATATTAGGTTTAGCGAGCTATGTAACTCTAAAACTTAAAGACGCTAAAGAAGGTATAGATGAGAAAGAGATAGATGGAGCAGTAGTTGATGTAGCTGATCCATGGAATCTATTGGAACATTTACATACAACCTTAAAACCTTCAGCTCCAGTAGTATTCTTCGTACCATCGATTAATCAGATTGAAAAACTGTATAATTCTTTAGTAGAGCATGGAGGATACATAGATATCAGATGTTACGAAGTATTGCTACGTGAAATAATGCTAACTAAAGAATCTATAAGACCATCATCATTAATGATTGGACATACAGGGTATATAATGTTTGCAAGAAAGGTGACGAGATTATAGACAATACATCCTATTGAGTATTAGAAAAAGGATTGATTTATGCAATGATCAAGTTAATGACTCAATTGATAATTGGTTAGAGTAATTGAAATTATGATTAGGTATAGATATTTAGTTACTTATCTTAGGCATATATACATACAGTTTGTTTAGAAGTGCATTGAATCCCTATTAATATTGATTCTGCATGTCCTTTGTATTACTTTACTAGACAAAACATTTGGTATTAATTGTATCCATAGGGTATACTCTAATATAATCTCATGTCAGTATTTATTTGTAGCTTAACTATAGATTCTATGATATGATAATTAATGTTGTATTATATAGCTATATTTAATTAAGTATGGTTATTCTATCGTCTAGTTATAGCGAAAAACTTTTAATTTTGTTCAATGTGATGAAGAAACGGTGATATCATGCGCCAATGGAGTTAAATTTCGTTAGATCTATTCAATCAGATGATATAACACCAAAATACTGGTATAACATTGTTCCCGATCTTCCTGAACAGCTACCGCCAATGATTAAACCAGATGGATCAGTAGTTGAGCAAAAGGATCTAGAGGTGTTATTCCCTAAATCGCTAGTGTTACAAGAATTCTCTACAGATAGATTTATCCCTATCCCTGAAGATCTGCGTCAACTCTATCTAGAGATTGGTAGACCTACACCACTATTAAGAGCATATAGACTCGAGAGATATCTAGATACACCAGCTAAGATATACTTTAAATATGAAGGTGTCATGCCCACAGGTTCCCATAAAGTCAATACAGCTCTAGCTCAAGCTTATTATAACAGACTAGAGGGTATTGAAAGACTCACAACAGAAACTGGTGCAGGTCAATGGGGTTCTGCTCTAGCTTTAGCTGGTGCAGTATTCGGACTCAAGGTCAGGATATATATGGTTCGTGCAAGCTATGAACAGAAACCCTATAGAAGGATACTTATGCAACTATATGGAGCAGAAGTAGTTCCTAGCCCCAGCCTCTATACTAATTCTGGTAGAGCCATTCTTGAGCAGAATCCGAATCATCCAGGATCTCTAGGTATAGCCATAAGTGAGGCTATAGAGGATGCTGTAACTACCCCAAAAACTAAGTATAGTCTTGGGTCTGTACTAAATCATGTGCTCATGCATCAAACAGTAATAGGTCTAGAGGCATTAAAACAGCTAGAGCTAATGGGAGAAGAGCTTCCAGACTATATAGTTGGATGCGTCGGTGGTGGAAGTAATTTTGCAGGTCTAGCGTATCCGTTTTACCATGATGGTATAGTTAGAGGTAAGAAGCGAGACATAAAGTTCGTAGCTGTAGAACCCAAGGCAGTTCCATCAATGACTAGAGGGGTCTATACATACGATTATGGAGATACAGCTAGATTAACACCATTGATAAAAATGCACACCGTAGGCCACAAATACATACCACCGCCAATTCACGCAGGCGGTTTAAGGTATCATGGAGTGGCACCCACACTTGCCTTACTAGTTAAAAACAAAATAGTTGCACCAATAGCATATCATCAAACAGAGGTGTTTGAGGCGGCGAAAATTTTTGCACAAGTAGAGGGAATTGTACCTGCACCAGAATCTGCTCACGCAGTCAAAAGTGTGATAGATATTGCTTTAGAAGCGAAGAAAAAGAACGAAAAGATAGTAATATTATTCAATATGAGTGGTCATGGGTTGCTAGATCTAACTGGTTACCAAGAGTATCTAGAAGGGAGATTGAAAGATTATGAACCAAAAGAAATAGATTTAACGTATATACCTAAACTGTAGAACAATTAGAGTCTTTAATACCATAATCTCTAATAATAAATAGTTCAGTTTTTTAATTTCGAAAGAGTAGGCTAGATATGTGTTGCATATGACTTTTAATTACGTGGGTAAGAAGATTAGACTCTCGAGAATACTGAGAGATAGTAAAGCTGTTGTATTTGCTTTTGATCATGGTGTAGAGCATGGACCAAAAGATTTCCCTCTAGAGCATATTGATCCCAAGGTTATTCTGAAGAAGGTTGTTGATGCTGGTGTTGATGCTATTATGCTTTTACCTGGTTTAGCTTCTTTAACCCATGATGTATGGGCTAATAGAACTGCTCTTATCGTAAAAGTAACAGGTAAAACTAACCTAAGACCAGAGGATCAGAGATTGCTCCAAAATGTCTTTGGTTATGTTGAAGATGCTGTTGCTCTTGGTGCTGATGCTGTTGCTGCAACTGTCTACTGGGGAAGTCCTTACGAAGGTGTTATGATGGATCTATGGTTTAGTATACGTGAAGCTGCTGAAAGATATGGTTTACCATGTCTACAGCTAGCGTATCCTCGAGGTCCAGCTATAAAGAATATGTATGATGTGGAAATCGTTAAGTATGGTGTAAGAGCTGCTGTAGAGAGTGGAGCTGATCTAATCAAGACTTACTATACAGGATCTAAAGAATCGTTCTCGGAAGTTGTTAAGATAGCTTCGGGTGTGCCTATCCTTATGAGTGGAGGACCTGCTAGAGAGAATCCTCTAGAGTTTCTACGAGATGTTAGAAATGTTATTGAGGTAGGTGCCCAAGGTGTTGTAGTAGGTAGAAATGTGTTTCAACATAAGAATCCCAGAGGAATGATTAAAGCCATAATGGCTATTGTGCACGAAGATAAGCATCCTGAAGATGTTGTGAAATATCTTGAGTAGGGGTTTGAGTATTGTCTAAGAGATATGATCTTGTTGCTGTAGGTCATGCTCTAGTAGATATAAGGATAGTTGTAGATAGGTTTCCACAAGCTGATGAAGAAGCCAAGGTTGTTAGCCAGGTTTGGGGTGCGGGAGGATCAGCTGTAAATGTTGCCATCGATGGTTGTAGACTTGGCTTAAAAACGGCTGTTATAGCCAAGATAGGTTTTGACAGTTTTGGAAGAATTATTGTTGATGAACTTCTTAAGGAAGGTGTAGATATAACTGGTTTAAGGGTTTCATCGAAAGGACAAACAGGGTTCACCATAGTTGTTATAGACAGTAATGGTGATATAGCTATGTATGGTTATAAAGGTGTTGCAGAAGAACTAGAACCAAACGATATTGTGGATGACATTATTGCTAGCTCTAGATATGTACATATAGCCAGTCTTAGGGTAGATACATCATTAAGGGTTATCGAAATAGCTAAGAAGAATAATGTTAAAGTTTCCTGGGATCCAGGTAGAGTGCTTTCAACAAAAGGATTAAAAGAACTTGAAACCCTGATTAAGCAGGTAGATATAGTTACACTCAATTATAGAGAAGCTGCAGCCCTAACACAAATAGAATCTGATAACTATAGAGAAGCTGCGAGAATCTTGAAGAACTTAGGACCCGAACTAGTAGCAGTAAAGCTTGGTCCAAGAGGGGTTTATATCCTGGGTGATGGAATAGATGAAGAAGTACCAGCTGTAAAGACAGATAAAGTAGTCGATAGGACTGGTGCTGGAGATGCCTTTATATCAGGCCTTATATCTGGATTCATAAGGGGTTATACGGTAAAGAAGGCGGCTCTCTACGCAAATGCTGTAGCAGCTCTAAAAATAACGAAGTTAGGATCTCATGAAGCTCCTAGACATAGCGATGTAGTTGAATATCTTTGGGAAGCTGTCTAGGTTATAGGAGACAACAAGAACTCTATGTACATTGTTTTCAAGATACATTAATGGATTAGAGGGAGTCAAGCTAAGTAGCTATAAATTCTTTAGCTAGATGAGGAGCTATATGCTTTAAGAGGTCTATATTTTGAAGAACTTTAAACATCTTTTTCTCGTGATATCTTAATGTTTTCGAAATGTTTTTTGGATATAGATGTAATTCATCCAAGCATAGCCTAGAGTACTTCTTGCATAAATTTTCAACTACTTCAATATTCTGGAGTTCTTGATGAGAATTTATATTCATTTCTGTGACATATCTATACACATCTTGTAGTGTTGCTCTAACAATGTATTCTCTCAATAGGTATAAACCACAACAATCAGAAGCTGTATGAAGATCAAATAAACCTTCTTTACATGTAGCAAACGTTATTCCATGTTTTTTCAGTTCATTACTTAACATAGTATATGTTTTCTCTAGTAGGTGAAGAGATATTCTCACTAAAGGCTTCAAACCCTCTACTTTTCTTAAGCTGTAGCTATCTATATCTATTTCAGTGATGTTTAGATATTCAAGAAGATTTCTTATGTTATTTGTTTCCATTCTAAGTGCTTCAACAATTATATGTTTAAAGCCTAGATCTCTAGCTAGATAAACTAGATGCTCTATATCTCTTGATTGTGTAGGTGATGCGTAAGGTATATATGGAGAAATCCTTAAGACCAACGGGATATCTGTAGAACCGAGTTGTTTAATTGTATCCAATCTCTTTTTCACTTCTGGTGCCCTTGGTTCAATTACTTGAGCAATATCATCGTTAAGTGTCGATATAGATATCTGTAGAATAGCCAATCTATCATCTAATAGTTTCTCTACATAACTTTTTAGAGGTTGATGAAGAAAATAGATACTTTTTGTGTTGATAACCAAGGGATAGCTGTATTCAAGAGCTACTCTCAATATATTTTCTGATACTCTATAGAGCTGTTCATGGGGAGGGAAAGGATCAACAAGTGTTGAAAGTCTGAAAGGAATAGGCTTTAAACTTCTTCTATAAATCTTTAGAATCACTTCTCTAAACATACCTAAAGCCTTAGGTCTTGGATATACATACCTTGAAGGAGACTTCATATACCATCTAGAGTAACAATAGACACATCTAAATGGACATATTGTGTAAGGCTCTAGCTTAAGTATAGTATAGCATAGAGATGATATAATATTGCTAACATTTATCACAAGTTCAGGCATAAAAATCAGCTATACCTGCCACTATTCATCTCACAAAATCTTGTGTAGATAAAGAACTTTATATCAAATACACCTCAACTCAATTATGTCTAAATTAATTAAGACATATATTGTGATGTAATGCATATACAGTAGCGAGAATAAATTAGTTACCAATATATACTAACTGATTTGACGAGATCTATATCCTGAAAGCTCCCTTATTTAGAGTAGAAATGAGGTCAAAAATTATGAACTTTTAGTCTTACTGAAGCATCATATAGATAGAAACCAAAACCTCCAGGTATTTAGATTTTACCACTATCTTCACAAATATTGATTCCTGTACAACTTCACTACTATCTATCAGCAACCCCAGGGATGTATTGATGTTACTGGATTTTTGTATTAACAACGAGAGATACCTCTTTGTGTTTGATCTCTATCTATTCTATAGTTACAGAGTCTATCATTTATGCTGCTACTTTCATTAAATTGTTCATATTCTTGTGCTAGCGAATCATAACAACAACTGTATCGCAAATTTGGTTCATCTAGCTATAGTTATACGTTTTCAGATGGTTATGGAAGAAATATAGATGAAGCAGATTATGGTTAACCTTTATATTAATAAAGTTTTATGGAATAATATGTCAAAAAAACTTTAATAATTAAGCTATATCACACCCGCAGCTCTTCTTAAGTATCTTCTAGCTTCATTAGCTGCTTCTGAATCTCCTGGTTTACAGCATAACCACCAATCTAGACATTCATATTGTTTAACTCTTTCACTAGCTTCTTGTACTGTTTTAGCTGGTGGTACAATGATCTTCTCTCCAACAATTTCATTGTTTGGCCAGTTAGCTGGTATGGCTCCCTTCAGTTTTTCACTAACTTGTAGTGCTAGTATTATTCTCAGTATTTCATCGATGTTTCTTCCGAGTTCTTGTGGATAGTAGAGTATAGCTCTTATAATCCCATTGGGATCCACTATGAATACTGCTCTAACTGTATGTGTAGCTGATTGTGCATGAAGCATGCCAAGCTTCGAGGATACTTCTCCTCTTGGATCAGCTATTATTGGGAATGGTATCTCTACACCAAGTTTCTCTTTAATCCATTCGATCCACTTGATGTGACTAAATGTACTGTCCACACTAAGACCGAGTAGCTCTACATTAAGCTTCGCGAAATCATTATACCTTTTTGCAAATGCTACAAATTCGGTAGTACATACTGGTGTAAAATCTGCTGGATGACTAAATAGTACAAGCCACTTACCTCTATAGTCGTCTGGAAGAGTTTTTACTCCATGTGTTGTTTGTACAACCATTTTTGGAAATTGTTCACCTATTAGAGGTATTTCTCCAGGCATACGTTCACCCTACCAAAAGATATCTCTAGCGAATACTTATAAATGTTTCTTAGATAAACTAAAATGATGTATTAACTTTTTGAATCAAGTCAAATAGAAATTTATACAGTTTTTATGACAATTTTATATTTATAATCTTTTATAGCTTTAGAAGTTGTGGTGGTACATAATGAAGAAGGCTTTAACTATAGCTGGTAGTGATTCAGGTGGAGGTGCAGGTATACAAGCAGATCTAAAGACATTTGCTGCTCTAGGTGTTCATGGAATGAGCGTGATAACTTCTGTAACTGCTCAAAATACTTACGAGGTTAGAGCTGTTCACGATATTCCTCTAGACATAATAAAAGCTCAGTTTGAAGCTGTTGTAGAAGATATAGGTGTTGATGCTGCTAAAACGGGGATGCTTAGCAGATATGAAGTAGTTGAACTAGTCTCTTCTCTAATAAAGAGCTATAGTATACCTGTTGTTGTAGACCCGGTTATGGTTGCTAAAAGTGGTGCTCCTCTCCTTAAGGAAAATGCTGTTGAAGCTTTAATCAAATATCTAATACCTATAGCAACAGTTGTTACACCAAATAGATTTGAGGCAGAAAAGCTCACAAGTATAGCAATAAAAAGTATAGATGATGCTAAAAGAGCTGCTAGAAAGATAGTTGAAGATCTTGGTGCTCGTGCAGCTATTGTTAAAGGTGGACATATGGAGGGTGAAGAGTCTATAGATATTCTCTACGTAGATGGAGTTTATAGAGAGTTCAGAGCCAAAAGGATAGAGACTAGGAATACTCATGGAACTGGATGTAGCTTTTCTGCAGCTATAGCAGCAGAACTTGCCAAAGGCAAGAACATTGTTGAAGCTGTCAAGACAGCCAAAGAGTTCATAACCATAGCTATAGAGCATGGATTACCCATAGGCAAGGGTCATGGTCCTGTGAATCCTATGGCATGGCTATATATACCGGCGGAAAGGTATAAGGTTCTAGAGGATTTAAAGAAAGCTATAGATATTCTTGAAGCTAACAGCAATATTGTGGTGTCTCTCATCCCTGAAGTTGGTATGAATATAGCTGTATCTCTTCCTAAACCATATGCTAGAAGCTTAAACGATGTAGCAGCAATACCGGGTAGAATTGTGAGAGCTGGAAACAAGATTAAGGTTGTTTCTTCTCCAGAATTTGGGGCATCTAAACACATGGCTAGAGCTATCCTAAAAGCTATAGAGTACAATGAGAATGTAAGAGCTGTAGCCAATATAAAGTTCAGCGAAAAAATCATTGAGATAGCTAGAGAACTAGGTTTTACAGTAGCTTTCTATGACAGATCTAAAGAACCTCCAGAGATAAAGAGTATTGAAGGAGGATCTATACCGTGGGGTATAGAGCAGGCTATCAAGATGTTAAACAATAAGGTTCCTGATATAGTTTACCATAGAGGGGATTGGGGGAAAGAACCAATGATAAACATCTTTGGTAGAACAGCTACAGAAGTTGTTGAAAAAATGTTGATTCTAGCTGAAAAACTCTTCGGCTTAGAGAAACAGTCTTGATCCCTATAGCATTCTTTACTTAGTGCATCAAATACGTATATATATCACCAGAAAGCATATTCTTAGGTGGTAGGAAACAATGTCAACTGTAGCTCCACTTGAAGAAACAATAGCAACTCTTCTATCACAACCACCAGTATTAATAGCAATCGCAATACAGTTTCTGTTAGGTCTAGCATTAGGCTATATATCAACAAAGATTGTTAAATATATACTTGCATTTGTAGCTATATTGGTTTTAGGTACATTTCTATCGATATGGAGTTTAGGGACAACACCAGCAGAAGTCTTATCAACACTTGGTATAGCTGCTGAAGCAGCTAAAAGACTAGCCATAGTACTTGGACTTATGTCTGTAGGACCTGTTAGCATAGGCTTTATTGTCGGTATCGTGATAGGCATGATTAAGAAGTAGAGGTAGTAGGGAGCCAATTAACATAAATTTTTATTTATATTCTTTCCGTAATACTTCGATAATGTATTTTATTGTCTTATGAAGCATAATAATATATATTGTTTAGTGGTTAAGAGCCAGAGAATAGTGGATTGATGGCGAATGTATATGGATGAAGACTTAGCTCTCTATGCTATCGATTATGCCTGCAAACTAGGAGCGTATTACGCTGAGGCTAGGCTACATAGAATTGATGGTTTCACTATAGTTTCAAGAAATGGTTCAATCATTGGTGCAGGAAAAGGTGTCAGTCATGGTATTGGTGTAAGAGTTTTAGTTGATGGAGCTCTAGGTTTCGCATCAACAAACATGCTAAATAGAGAGTCTGTTAGAAATATTATTGAAAAAGCATACAGTTATGCTAAAGCTCATGCAAAAATCATGAAGAAACCTATAGTTTTTTCACCAGCTAAAGTTGGTAGAGCTAGTTATAATGTTATTGAAAAGAAGAAGTTTACAGATATCTCGCTAGACGAGAAGATAGCTCTACACAACAGGTTATGGAGTGCACTACATAGTGTTGTTTCAGAAGCCAAAGTAGCAACATTCTTTTTAGGTTATAACGAGTCTATTGAAGAAAAAGTTGTTGTAAATAGTGATGGTGCTTTCGTTAAAAGTTACATACCCAGACTTATGGTTTACTACAATATTGTTGTAGCTCATCCACAGAAAGGTTTTCTACAAAGATTTGAGGAAATTGGAGGTAGTGGAGGAGTAGAGCAGCTAGATACATGGAGACTCGAGGAAGAGATCCCGAAAAATATCAAGATATACGAACAGATACTGTTATCAGCTATAGAGCCTCCAAAAGAGGAGATACCTGTTGTTGTTGGTAGCGAAATTGTTGGTCTAGTTGTGCATGAAAGTTGTGGTCATCCTAGTGAAGCTGACCGTATATTGGGTAGAGAAGCAGCGCAAGCTGGTAAAAGCTTCATAAGGCAGGACATGATTGGTTACAGAATCGGTAACGAGTATGCCACAGTCATAGATGATCCCACAATACCTGGAGGTTTTGGTTTCTATCTATACGATGATGAAGGTGTTCCAGCAAGACCAAAGTATCTATACAAGGAAGGTGTAATAAATGAATTTCTACACAACCGCTGGACTGCATATATCTTTGGTGTAGAAAGTAATGGTTCAGCTAGATCTATGAGCTATATGGGTGAACCTATAATAAGGATGTCTAATACATACCTAAAGCCATGTGACTACAGATTTGAAGAACTTATAGAGGACATAGATCTAGGAGTCTATATTAAAAGCTATATGGAGTGGAATATTGATGACGAGAGATGGAGCCAGAGATATGTAGGTCTTGAAGCGTATCTGGTAGAGAAAGGCGAGCTCACTAAATACGTTAGAAACCCTGTATTAGAGCTAACCACTAAAGCATTCTATAGCTCTATAGATGCTGTAGGCAGAAAGCTAAGGTTTAGTGCAGGTACCTGTGGTAAAGGTGAGCCAATGCAGGGTGTGCCTGTGTGGTTCGGTGGCCCTGATGTGAGGCTTAAGAAGATTAGACTGGGTGTGGCATAGAATGGAAATAGATGCGCATGATTTATCGGTTAAACTTACAGAGAAAGCTCTTAGAGAAGGTTTTGATGAAGCTATAGCTATTGTTACGAAGAGAAGTACCGTTATGACCAAGTTAGCAAATAGTGAGATAAGCGTTATACAGAGATGGAATACCCTAGGTATAGACCTGTATTTAGCAAAAGATAGAAAGATAATTATAGTATCACTAGAACCTAGTAGTACGGAAGATATAGATAAATCGATAAAGGATCTTCTGTCTATTGCTCCAAAAATCCTTGAGTCGCAACTTTATGCACCACTACCTCAACTAGAATCGATAGAGCCTCTAAATGTTGTAGATACTTTGGTAATAGAAGCTATGGATAGAATTGATGATATTGCTGAACAAGTTATTGAGGTTAGTCACAGAGAAAGAATAGATAGTGTTGCAGGTATGATTCAATTAAACTATACAGAGAGATCGCTATCTTCATCAAAAGGTGCTTCAGCAACAGAACGAAAAACAAGTACAACTATCTATGTAAGAGCGTTTTCTGGACAAGGATCAGGACAATGGTGCCATACATCAACAAAACTCGATCTAAATAATATTAGAGAGGTAGCTCTAATGGCCTCTAGATTTGCTGTAGACTCTAGGAACAAGAGAGAGATAGAGCCTGATAGATATGACATTATATTAAGCCCTATGGTGTTTGGAAATTTACTCAATTACATAGTCGATATGGCTTCAGCTTTCTCGGTAATGATGGGTGCATCGATATTTATGAATAGAGCAATAGGTGATAAAGTTGCTTCAGAAAACCTTACGATACATGATGTACCTAGAGATATAGAGCTTCCAGGAGTCACAGGTTTTGATGACGAAGCTATGAAGACATTCAATAAACCTGTTATCGAGAAAGGAACACTAAAGACTCTGCTACATAATACAAAAACAGCAACAATTATGAAGACTAGAAGTACTGGTAATGCTGGATGGATTCAACCAAGGCCTTGGAGCATAGCTGTAGAATCTGGAGATGCTACTGTAGATGAAATGATTGCGAATGTGTGTAAAGGTCTGGTAATAACTAACAATTGGTACACTAGATTACAAAACTATGTAGAAGGAACATTTTCGACTATAGCTAGAGACGCAATATTTTTAATTGAAAACAATAGAGTAGTAGGAGCTGTTAACAAGATAAGAATAGCAGATAATCTCAATAACTTATTGAGCAACATAGACATGATTGGAAGAGACCTATATAGTATGCAATGGTGGGAAATAGAGACACCAGTAAGAGCACCATATGTATTGGTAAGAAACATAAGGACATCTAAACATTTCATCTAAACATTTTGTATATAGTTACCATATCAATGTGTTGAATATAATACATCATTTTGTTTTCTAATTAGATTCAGAAACAGAGTAACCTATGGAGCTAAGTAAGTCAGTAGCGTGGTGTATATCAATCTATGTAGCTATGGAGTTGCAAAACATATTTAGTCTACACGTTCTCTACACTATGGTGTTGAATATATGGTTATTGCTGAAGACTATAGATTTCTAGTAGCTGAAGATGCTGTCAACAGAATAGAGAATAGGATTAAAGGCTGGAGTTTACCTTATCCACTAAATAGAGGACATGCTCTAGAGTGTGTTAAAAGAGTTAGATCTCTTCTGATGAAGTTAAAGTACATGTATCTTCCACATACCATGCTTATCAATTCAGACGAACTTAGGCAGCTAGAGGCGCAGGTGAGAGAATTATCATCTTTCCTTCTACCACCTAGAAACATTAGAATTGATGGAGTATCGATGAAATTTACTGTAGCAGAATTACGTTATGCCTTATCTATCCTATTAGGTCTTAGAGCTAGATTGGCTCTTGGTGACGATAATTTCCCTGAATATGCTGTGGATATCGTTGGAGTTGAAGTTGGATTCCTGAAGAAGCATCCTAAAGCTGATAAACTGTGGATAGCTAGAGTAGGTACAGAGCATTTCTCATTTACTGTTGTCACAAATATATCAGACATAAAGAAAGGAGAAATCAGAGGTATAGCTATTCTACCTCCCATTATATTCTTTGAAGTAGTAAGCGAAGCTATGTTTTGTTCAGCTTCTCTAGATGCAAGTTACAAGGGTAAAAGAGTTCCTGTAAATCTCATCAATAGAGCTGAAGTATCTAATGCTGTTAAATCCATAGTCAAAAAATTGAAGTAGAGATCTCCATCTACTTGCAAGTCAGATACTAATACATATCATAATTCAGTTGTCACATAGGTTCAGATATTCATTAACTATATGGATACAAAATAACTATCTTAAGTCCTATAGGTTGAAAATTGTATTGAATCTGTTAACTACATTAATCTGATTGCAATGTTTAGGTTCATTTTTGAATGTTGCTGTATAACATAAGCACTATATTTACATTGTTATGTATATAATTATTTTCAGCTAGATTTTTATTTCCTCAGTAGCAGTAGCATCACTTATGAAAAGAGTGAGACTATGTCTGAATTAGGTATATCTATAGATGAGCTTATCAATAGACTCAGAGCTCTATATAGAGATATAGATTGTGCTGTCGCTTGTGTAAGTGGTGGTGTTGATAGCACAACTTCGGCTGTCTTAGCAAAGAAAGCCTTAGGGGATAAGGTGTATCCAGTATTCATTAACACAGGTTTTATGAGAATGAATGAAGGAGCCAGGGTTAGAGAAGCTTTAAAGGGTATTCTAGATCTAGAGATATACGATTTTTCTGAAGAAATCATATCTAGAATCGAAGGTCTTGAAGATGCTGAAGAAAAGAGGATAGCATTTAGAGATGCCTTCTATATGTCTGTAAAGAAGATAGCAGAGGAAAAGAAATGTGGATGGATTGTTCAAGGAACTATCAAGGCTGATGTTGTTGAAACTGTAGGCAAAATTAAGACACAGCACAATGTATTGTCTGATGAACTTCTTAAGCGCTATGGATTAAAGGTTATCGAACCTGTGATAGATCTATACAAACATGAGGTTAGAGCTTTAGCTAAACAGCTAGGTCTTCCTAAGTGGCTTGCAGAAAGACAGCCATTTCCTGGACCAGGTCTACTCGTTCGTACTGTTGGTAAACTATATAGAGAAAAGTTGGAACTTGTTAGAAAAGCTACAGCTATTGTTGAAGAAAGACTTAACGGAAGAGGATATAGTCAATACTTCCCAGCTATATGGGAACACGATATCATAGACAAAGGTGTCATAGGTGATATCGAATATTTGGTATTCAAAGTTAAAGCAACAGGTGTTATAGATGGTAGAAGGATCTATGGTCATCCAGTTATGGTTAGAAGATATAATCAAGTTACGGATGTATATACACTCTATAAACAATTCAATTCAGAGAATTATCCACATATACTCCTACAGCTTAGAGAAAAAGAAGATGGAGAATTCGTTATAGCTATAAGGATTGTTAAAACTGAAGACTATATGGTTGCAGAAGTGCCTAGAATAGATATCTATAAAGAGCTTAATGAGTTAGCTGAAGAACTTCTATCTCTACCCAAGATAAAGACCATAGCATTTGATGTGACACCTAAACCACCTGCAACAATAGAATATGAATAACAAACAAGATTCTATAATTTTAGTTTTATATATTTTTCACATGATTATGTATCGAAGTCTAGAACCTATTTGCAAAGCTTATGGAATTAATATGCATAGAGAACTAATAGAAGATAGTTATAATGCTTAATTATCTTTTGATATATTTTCTGTACTTCTTAGTTAGACTATCTGCCATATATAAGGGATTTGGTAGAGGAAGCTCCTTATTCCATGTAGCTTCAACAACAGTTAAAGCTTCATCTGGTGTTATTCTATGGCCTACAGATATATATATTTCTCCACTCCATCCAGTCTCGATAATGTATCCAGCTTTAATTCCATCAACAACAATTATTTTCTTATTCTCTACAATCACTATATCTCCGTAAAGAATACTTCTAGCTACACCAATTGATGGTTTTTCTAGAGCTACACCTATATGTGATGCTATACCGAATTTTCTTGGATGTGTAATCCCATGTCCATTAACCATAACTATATCAAAATCAGTACACTTATGTATGAGTTCCTTAATTGCTGCAATCATTATTGGTGCTTCTCTAAATGCTAAAAGACCCGGAATATAGGGTACAGCAACATCGCTTATTACAGCAGTATGGCACACCTCTCTATTTCTTTTAACGCTATATGCTACAGCGACACTTACACCTATAGACTCTCTATATCCTACATCAACACCTACAATAATCTCTACAGCTTCTAGAGTAAGAGGCTCAATTCTTACAAAAGTGCTTAAATGTTCTTGTAGAGATTTAGCTCTTGATATATTAAAATCAAGTATACCTATTTTCGTAAATTACACCAGGAATTAATACTATATACTATAAGAACTTGTTCCAAATCATAAGGTTAACTAGGTTAAAGGTATAGTCTTCTCCCTAATACCATTACTAGTAATAACAGCTATATCTATACCATCACCAGAAACAGCATCTCTAGATGCAGCAGCTTTGATAGACTTTATGCACAATTCTTCAGCTTCATCTAGAGTCATATTCTTGTTATAATTACTCTCTATGATACCTATAGCTATAGCTCCCCCAGTACCTACAGCAGCATAATCATCTTCTATCAACGATCCTATAGGATCAAGAACGTAGAGATGATATCCATCAGAATCATATCCAGCAAAGATGATTTCTGATATGAATGGCATAAGCTTATAGCTATAGAGGATAGCTGATAAAAGTTTAGCAGCAGCTCTAACACTTATCTTTCTTGAAGTTAGTCTCTCTCTATACATAATTTCAGCTACAATTAATCTGCTTATAGTCTGCATATCTCCAAAGAGACCTGCTGCAGCCATAGCCATTCTATCGCCTATAACAAAAACCTTCTTACCAACCTTGCTAAGGACAAACCCACCGTAGCTAACCCTCTTCTCTGCACCAATAACTATACCGTTGTTTATCTTTATACCTACAGCTGTGGCACCTATCAGAGCTCTTTCATAAGCCATAATTAGAGTCACCATCTACGATAATAGGGATAAGAAATTAAAAATCTATAATAACTCAACATCTAAGCAAACACCTTATCTAGAAAATCAGTAAGATATACACAAAATATAGTATTCTTATTCATTCTTACTATACTATTTTTTCAGCGGGATCATAGCCATAGAGAGCTTTAAAAATCTTTCTACCTTCTTCTGTCATTCTCTCTGGTGTCCACTGTCTACCTAAATCGAGCCTTATACTGATGTTCTTATTTTTGAAGTGCTCCTTGAGCATGGATTCTGCTTGATAAACAACTAGATGTGCAATAGGACAGAAAGGTGTTGTGAGCCCTAAGACAACCTCTATATCGGTATCATTTACATTAATTTCATAAATTAAACCTAAATCGTAGATATTTATAGGTATTTCTGGATCATACACATTTTTTAGTATCTCTATAACTTTCTGTTTAACTTCATCAGCCATACTATATTCACTCAACATATCTATTGTCTGTTCTCTGGATACTCTTATAAAGAATTTTAGGTTTAACGTACATAAAACAATATACAAGTTCTAAGGAGGTTTCAATATACTTAGAGCTGTTAAAGTAGCTTTATAGGGATCTAGATCTCGTGTTATAGCTGAACCTATCACTATTATTCTTGCCCCATGAGATACAAATACCTCTACTTCATGAGGTTTGATTCCTCCTGCAACCATAACAATAACATCACTCGCTGCCACTTCCGCTACTTCTCTAAGTAGTTCTCTAGCTGTTAAACCTCGTTTTTTCTGTACATCTACCCCTAGATGCATAGCCACAATATCTACACCAAGTTCTGCTAATCTTAGTGCTTTATCGACAGGATTGGGAGTATAGATCATGTCTACTATTAGAGCTGAACCATATCTTCTGCACAGATTTATCGCATCTTGAACAACATCTTCATCAACTATACCGAGTAATGTAACACCATCAACACCTTTGCTAAGGTACGCTGAAAATTCTAACTCTGTAGCATCAACAGTCTTTAGATCAACAACAATTAAGTTGTTTTTGGATACACTTTTAATTTTGTCTAGAGCTAAGAAGCCGAAGGTCTTAACCAGAGGAGTCCCTATTTCAATTATATGTGCACCAGCATCAACAACTTTTGTAGCTATCCTCAATGCCTCCTCTAGGTCTATGAAGTCTAGAGCTACCTGGAGAAGAGGTCTTTTACGGGCTTCTTCAACTAATCTGGATCTCATGTCTTTATACCCTCATCTTTGTGTCTATTTGATGAAGAGCTTCTCTACCTTCTTTAGTTTTTGGATAAGTAATTGTTGATATGGATTTTGGAAATGGTTTACGCTTAACATACTCTAGATATTTTTTAGGCCAGCTAGATGGATCAAAACCTTTTTGAGCTAGAAGTGCTATCAGCCATCTCTCACTTCCAAAACCTGAGCACCCAGTCCATAGAGTTTCATCTTTATTGTGTTTTATTCTAAATGATTGTGTAAACTTTGTTCCGTGTATAGATATATTGCCTACTTCTAGCCAATTCTTATTTTCTTCTCTACTACCTTTATATGGAAGCCATACCTCTATATCTACTGTACCAGGTCTATCTATATCTATCTCAATTTTCTCTTCGACTATGCCGCTGTGTTCATAAAACCATGGAGTTACCCAAGCGAGTCTCCACTCAAGATCTAGAACTTTGTCTAAGAAGTATTCGTATTTTTCTAGAAGCCTATTCCTGATATCTATAACTTGTTCAGGTTTTCCAAGCCAAACAACTTCTATTCTATGAAATTCTATAATTCTCTCTATACCGTGTATGCCGCCAGCTTCCCATCTAAATGATGGTCCACTCATATCATACCACTTAACAGGTAACAGGTTATCATCTAATATTTCGTTCTCAAAGAACCAGTAGAAAGGTTCACATTGAGCAAAACATAGAAAATATGATGGTGGTTCTACATATTTTTGTAATTCTTTTGGTGGAGCTTCATCCATTACGGTCATGTAGTCTATTAATGGCTCGAATTCAGATATATTGTAGCTCTTAGGTAGAGAGGCAAAAACCATAGAGTTTATAACGCCTTTGAGATGTCCTGTCTTTAAACCTACTTCTAGTGGATACATCTTCGGAAATATGGCTTCTTCAAAACCTAGGGGCTTGATAACCTCGTCTAGGAATAGTTCTTTAAGCGAGTTAAGTAGATGTGTAAGCGGTGGAGTATAGATCCACTGACCTATGGAGGTCCTCTTAATCCATCCAATTTCTTCGAGAATCTTGTTCGGATCTTCGTAGAATAGAACTGGTTTAGTAGAACTGTTCTTAAGTAGAATCCAATGTTCAGCTTTACCACCCCACCTATATCTCTTTTCTTTTTCCTCTATAAGTCTAAGAAGTCTAAGGAATATAGGTTTCTTAAGATCGCTTTCAAATAAATCGTTAAGTTCAACAATAGTTCTTCTCTCCTCAGAGTAAACTTTTTTTATGAATGGAAGTGATATGGATACTGATATAATGCCGTCGAGAAGTATCTTGGGTTCAGTAAGTTTTAGATTTCTCACACCAATCTTATAGTTTCTCCCAAGTATAGAAGAAAGAACGTTTCTTATTCTGAGCGAAGCTTCATCGATACGTACTTTAGAACCTGTATTCAATTTTATGATTAGTCTATCTTCACCAATCTCGAAACTCTCTATATTGGCTGCTTCATTTGGATCTTTTGTACCCTTCTTAAGGTAGTCATTATTAAGATACTCAATAACTTTCTCTATATCATCCTTAGCTTCCATAGGTAGAGCTTTACTAAATACTATCTCAAGCGTTCCTACTATCCTCATAGCTATTCACATTCAAGATAAATAGAGGAATAAATACAATATAAGCTTAATGCATAAGATACATGATAAATAGAGTTATATATCTGATGCTTAATAGGATAGTAAAACAGGATCCTGATGTGAAACCAATGGATGTTTACGAGAGATACGATCGCCAAATCATGATTTTTGGTCTCGAAGGCCAGAAAAGGCTATCCAACTCTAGTGTAGCTGTAGTAGGTGCTGGTGGACTGGGTTCTCCAGCTATACTTTATTTAGCTGCTGCTGGTGTAGGTAGAATATACGTTGTTGATAGAGATATCGTATCGATTTCAGACCTAAATAGACAAATACTATATACTGAAAAAGATATAGGTAGAAAGAAAGCTGATGTTGTATGCGAGAAAATCATGAGATTAAACAGCACAATTGATGTATTATGCAAAGATGAAGAATTTAGTGAATCTAATGGTAGAGAAATAGTCAAAGATGTTGATATAGTGATTGATGCTGTCGATAATTGGGAAACTAGATATATATTAAACAAATTATGTGTTGAGCTAAAGAAACCTCTTGTTCATGCTGGTATAATTGGTTGGTATGGTCAAGCCACAACAGTCATACCGAATAGAACCCCGTGTCTATCATGTATAATACCTAAACCCTTGCCTAAGAAGAAGATACCGGTTATAGGTGTGACGCCAGGGATCCTCGGCGTAATCGAGGCAGCTGAAGCAATAAAATATCTTCTCGGTATAGGTCCTTCATTATTAAACAAGCTTCTCATAGTGGATCTTCTCTATATGGAATTTAGAACTATAGAAATCAAAAGAAATGTACGATGCCCTGTGTGTGGAGTGTTTAAGAGTGATGAAGTGATTAGAGGAGATAATGTATAGAGCTACCCTTGGTCTTTCACTATAATACCCATTCTGTATAGATAATTGAGTATCTTTTTAATATCTTTAAATGCTATTGATTTTCCATAATCTTGCTCTATGTGTCTAGCAATCTCATAGATATTCATGGGTCTTACTAAAAGAATCAATGGTATGTATCTAGAGAACAGATGATACATAAACTTGTTCTCTAGATCGCTCATTATGTTTAACACATCTTCAAAACCTATGTAGTTGTATAGATGTCTCACAGAGATGATGCCTTTAGGTGCTACATATCTATAGATAGCTGTGTCTTCAATGTCTTCAGCTTTCTTGAAAATAGTATCTTCTTTCTCTTTTCTTAATTCTCTATAACCTTCGATAATATGTGTATACATATCTTCAATATCCTTTTTTGTAGATTCACTTAACTGATTTAAAGATTGTGTATATATGGCTACACCTATGGCTATCGATATATATGATGTTATCTCTGGATCAAATTTATCTATAGCATCCATATCCGTATGATAGTAGGTATCAGGCCACTGATTAATCATTACTGATGGTATTTGGAACTGAAGATAAACATCATGATCACTTCCACTATCGTAAGGTACCACATCAAATCTATATGATAGTGTCTTTATAGATGACGAGAATGTCGAGACTTTACAGAGACTATAGTTTAGTAGCTTTAGTATCAATCCTTCGTATAGTTTGTTTGATAAAATGGTGGGAGGAGATATGAAATGAAGCGTAGAGTTTGTTATCCATTGTCTTTCTCCAATCATATCGAGATTTATGCTAAATTCTATATCGCTGAATTTTGTTTTTTCAAGTAGATATGGAAGTGGACCATAGTATTCAGGGAATAGAACAAACATTATTTTTCTATACCTCGGATAGCTAATCCTATCTTTATTGAGTGCTTTATCAATTGCTTTAGCAAGCTCTATAAGTGCTACTACGCCGCTAACATTATCGTTAACTGTCCCAGCAGGATGACATATATGTGCATATGCATGAATTTCTCTTTCTCCATCACCTAGCGATAGCTCAAGTACTGGTATATAGGCTTCTGCTCTAAAGCTAGATTCTACATATATTCTTGCAACAACCTTATGTCCCTTCTCTATACTGTTAATAATATGTATAGCGGCATGTCTAGATATCGATACAGCTGGTGCTTTACATGTTTTTGTGTCTTCTCTAGACAGAAAGAGTCCTATGTATGGTACAGCTTCTTCATAAGCATCTCTCTTAAAAAATATGAATCCAGAAGCTCCAAATCTACAACCAGTTCTATAAACTATATATGGAGATCCATAACTTAAGACTATCTTATCATCAACATCTCTATACCTATTGATATCAAGACCATCAGCTACATAAACAACTTCTGCTTCTACATCACCTTTAGGGCTATGAGCAACTACAGCTGTTTTAGATGATAGAAATCTACTTAATATTTTGTGTTTTGGTTTGACTATGGACACAAATCCGTCTTCTACATCCCATCCAACAATATCGTAATGAATACCGTAACGTTCGCCATAACTGAATCTATATGTCTTTATCTCAAAGTTCTCTAGATCAAGAAGATTTTCAGCTATATAGTCTACAGCTTTTTCAAGTTCGCTACTTCCCTGGATTCGATGAAATCTAGATATAGATGAGATCATCCATATGAGTTCTTGTTTAGAGTAGAAAGACTCTAGAGAATTATATATATTGCTAATGTTAACCATGGTATAGTCTCACCTCTAGCAATTAAGTTACTGGATTGATGAAGATATACTAAAGCTATAAGCTGTTGATAACTCATATAGAACATCAGTATCGAATAAAAAACAAAAGAGAGTTTATATATGTGAAGGGTTTGAGTTTATGTCTATACCTTCTCTAGTAGTTCAGCTTCAACAAGTCTATCCACGATATCTATAACAGCGTTGTATACAGTATCTATATCTAGTCCTTCAACATTAGACATTATATCTTCAACTATGTGACCAATACTTGTTTCTCCATCACAATGTGACCATATGTAGTACACGATAGGCGCTAATGCATATGCTTTCTCTTCATTTACAGCAACTATAAATTCATCTTTATCTACTCCCACTTCAACACCTTTCTTTCTATACATTTCATTCCATCTAGGTTTTGATTCCTTACTCATGATCTATTCACCTAAACCTTCTACCACTACGTCCTCTTCCTTCTCCTCTTCTAAAAGATCTTCTTTCAGACTGATAACCTTCAGAAGATTTAGGCGTATCTTCAGGTATAGATTCTACTGGAGGAAGATTCTCATCCGGAACCTTATCTATACTACTGTTCTTACCAGCATTAAGTTGTACTTCTCCTTTGAATGACGTTACCCAGGCATTCTTTATAAACACAGTATCTCCGGAAGTAAGCGTTGCTGCTTTCGCCCCCCATAAGACTAGCTTCACTCTACCACTTTCGTCACCAACAATATATTCTCCAAGAGTTCTTACACCAGCTTTTGTATTGATTGTTCTTACACCAAGATTTTCCAGAACTCTTACTTCAACATTTACGTTTTCCATTCCTGGTTTAAGGTTTATTATCTTTATTTTTTCGGACATTCAAATCGAACCGAAGATTTGGTTGACCTCTTTTTGTTCTGAAAGTTTATAAGTATACATGCTGGGAGAGATTCAATAATTAGAGGAATTGAATAAATTATGAGGCAAACAATTTATGTATCTTTCAGTAGCTATGGACTTTAGGTGTTAGTGTGAATATAGAGTTACTAAAATCTTTAGCTAACGCTACAAATTCTGACTCCATAATGATTATAGGTACACCAAATGTATGCTTTATAGCTAGAGTTGATATAGATCGAGACAACATAGTAATTGCATATAGACGAACTACTGATGAATGTAAAATGCTTGTCCCTATTGATGCTAAAGAGAAGCTTCCTATATCTCTTCAGGGTAAGTGTAGTATTGTATACTATTCATTTGATTTACGTGAGAGAGAAGGTTACGTAATAGGTAGAAACTTTGAGGAGATATTGATAGGTTTCTTGAAGTCTTTTATAGAACCTAATACAGAAATAGGTGTACCGTTTAGATACATTGATTCAGCTCTAGCTCAAATACTTCACAAGTATTGGAAAATAAAGGATATAACTAAATCACTAATTTCTATAAGAGCTAAAAAAAGTTACGAAGATCTAGAGAACATAGCTGAGATATTTAGATTCATCCTAAAGATTTTGAGAGAATTACGAGAGCTTCAAAACCATAATATAATCGAAGAATATTTTAAACATGTAGCAAAAATTGTTAACGCAATCTATATCGAACCTTTAGCTATTTCTAAAGATTTTGTTTCGATCTATACATACATAAAGAAAGGTATATATAGATTGAGCTTTAAGGTATCCATACCACTAAGTGAAGATGTCAAAAGAATCATAGAGATTACTGATGATATTTTGGAGAAATTGCTCAAAAATGTTATTACAGGAAGTAAGTGTAGTGATGTCTATAGAAATATTGTGTCTAGACTAGATATGTATAGTGGAAAGAACGTATACATAGATGTTTGTGGTGTAGGTACAGAAGTATGTGAATATCCCTCTTTATCGGATTTTCTATATGGTGATTGTACTTTAGACAGCGGTATGGCTTTAGTAATTAATGTTGTGTTGAGGAAACTTATATATTTACCTAAACTTATTATCGTTAAAGAAGGTATTGTGGTGATATAGATGGATGAGAGGATGTCTACAGATTTAAATGAGAGAAAGGTGTCTATAGATCTAGATAAATTAGGACAAGCATTTATAGTGTACGATGGAGCTACAGATACTTTACATATAACCTTATCTGATGAAGAAGCTGATGAAGTTGTGCTACTTGAAAATGGAGTTATAGTTCAATTAAAAAAAGGATCTATCATAGGGTTCTCTATACCAAATGTAATGAGACATGGCTAGAGTTTAACATCTCTTTATAGTCTCTACTTTCTTCTGAATATGTTAAAAAATGTGTGAAGCTTCATATAAACTATTAACATTTTTAAACCTTAATAACTTAGAGTAACTATAGGTATTGGGCTGTATGAACACTACTAAAATTGTTGAAACAAGAAGGGTTCAAAAGTTTGGAAAATCAACGCTAATGATATCTCTTCCAGCTGAATGGGTTAAATTTGTGAATCTCAAGCCTTCAGATATGGTTAGACTTGAATCTAAAGAAGATGGTTCTCTTGTTATAATTCCGCAGAGTATTCTCGAACAGAAGGCTAAAGGTAAGGAGGTCAGACTTATTGTTTCTCAAACAACTCCTGAAGATATTCTTCTAAGATCTCTTTATGCATCATATATAGCTGGATACGATAGAATTATTGTAGAGAGTAATGAAGGAATACTTTCGCCATCTCATATGCAGGCTATAAGATCTCTTGTTAGATTACTGATAGGCTCTGAAATAGTTGATCAAACACCTGGAAGAGTAGCTATACAGATATTTGTTGATATAAATAGATACAGTCTTGATGCACTTGTCTCTAGAGTAATATCTACACTAAAGAATATGTTCAACTTCCTAACACTCTCGATAAAGAATAGTAGTGTGGATCATTTGAAGGAAATAGCGGAACTAGAGGTAGAGATGGATCGTGTTTATGCATTAGCCATAAGATATGTATATGTGTTGAGCTTGTTAGGATCAACACCTTTCATTACAGAATATAGAGCGTTGATAAAAGCGTTAGAGGATGTAGGAGACGCTTTAACACAAGCATCATCGATATTCATAGATAAACCACATTTAATGAACGTAGTGAAGATGTTTATCGAGGATAAACTCGATGAACTCAATATGCATATACAGTACCTATTAGACATAATGCTGGATACAATGACAAAGAACAATGTATATGTTGCTAGTAGAGCGATAGACTTAGCTCAAGAATCTTCAAAATTTATAGCCCGAATGGAGATGGATGTCATACCCAAATACAAGTCTATAGATGACTACCTTAATGCAAAAGCATTCTTCGAAAGACTACAATTAATATGTTATAATCTTCAGGCAGCTACAGAAATGATTTTTGATATAGTTGTAGGTAAACAGGGCAACGTAGTTAATCTAGTGTCAGATAGCGGCTAATGCTAACAGAATGTATCTCGAGGAGTACTAGATTTCCTGGATTTTTTCTTAGGTTTTTCATCTTTTTCTTTACTTTGAGTCATTACTTCCACCAAAACCACTATTCTGTTCAAAGCTATATCTGTTTTTCTTTTCCATGAGATATCTCCTCCAAAATGTCGATATTTCTGCTAGCTTCTCGATAGTATTATCGTCAACATTTATCACCTTTCTGTCTAGTAGTTTAGCTAATAGTTTCCTTAGAGTCTTTCTTATAATCCATCTCTTCTCAAGAGATCCAAATAGTTTGAGTGCTGTTGTTCTAATGCTTCTATATCTAAGGATGTACTCTACAATTCTTTTCTCTTCTTCATCGAGAACGTCCTTTAGATATCTATTAGCTAAAATAGCTATAGTGTGGGGAGAAAAACCCAGATAAATATCCTTAGGATTTATATCGCTAAACTTCTTGGTAATCTCAAACTCTATTATGGATACCACATCCTCTTGATGTATATCACGTCCATAGATATTTCTTAGATCATTAAGAAGTTCTTCAACAGAATTATAGCCATCACGTTTAGCATCCTCATCTGTAAGTTCACATACCTTCTTATACGTAACATTCTTTATCAGGGCTTCAGCTATAGGTTTACCATCGCTATGTATTATAACAGTCCTAAGCCTAGGTATAACCTTGCCTAATCTAGTCGTTGTAGTTTTAACGCCTTCAAGAATTAGTCGAGCAAAACGTCCTTTAACCATTAAGTACCTTCTAATAAATATCTTTCTCATAGTTACATCACTTCATCAATATTATCTTATCGTTATAGATGATCGTAGTGTATCGTGGACAAATTATTTTATCTAAGATATTCACACTATGCACAATCTTTAGTACTGAATAGGCTTTAAGCTTTATTATATAGATGTGTATTAAGCTGAATATGATGGTTAAATGAAGAGGCTTATGAACAGTATCGAAAAGATGTTACTAAGGATTTGGTGGCTCTACTCATACGAGGTAAATAATCCAATATTGAAAAACATATCACTAGAGGCAGCCTCTGCCCTAAATGTTAGACCTTTCAATAAAATCAAAATTTCTGATAAATTTCCTCTAGTCAATGCAGCTGTTGTAGGATTTAGATGTAGAACTATTGTATTAACAGAAACTTTATTAGAATTAATGAATATTGAAGAACTTAAAGCAATATTCCTTCACGAATATGCGCACTGTAAGCAGAAACACCAAACCAAGTTACTAACAATATCATTACTAATATTAATACTAACGATGTTACCTACATCCCTAATATTTCTAGAGATCGATAACGAGCTAATTTCAATATCGTTATTAGCGCTAATGATCTGTACTGCATACATTATTATGCTATCTATTGCTAGATATCTGACAAGAAGATTTGAGTTTGAAGCAGATCTTATAGCAGTAGAAGCTTCTAGAAATCCTGTTGTGTATATAGATATGCTTAAAAAATTGAAAATATTTGAAGCAAGACCATCTAGAAAAAGCCTTACAAGTATATTTAGATCTCATCCATATATAGAAGAAAGGATAAAGAAAATCATTGAAGCATCTATCAAACATATATCGTAATGTAATGATACAGTATATATGTAGTGGGCCCGGGGGGATTCGAACCCCCGACCTACGGGTCTCTCCAATCTCTTCAACGCTCCAGCATTATTTCATCCCATACGGTCATAAGACCCGTAGCTGCTGGAGCTTCGGCCTTTCTACATGGTCCGCCGCTCTACCTAGCTGAGCTACGGGCCCGCTAGCTATCATCAATACACAGAACTCTGTATATTTTTAGAGGTTTTAAAGGTTTATAGCACTATAGATGAATAATTATGATGAGGATTTAACTATCTACAAATGGAAACAACAATCAGGGTTCTTTTATCCACATACTTGTTGCACGCATTCTTCTGATTTGTTTCATAAGTCTATCTATGTGTCTGTATACTGTTGAATGTTGTCTACCCTCAATAAGCATCATTATAGCTTCACGTGCAATATTGGCATTTTCATAGCTTCCTATAATTGATACTGTTTCTCCATAAACAGATATATACGTATCGGTCATTTCCTCTATATTCTTTCGTGCTTTACCTTCTTCACCTATTATCCTACCTTTAACTCTTGTTAAATGGTTTTCAGAATCTTTGACGTATTGTGTAAGATCTATAACTATAAGGACACTATCTTCATCAAGTAGCTTAAACGCTTTATCTGGAGAAAATCCATAGCCTATAGCTTTTATAATGTCTTGAGCCTTCATAAGGTCGTAAGGTGTTGTATGAGGTGATGCGGGCTCTATTACGGCTACACCATTAGTTTCATCAATAGTTATTTTAGTTTTTGTAGCCTCCATTATCTTCTTAATGGTTTCTCCATTCTTACCTATAACAACACCTACTCGATCAAGAGGTATTGTTGTGTATAGCTTAGTCATACCAATAATTACGTTTCTTTTCGAAACACTAGAACTACTGATTTTAACGTTAGTTGTAGATTCTCTTGAACTTATGTTCAACTCCTCAACCATTTTTGTTCCACCTAGGTATAAGAGTTTCACGGGATATTAGGCTTAATTAGTCGTTATTTACCTACTGTAACTGGTCTTGATTAAGCTTTTTCTCTATTATTAACTCAAGTATATCTTTAGCCGGAGGAACCTCTATACCAACTTCATTACTAAAGAATCTCACAATATTGTGTATATCTCTATATAGGAACTGGATAGCATTGGGATGATCAACTTTAACAGCTTGACTTACATCTATTATGTATGGTTCACCCATAAATACCATGATATTGTATTCACTCATATCACCATGAACGAGTCTTGCTTCCCAGTAAAGCTTGTAAATAAAGTATACAACTTTATTAAAAATCTTTTTAGCAATTTCCTCACCAAGTTCATCATTTTCGTAAAGCTCCTTAAGAAGTGGAGCTCTTACACCATTTTCACCTATAAATCTCATAACCAAGACATTTTTATTAACACACAAAGGTTCAGGAACATTTATGCCTACACTATACATTCTCTTAAGATTTGCAAACTCTTTTCTAGCCCAAATAGCCATGAGTTTATGTGAAGGAAGTGAAGCTACCCATTCGTATCTTGGATCACCATGTATATACTTCCAGATACCTTTTCTGAATTCAGCTGTTGCTGTAAGGTATATCTTTACAGCAAGATCAGATCCATCGAATCCTTTAGCCCAGTAAACCCTAGCTTCTTTACCCGTAGCGACTACACCTTTCAAAGTCTTTATGCATTTCTTCTTCCTAAGGTCTAGAATAGCAAGAATAGTTCGTCTATCGAAAACTTCTTCAACAACCTCAAAAAGATCTTTATCTTTTAGTCTAGGTTCTCGTATCTCCTTTCTGATTTCTCTATCAACTTCGCTATCAATAACGTCTTTTTGAACCAGCTATCAGCTCCCCTCTATAAACTCTTTTGCAACGATATTCATATTTATAAGTTTTCGAATTTCATCTTTTTCATATCTATGTACTATATCTCCCTTATTTGGCTGAAAATCCCATGGTGCTACAAGAACAACATCTCCTTCAGATAGCCATGCCCTTCTCCTGAATCTACCCGGTATTCTACATATTCTTGTTACACCATCAGAACATCTAACTTTTGTGTAGTCAGCACCTATTATCTCTTCTACCACACATATAGTCTGACCTTCACTAGGCAATATAATGTCCTTTTGTACTGGTTCACTCTGTTTTTTCTTTGCTATAAATTCCTCACCCTTGTATCTAATTACTCTTGTCGCTACTTTATTAACTTATTGTTTTTCGACATATTTATCTAGTTCTCTTTCTCATTTTGCTACACATGTTCAGTAGCTCATCTAGAGATACGAAAATCTTTTCTCCATTACTATTAACAACATCTATACCGTTCTCATATACCTTGTCAACTATATAGGCCTTTCCATCCAAAACTATGTAGTCACCTTCTCTAGGGTTTATTATCTTAATTGATATATATTGTTTGCCGTGTCTAGAGCCATTCTTCATTCTTCTGACATCGCCAAAAGATTCCACAATCCTAACATTTCTCCACATCCTTAAAGCTATATCTGCTATTTTCTTTGCAATACTTCGTGAAGCAATCTTTATGTCGATGCCATTTTTAACATCACTAATTTCCACAACATAGTCGTGAAAGAGCTGTAAGATCTCATTCTTAAATTTCTCAACACGATCTTCATAATTCATGAACCTAAGTTGAACAATAGCTTCGAAACCACCTCCAGCTCTCTTGAAGCATATTGGACATAAACTTTTCTTCCACTTTATCTCTGTAGTGTTCTCTATTGTATACCTAATTGTATTCTTTATCAGAATATCTACATAGATTTTAGCCCACTTGCTTGACGTATCATCAAGTTCTATGCTAAGATTTTCTATATCTATATCTGTTTCCTTCTCTACTAGTGATGCTATATACTGTTCAATTATATATCTTGCTTTAGATGATGTATCGGGATAAAACCATCTATTACCTATCGATATAGCTCCACATCTACTACATGAAGTAACTTCTATTAGTCTAGGGATCTCTAAGAGTTTCTTAGTCTGAGTATAGCATTTCACACACAAATTATCTATTATAGGTGTTTCTAAGTCCTCTTCTTTACCGCATTTCGAACAGAATTTCCTCAATCTCTGTATACCTCTCTAATTATCTGTATATGGAGTTGATCTTCAACTTTTAGAGCATAATCTTCGTTCACAAGCCCCAACTGAGAAAGCTTCTTTATTATTCGACGCCCAGTCACAACTACTATTTCGCCTTCCTCTATAATCCTGAGAACTGTCTCAAAATCTACTCTTTCACCTTTGTAGAAATTTGGTGAGACATCGAGAATTATATCACCTTCTTTAAAAACTTTACCCAAGATTTCTTCATCACATATAGCCACAATACTATTGTTGTTTATATGATGTATCTTAACGTAGTACATACCTTCCATGATGTATTCCTTCATAAATACTATATTGGTTTAACAAAAGATTTTGCACCACATGCTAAACACTTTATATAGTACACTTTTCCTTCCTTACCAAGTTCTGTATCGTAGCTACCACATGTTGGGCATTTAACATATGTTTCGAGAAATCTATTATAGAGTTCTCTTATGCTTTGAGCCTTTATAGAACTATATATTGTCAACACATTTCTTTCATCAAGACCACCGGGTTTACCAAGTTCTTTAAGTATATACCTCATTACTATCCTAGGATCTCTTCTTAGTCTCTCACATATATGGTTGAAGTTTTTGATAACAGTATGATCTCCTATGTACTCTACCTCGGGAAATGGTATATCATAGGCTCTACTAGATTTCTTGACCGGTAGTAGACTATACGCTCTATCTAGCATGTAGTCATAGTCGTAGAGTATCTTAAGCTCGTTGTCCACCAATATTCTATCCCTAACCTCATATAGATTTATACTGCTTATAACTTGATAGGCTACAACTTGAGGTTTTAAATGATATGACGAAGATCTATATAGAAACATATGGTTGTGCAGTAAATAAGGCAGATTCCCTGATTATGAAAACCATCTTAATCGAGAAGGGATATGAGATTGTTGATACTCCTGAGGAAGCGAATATCATCATAGTGAATACTTGTGTTGTTAGGTACGATACTGAGGTTAGAATGTTTAAAAGAATTGATCAGCTGTCAAAACTAGGTAAAAAGCTTATTGTCGCTGGATGTATTACCAAAGTCTATCCATATAGAATAAGATCACTAAGCCAGTCAATTTCGCTTATAGCTCCTCAAAGCATCAATAGAGTTATAGAAGCTGTAGAATCTCAACAGCCTGTAAGTCTGTTCGATGAGTATAAGTCATTCCAAGTTCTACCGGATATAGTTGAAGGTATAAGAGCGACAATACCTGTAGCCGAAGGCTGTCTTGATGAATGTTCTTTCTGTATAGTAAAGATAGCTAGACCTCATTTGAGAAGTGTTCCCATAGAGAAGGTTGTATCTGTTTTCAAGAGAGCTCTAGAGAAAGGGGCTGTGGAGATCGAGATAACAGCACAAGATCTAGCTGTCTATGGCTATGATATATATAGTAGATACGCATTACCAGACCTTCTAAATGAACTACTAAACATAGATAGTAGAGAATATGTGATTAGATTAGGTCAAATGAATCCTCGACACATTGTGAACTTCTTAGACGATCTTATAGCTATCATAAAGAATCCCAAAGTCTATAAACATCTCCATATACCTGTTCAAAGTGGAAGCAACAAGGTTCTACGATATATGAATAGAAAACACAATATCGAACTTTTTCTAGAAGTAGTTAAAGAGCTTAAGAAAAAGATAGAAGGTATACAGATAGCCACAGATATTATCGTTGGTCATCCAGGTGAAGATGAAGAAGCTTTTACAGAAAGCATTAAACTTATAGTTGAAAACTATATAGATCGTGTTCATATAGCTCGCTTCTCCCCTAGGCCCCAAACCCTATCAGCATTAATGCCACAGATACCAGACCCTATAAAGAAGAGCCGAAGCAGCTATCTAGAGAAAATATATGAAGCTATAGCACTAGATGTAAACAAGGAGTATGTAGGCTCTATGGCTAAAATCTGGATAACAGAAATCGATACAAATAGAGGGAAAGCTATAGGGAGATTATATAACTACAAGCCTGTTGTATTAGATGTTGGTATAGAAGCTCTAGGTAAGAGAGCTTATGCAGAAATAGTTGATGCAACTTTTTATGACCTTAGAGGAAAAGTTGTAGGGTATATCTAGATCTATAACCTAAAGATATGAAGAGACAAATACATTATACCTTTAGCAGGCAATACTGTATAGATTCATAGGTTCTAAAGTTTAGTATAGACACATCAAGAAGAGCTTAGAAATTAATTAATCTTGTATCGCTAGATTAAGACACATATGATATCTTCTATTACTCTTCATATGAATACCATAAAATATGAATAGCTAAAACTCTCTAACAGCATTATTATCCATCTCATAATTTCTACATTAAATAACGAAGTTAGCTATAGGTATGGCACAGAGATTATAGATATCATTGTATATAAAAAATGTATACAAAGTATAGATGGTTCTTACATCTTTATTTCATAACTTGATCCATTCATCCAGACTAGCAATGGTTCTTCAGAACCTTTATGACCTTTAACTACTTCACCAATAACTATTACATGATCTCCAGCAACATGCTCTGCCACAAATATACATTCTATTGATAGAGGCATGCCTGGAATTATTGGTGCAACTACTTTTTCTGCTTTAATTGGCTGTATGCCAGCTAACTCAAACTTATCTCTATCTCTACCACTCAAACTTCCAAAGATCTCTAATGCCATTTTCTCAAATCTCTTAGAGACTACATGAACAACAAATGCTTTGTACTCCTTTATGAGTTGGTATGTGTATCGTGATCTAGTCATTGAGACTGCTATCAGAGGTGGATTCCAGGAAACTCTGGAAACCCATGCAGCTGTCATGCCACCTCTCTTACCCGGTTTCTCAGGATCTCCAGCAGTAACTATTGTTAATGGGTGTGGTATTAGATCTAATGCTTCAAGAGGATCTAATTCAATCATACATGTGCACCTATAGCTAGCACTTTAGACACAAAAATAAGTATTGTTTTGGTTCATGCATTATACGAATTCCTTCTCTTCGTACATTCTATTAAGGGTATTCTTCATTCTAATAAATATGTTCAAATCTATGGTTATTAACACGATGACTATAACGAGTAGCAGTATAATCATTATTAAATGTAGAGGTGTTGTACCATAGCCAAAACATATGGGAACAAAGGATACAAGTATACATCCACCTACATTAATATCGATTCTCGAATTATTGGAGATGACGATAAATAGTGGTATTAATGTAGCAACCATAGCTATAAGGAATCCCAGTACTATAAGTATGAAACTTAGTGTAATTAACTTCATATCTATGGACCTCTTATCCCAATTAATCCAGTTGTAATAAGAAAAGTAATCAATGTTACGAGTGTTAAAATTATTGCAAGTATGATTAAAACTTTGGATGCTTTCTCACTAGTTCCAATAACTATCGGTATAGGGCCTATAACTATAACCCCTCCACCCTTAACTTTACTATCCTTCTCAGAATTCTTCAAGTTATCTACAATCAAAAGAGCCACACCTATAAATATTAATGCAAAGGCTACAACAATTAGCATAATTGTGATCTCTAGTAGACTCACCATATTTCACCCAAGTTTATCGAAGGCACTGACCGCTAATAAGCTCTAGATAATAAGCTCTAAATGTTCTTGAATTTCTTATACTTGATTAAATTAATGTAGCTACTACTATAAAATATTTAAATAGGTAGTGGTACAGTATAGGTATAGGGGTAGGGATATGATAGAGAGATTAGTAGATGAGTTAACTAGAGTAGCTACACAGATTATTGCAGCTATACCCTCAGTTGTTCTTGCACTAGTAATCATATTAATTGGTTATGGAATTGGTGTTGTTGTTAAAGGAGCAATCAGGTTACTATTTAATAGAGTTCTAGGAAGATTTCTAGAGAGAACAGCTGTAGGAATAAGGCTTAAGGAAGCTGGTATTGATTTAGGTCGCCTCATAGGTACATTTATATTCGTACTTATTGTAGCGATATCGATTATGTTCGCTATAGACGCTGCTGGACTTCCTGGTGGAGAGTTTATAAGAACGTTTATAAGAATTGTTATTAATGTTCTTGGAGGATTTGTCGTATTATCGATAGGTATACCTCTAGCAGTACTTGGTGCAGAATATTTAGCTAAACTTGTAGCTCTACCTCTAAGAGATAAGCACGAAGTTTTCGAGAATCTTACTTCAACAGCTCTATCAGTAATCCTAATACTGTTTGTCTTTGGAATTGCTATATCGATTATGTTTGCTACACCAAATCTACTAACCACCTTAACAACAGCTCTACCATCAGGAATTATGGCCGGTATTATAGTTGTTATAGGCTACATTATTGCCGATATTGTTGGAAAATTTGTTAAAAGTATCGTGGAATCTGTATCTAAACCTCTCGAGGGAACAGATGTAGGCAAAGCACTTAAAGATGCAGGTATAGAGACACCATCACTTGTAGCAGGTCTTGTTAAAGCAACAGTAATAGTTATAGCGATTGCTGTAGGCTTAGGTATGATAGGGGCAACAGGTCTTGTTGGAGATATTCTGTCTACAGTAGCATTCTATCTACCTAGAATTCTAGCTACAGCAGCATTACTGACTCTAGGTTTGGCTTTAGTAGTGATACTAGCTAAATACATAGGTAGATTGTTTAGAGCCGTAGCCAAAGAGAAATTCGAGCCATTGGCACATTTAGCTGAAAACCTTATAGCTATAGGATTAGTAGCAGTACTAGTTACCATAGCTCTAAACATACTTGGACTTCTTGGAAACCTAGTATATGCATTAATTATGGGTTCAATAGTGTTAGTCATAGGCATAATGGTTGTAGATGTTCTAACAAGAATGCTCAAAGAAGTACATCCAGCCTATGAAAAACTAGTACCAGTAGTAGGAGTCACTATAGCGTTAGTATTTGCGTACGTAGGTATGTCAGCAATATTGTTGCAGATACCAGGAGCATCAGAAGTTCTAAGAACGGTTGGATGGGGTATAGCTATAGCTTTTGCAGTAGTATTAATACCTATAGTATTCTACTTCGCAAAGACAGCTTGGAAAGAAGCTTCAACTACATAACAAAGCCATTTTTTTAACTTGTATTCTGTGTAGTTTGGACCAGAGGTAGCTGATATAGATCTTAATGAATCATAAACTATATTTGTTTAATGAGTCTAGTCACTATTTACTAAATAATGAATAAGATTTGATGAAGCTGAATGTTTAGTATGCATATGGAATTGTAAGAAAATAAAGTGTCTTGATAATTAATTGACTTAATGAAATTTGCTAAGTTTATATAAGTTCTTTGTGAAAATATTCAGAACCTTAGTCCAGCAGGAAGAAAAATTAGTGAAGTAACTATTGGTGGAAGGACATGGGAGATATGGAGATAGGATAATGTTTCTTGGGGTGGTTGGCAATACATTTGCCCTTTAGGACGGTGCCTAACCATTTAGTGTACATTTTGTGTCTAAATAGTTATTGATTTGAGGTATAGATTGAGCTCTCAAGAATTAATAAGAATTAATAGTATGGTCTAGACACTAAATGAATATGTTTTCAACATTTAAATAAATTAATGTATCAAAGCTATAGCATCTGGTTTGACAACAATATGTTATTGGCATTGTCTATGATGCTTAATTAAAGAGCTAATTATGGTCTTTCTTAAGTTAGGGGTAGTTTGGAAAGCTATCTACATGGCTTTTTCAACAGTAAGTTTCTCTATTGTTTCTATGTAGTTCTTTATTTGTGGGGGTATGTCTTTTATATCTATGCTTATGAAGCCTCTTAGCAGTATACCTATAGCTTCTTCTCTCGAGAATCCTCTACTGATAATGTAGTTGATCTCTTCTTCAGCCAGTCTACCTATAGATGCTTCATGTGTTAGTATGGTATTTGGTGATAGAGCGCCTAGTTCTGGCACTGTATATATGTATGCTTTATCTGAGAGCATAAGCCCTCGACAGTCTATATGTCCTTTACCAGATCTACCTATTATAGAGGCTCTGGCAATAATTTTAGAATTATCTCTTGCTAGAGACCTGGAGACTATTTCTGCTACAGCGTCTTCACCTTCTATGTTGATACCACTACCAACGTCTATGTGTGCATCATCTAGTCCAAGAACTATGGAAGCTAGATAGGTGTACGCATTACTTTCTAGAGTAACTATGGGATATGTTTGGATAGACTTAACTTTACCTATATTCACGTAATAGGATATGTATCTACCTCCACGCTTTACTTGTACAGCTGTTCTAGGCCTCACATGAGCTACCCTATTCCATGAATGTACCATAACGAATCGTAGAGTTGCATTCTCTTCGACATAGAATTCAGATATACCTATGTGGAGACCAAAAGATTCTGGAGCTATTGTGCATCCAGTATAGACAGTTGCTTCAGCATTTTTCTCAACTATGACTATATTGTGTGGTGCCTGTATACCGCCTATGCTCATGAATAGGCATGCCATTACCGGTTCAGTAACTTTGGTACCACTCTTAATCTTTATAAAATATCCTCCTCTACCCTTTAATGCAGCTAAAGCAGTATATTTATCCTTCCCCGGATCAATTAATCTCCATACATATTCTTTTGCTTCATCTGGTCTAGATTCTATAAAGTCCTCAAGCCTCATAACCTCTACACCAGGTATCTTACTTAGATATCTAAAGTATGTTTGATCTACTTGAGTATAGATAGCTTTAGCAGATAGATCTACACCTACTTCTCTAACTTTCGATTCATCTATAGCTGTAGAACCTTCTCTAGAATAGTTTATGAATTGAGATATATCAATATCTATACCGTAAGGCGATGATAATGCTAAGCCTTCTCTCGCTCTTGACTCAATAATTTTAAGCCAGTTCTCTAAACCCATGACTAAACACCTCATCTATAAGTTCCCTACCACCACAAACCTTTACATTACCTGAAATGAGTATACATACCTTTGTAGGCTCTATATACTTAGATATCAATGCTGAATGAGTAACTATAACTATTGACTTGTATGGCGAAATATCTATAATCCTCTTAATGGCTTTAGCTATAACAGCTATAGAATCTACATCTACACCACTATCTGGCTCATCTATGAGAGCTAGCTTCGGTTTCTGAGCTAATAGCATAGACATTTCGATTCTCTTTAACTCACCACCAGAAAATCCTTTACCAAACTCTCTATCCAGAAGATGTATTATGCCTAACTCATTAGCTATCTCATATACATCACAACCCGTTCTTCTACAAAGAGCTTCTAAAAGACTTCTAACCTTAACTCCAAGTAATTTAGGTGGTATCTGATGAGCAAGAGCAAGACCTTTACTAACCCTAACCTCCATAGATGAATCAGTTATATCTTCTGAATCAAAATAAAGTCTCCCTGAAACAATTGTATAACCTGGATATCCTATCAAAGCCTTAAGAAGAGATGATTTACCAGCTCCATTAGGTCCTAAGAGAAACACAATTTCATTTCTATCTATAGTTAGAGAGACATCTTTAACAACAAATCTTCCACCAACAACTACGCTAAGATTATCAATTTTCAGTACCTCCATAGCTTACACCATCTTAGTAGAGGTTATGATCTAGCAGACTATAAGTGTATAGTCTATGAACTTTTTAATAGATGTTAAAGTCTGAAATGTAAAAGAAAACAAAAACCTCAAGAGAACGATATATAGATCCTCAACATCAGTACCTCCTAACATTATATAGAAATATCCATCTATATTTCAACAAATTCACTAAGGCTATCTTCTTAAACACTCTAACACTATTTAAATCAGTATATGAAGACTAATAAGATGTGTCTATACGAAGATAAATTGAATTCATTGCTAATTTTCAATTTCTGTATATAGTGCTACTTAAATCAGATGATAAAGATAATATGCAAAAGCTAAGCGATCAATGTTACTAACCAACTTTACATATGATACCGACCGATTGAGATAAATATTAATGCTAATGCTCCACTATCTATGTTCTATACACAAGATCTAAATGGGTAGAAGACCACAATCTTGTATTACTAATTACTGAATGAATCGCTTTAGTGATCACATCACTCTTAATACTGTTAATAATTAATTACTGTTGATGAATTTCAATAAGATAAGAATTAACATGGATGTATAGCAATTTTTAATATATCTATAAGATATACTTAAGATTCACATCATCTGGAGGTATCAGCTATAGAATTTCGCTCATGAGGGACCTCTATTGTTGTTTCTAGATAAAAATTAGTTGATAGAGTATATGAATGTTTTAGTAATGATCTAGAGGTTTAATTCATACTTTAACCTTTATTAATGCCTCAAGTACTATTCTTGATGCTCTATCTACATAGTATTTTAATTCTTCTGCTGTTGCAAATCCTAATTCTTCTACAAGTGAATCACTTACAAGTAGTAGAGCACCTGTTTTCACACCCCTCATAGCACCTAACATGAATAGACCTGCACACTCCATTTCTACAGCTATTATACCTCTACTGCTCCATCTCTTAACGAATTCTGGGTCTTCTGCATAGAATGCATCGCTACTTACTATAGGGCCTATAGCGTATTTTACAGCTGCTTTTTCAGTTTCTTCAACAAGAGCTTTAAGTATCTCGTAATGTGGAGAACAAGCCATACAGACGTTATCTCTTAGGTATTGATAGAATGCTCCTCCTGGGTGATATGCAGCTCCAGTAGGTATTATTAGATCACCTATTTTGAGTCCCTTCACCATTGCTCCACATGTACCGAATCTAATGATTGCTTTTGCGCCAAGCATTATCAGTTCCTCTATAACTAGCATTGACGAAGGATGACCTACACCATGCATTGCAACAGATATTGGTATACCCTTGTAGTTGCCTGTATAGACTAGTAAGCCTCTGTTTCTATTAACGAGAACAGGATTATCTAGAATTGATGCAACTTGTTCTACTCTAGCTGGATCGCCAGCAACAATAACTCTTTCAGCTACTTCACCTTTCTTTGCCTTTATATGTATGGGTCCTATCATTTATCGATCCCAGAATCTATGAATGAGGTAGAGTATATATGTTCTATGGTGTTTAACTAAAGAATATCTTAAAGAATACTTATATTGACTAGAAATCAAATTTTTCGTGAATGGCTATGAAAAAAGTTGGGAATACCATAGCCGTATTGATAGTATTAAGTGTTGTAGGTGGGTCTCTAAAAATATATGGAAGTGTTGTAGGTGGGTCTAAATCTGTGTTTGTTGATGCAATGACGTCTATAGCTAATACTCTAGCTATAATTCTTATACTCAAATTCTTTAAGGCGGGAATGATCCCTCCCGATAAAGATCATCACTATGGACATCACCGCATAGCTCTTGGAGGACCCATATCTATGCTTATGTTATATTCTTTTGTTGCAGGATTAGTTATACTGGATATAGTCAATACGCTTGGCAAAGAATACAGAGTTGGCTATGAATCTCCTATCTATGCTACATTAGCTCTTATCCCCTATGGACTGGCTATATTTATCTCTAAGAGAGTCCATCCTATTGTTGTAGGTTATGCAGGATTTACAGCTATAGAGTTAATTGAGAGTGCTGTATCGATAGTATCATCGTTAGGCGGTATAGCAATTAGCTATATGGTGGATTTAGTGGGATCTATAGGATTGACACTGTATCTCTTTATAGAGCTTGTAAGAAACTTTAGAGAAGTTGTAGAAGTTGTGAGTGATACTGTTTCACATGATGTTGTAGAAATGGTTTCTGAAACTGTAAAGAGATATGGTCTAAACGTTGATAGGATTAGACTTAGAAAGGTTGTAGAGAATGTATATCACGGAGATGTAATTGTAAAAGTTTCTTCAGGAACATTGGTTGAAGAAGCTCACAGCATTGTTGATACTGTCGAGAAAGAGCTTAGGAAGAGTGGTATAGATGTGTCCATACATATAGAACCAGAAGATCAAGAAACATAATGGTCTTCATTATTTTTCGATAGTTGATGGCTCATTGAATGAACTCTACTTAATCTGGATTTCATTTGTAGATTATTTCTAGTGCCAAGGGAATTGCTACAAGTATTGATAATAGGGCTACAGCTATGTATTCCAGAATGTATTTGAGCAACTTATTACTTAATCTTCTTTCACAAATTATTATTATACCTGCTAGAGAGTGTAGATACACTAACATCAGGAACACCAATCTAAGGTAGAAGTCGGTATGTATAATTCTTGCTGATGGCATGAAGTATACTTGGGGATAGAGTAACTGGTATCCAGATAGAATGTATAGAGCTGTAAGTATTATCAATGGTATGGATGTTGTCTCGACTATAGCTAATGCTAACCTAAGCGATTTAACCATATCTATCTCCTTCTATTCCTTTCTATAAATCTATATATTTCCTCAAAAGACGTCTCCCTAAATTCTCTAGGAACACCCACAGGCACTATATACATAGGCACTTCATCCTCTGAAGCAGATACAACTCTAGCTACCCAATCATCGATAAAGGCACCAACAACAACCGTTCCAAGCCTCAATGCTGTAGCCATAAGATATATGTTTTGCCCCACATGGCCTACTTCCATAGGTACATACCTTTCTCTACCTCTAGCTCCATAAACTGATGTTGTTCTCTCAAACACAGCCGTAATGACTATATTTACAGGAGCTTCTCTAACCCATCTCTGGTCTAGAGCAGCTCTAGCTAACTCGTTTCTAAAATCACCTCTTTTTACGAGCTCCAAGCTATGGCTATGTATATGATACTTGTAGACCCCCGCATCAAGATACTTGTTTAAGTCTAGAAGAACACTTCTATTCCCAACAACAACATATATTTCTAGAGGATATGTAGCTCCAGCACTTGGAGCAGCTCTAAGACCCCATGTAGTTTCTGTTACTCCATAAGCAGCCCAAAGAAGCATAGAAAGTTGATCAATTGTTAACGGATCTGCTGTGTAATCCCTTATACTTCTCCTCCATAGAATAGCCTCTTCAACACTAACATTAGTCACCTTTCTAGGTGGAGGTAGATATATTATATCCCCAACGATAGAGACCAGGGATACACCTTCTCTATACTCTTTATCGGATGGCTGAATATATGGTTTACCATAAATAAGAGACAAGGTGTATGCAACTATAGCTATAACTATAACCAATACAATTAGATAAGCCACAAACTCAAGTCTCATAATAACATCACCGAATAGTGATTACTCTATACACCTAATAAAGCTTAATGTTATTTCAACAATTGTTTTGTTAGAAAGAGTGTATGGCTTATGTTCTTAGATCTACTCTAATCTACTTCAATTCTAATTAATGTATGGAACTAGTTCTCCTATGATTCTAGTAATAATATTATTCCAGTAAATCGGTTTACTAGTTTCTGAAACCTCATATCGATGTTGTTTCTATTAACAATTATGGAATCTCCACCTCTATAGGTATTCTTTCTAATAAAATTAAAGAGATATAGCTACAATATAGAATAGATGTAGATTTTATGTCTAATAACCTTAGCTATATGTTTGATGCTGACGTTATCTGAGCCGTGAGGTAAATACATATTTCTACATATTTAATTTAACTAAATGCGTTATCTAGTAAATGATTTACTGAGTCACTATATTCAATACTGTTATAGACTGTAGCTAGAGCTAAGTAATTGTTAAAATATTTGTAATTTTTGTAACTTATTTTAAATGGTACTTCGGCGTAATTGAGACTAGCAAACGCCTGACACCTACATCCTTAAATAGATGAAAGTATATTGTACTTCCTTGGTGTTGTGTTGGTGCAAAATTATGTAGCTATAAAAAGAGAACATGGTAATTCTAATCGTGATTTGTGTACCATAAATCTACAACATGTTGATCTAGATTCTGTAAGCTGTTTCTCAAATGATTCTTCAGTCTCATCTTTTTCTGAAGCCATAGAGAAATTCTTATCGGGTATTTCAGGAGTTAGAAGTATTGATGGTTATCTCATCAAATTAACATCTCTTATACAGATGGTTCTAGAATCCTATAGAGGTAATACCAGAGTTATTAGTTATGTTCTATCATGTCGAGAAGTTATTAAAGCTCTTGAGCCTTTAGCTTACTACATAGATGAAGTAACAACACTTATTACCAAAGATCCTAGACATAAACCACTTAGACCCTATCTCTCCTTGATAATCAGTACATTAACCAAAATTCTACATACCACTACATCTAAAAAAGAATTAGAGATTGTGAGACCCTCTATATGGCGTCTAGGTCTTGGACTCAATAAATCAAGGATTCATAGACATGATGTTTCTATGGTACATTATACAACATGCGATAATCTATGGTATAAATCATGGAGAGATGTTCCCATGGAAGTAGATGAAAAGTTTACAAGATTATCCAAAGAAAGACGTATAATAAAAAATGGGTATAGAGTTGAGAGGAGTATTACAAAATCTATAGTGATGGTTACGGTTGTATCGATTATATTGTCCTTCATACTATTGCTCTTACTCTCGTAGTACGTCCTACTTTATCATCTTACTCGGTTATTTTATCCACAGGAACAATATCTTGTTTTGAAATTCGGATAGGAATAACTCTTCAGTAGCTCTATGTAATGTATTTTCAGTAAAACTTGTTTGAAGACTTAGCAATATCTCTAGAAGACCTTTAGGTCTCTCTATAATTCTTGTGGGCGTATATTGAGGTAGATTTGCAAGTTTTCTTGCAATACTTATAGCGTATTCGAGTGTTCCAATATCATCTGCTAAACCCACTTTAACAGAATCTATCCCTAAGTATACTCTAGCTGTAAATACTTCGCTAGCCACATTAGGTCTATTCTCTTTTACTCTCTCTATAAATAGTTCTGCAGATTTGTTCACCAACTCGCTAAATATCTTATATTCATCAGCTGTAAGCGATCTATATATAGAGCCTATATCTTTATATTCACCCGATTTTATTATGGTTACGTTAATCCCTATATTCTTAAGAAGATCTTCAACATCAAGAACTATGGATACAGCTCCTATAGAACCTACGAATGCGTATGGAGATACTATAATCTTATGGGCTGGTAATGCAATGTAGTAACCTCCACTAGCTAAAGTCTCGGGAGAATACACTACAACAGTTTTCACTTCAGCTAACTTCTTAATGTATTGATAGATTTCTTCTGAAGCTGAGGCAGAACCTCCAGGACTATTAACGATAACTACGACAGCTTTTGCAGCTGGATCTGAAATTAGTATCTCAACATATCGTCTAACATCATCAGGAGTAATACCCACAGAACTCAGAAAACCTCTACTATATCCTATAGTTCCCTCAAGCTTCACAATAGCAATATACCCTATAGATATCTGTACAAAACTCCAGACAAGTAGATAAGATATAACAATCGCTATTCCTACCGCTATTCCTATGACTATAAAGAGAGATCTTCTCCGCATAGGTATACCCAAAATATCTGTACATAACAGGTTATAAGTCTTGAAGTTCAAATATCATACAGAGAAACTAGATAAGCTTAGATTAATCTATCTATACAGATGCGATCCTTCTATACAAATATTCAGAAGACACATATATAAACAATGTATATAGCTTCAATACGCTACTTACAATATTGATAATCATCTTGATGTCGAAAACTACATCTGTTTATTAAAATGTCTATATCTTTGATGTTTATGAAGATCTTGTTGTGATTATTTTATTTTCATTATTTTTGTTCATATACATTGAAATAAAGAGCGTTAAATTTATTGAACATATAGTATTATGATTTGATCCTCTCCACCCTAAAGGATGGCTTCATAATGTAAAAGATTTTGTAAACATAGAACATAGTTATAGAAAGTCAAAACTGCATTGTATATAGAGTTTGGTAAACAAAATCAAGGATTACTGATTTTCTATATAGAGTATTGAGAACTACTATCTCTTACTTAGAGCATCTATACCTGAAGAAATATAATGAATTATTTAGATTCAATCTTCTGTTTCATTAATCTCGAGATCCTGAGAACTATAGACAGATATAACAAACAGATATAATAGATAGACATGATAAAGTGTAGCTCTTTTTATTTAGCTCTACACGATTTAAGATACTAATTGTGATAAGTTAATAATTATTTATAGTTAGTTGGAGCTAGAGATTTGCTAGATGATGTATTCGCTCCGTGCTGAAGTATTATGATGATGTCGGCCTGTTCTGATAAATTAACATTGAATTGTGTATTCGAGTATATCCGTAATTGTGCTTAGACTTTATGTATTTTCTGATTCTCTTGTTGTTTTAATTGAGATAGAATGTATCTTTAGAATCTTTTATCAGTTTCTAAAGCTGTATTGTTTTTAGGTAATTCTGTGAAATTAGAACATGTATATTTATAATTATTTGAATGTTATTCAATAGAATTATTTGAATATCTAGGTAATCTATTGCAAGATTTAATGAAGTGTAGAGCTGTGTTTAAAACTGAATAAAAGTGGTTAGATACTGAGTATTGATGTAGAGCTCATGGTTATCATGATGATTAGACTATGACTTGTTGTTTTTCAATTCAATAATTATTTTATCTCCTCTATATATAACCTCTGTATCTGGTTGAGCTTCTTCGATGCCTCCACCTCTCTCTCTATCAACTATAACTATTTTGAAGACAATATCATTTATGCTGTATTTACCTACCTTGTTATCTATAATCAGCTTGGATTCTTCTTCAGACCATTTCAAGGGTATTAATGTGTATTCTCCTAGCTCGTATCTATAGGTTTCACCATCATCTATATATATGTAGAATTCTGAATCTCTTCCTCTATAAACCCTAAGCTCTATCTCATTCACCTCTTCCATAGAGTTCTTGATACCTGGAGAAGCCATAGGAATAAGAGAACCTGCTCTTATATGTAGTGGTATTCTGTCTAGTGGAGCTTCAACTCTAATGTATTTTCCTCCATAGAATTTCTCTCCAGACCAAAAGTCATACCAAAGACCTTTTGGTATATAGACTTCTCTTTCATATGTTGATGGTGTTGTGATGGGGGAGACCATGATATAGGGTCCGAACATATATTGATCATCTATATCTAGAACTTCAGGATCTTCTCTAAAATCCATCACTAGAGGCCTTATGATTGTATAATCTTCGCTATAGACCTTCCACATAAGTGTGTAAATATATGGCAATAATCTGTATCGTAGCTTAATGAATTTCGTAAGTATCTTTTCTACTTCTTCGCCAAATCTCCATGGCTCTTTTGGATAATAGGTTCCATGGACTCTAAAAATAGGGTTAAAGACTCCAAATTGGAACCATCTAATAAATAACTCTCTATAGCCTTCTGTATCCGGGTTACCGCTAAAGAAACCACCTATATCTGTTGTCCAATAAGGTAAGCCTGAGATAGAGTAATTTAGTCCAGCCTGTATCTGTGACCTAAATGTAGTCCAATCACCTGTTACATCACCAGACCAATTAATTACACCATACCTTTGTATACCAGCAAAACCAGATCGAGTCAGTATAACTACTCTTTTGTTCGAAACTTTTCTTTGACCTTCGTAAACAGCTTTAGATTCAAGAAGTGGATAAAGGTTTAGATACTTAATCATCTTACCTTTACCTGTATCTAGATCCTTTTGCCATGTTGTGTATATAAGTAGGGGTTTTACTTCTGGTTCCGATGCATCTAGCCACCAACCATCAACACCTATACTGAAGAACGATTCTTCAATCTTCTTCCAGAACCATTCTCTACACTTTTCATTGAATACATTCAGAAGACCAAAGTCTCTATCACCTCCAGTCATAATACACCCTATCTCTTTAATCTCCTTATAGATATCGGTATTCTTCTCGAAAATAGGCCATATAGATATAGCTAATCTAACACCCATGCTACGAATTTCTTCAATCATTTTCTTTGGATCTGGATAATACTCTTCATCAAATTTAAAGGCATTCCACCCATATTTACCCCAGTATCTCCAGTCTTGAACAATAATATCTATTGGTATACCTCTGTCTCTAAACATCTTAACTACAGAAACTATCTCTTCTTGAGATGCATATCTTTCCTTAGATTGCCAATATCCAAGAGCATACCTAGGTAGTAGAGGTGCTTTACCTGTTAAATATCTATATCCTTGTATAACACGATCTATATCAGGTCCATAAATAAAGTAGTAATCTAGTACCTTTCCAGCTTCAAACCACATCCTCAACTTATTACCTCTAGAGCTGAAGACCCCCATAGAATACATATCCCATAGAATGCCATAACCTTTGCTTGAAACCATGAAAGGTACAGCTATATCTGTATTCCTTTGAGCTAGATAAACAGTTCTATTCCTATAATTAAAACCCGAATGCGATGAGTAGCCAGCATGTTGACCTAATCCATAGAGAGCTTCATCCACATCTATAACAAATGTATGTTCAAAACTATAGAGAGCTTCACCATAATTCTTAAGATCAACAGCTTTTCTATCAACTTCAGAAAGCTTTACATCTCTGGTTTCAAAATCTATAGAGTTTCTATGTCTATCAATATAGACACATACTTCATCAGTACAAACTTCTATACAACCTTCTCTATCATCAATACTATATCCATAGAGCATAGGTCTACTAATGATCACAAAACTATCTTCAACACTTCCTCCATAGGGTATATGAGTTACACGAACAATATTTGAACGATACACATAGATCCTAAGTTTACCGAGACCAAAATCTACTTCAACAAATTCTCTACCTTTAACCATATAATTCACATTCTTATTCATTGACTTATATCAAATATCAAGTAACACAAATTTAACCTTTAATCAGAAGCACCATTAAATGAATACTGCAGAACAATACCACATAGACATAGAGCTAATAAATAAAACATGCTGTGTTATTGATTTTATTCTCACTGACTATGACTAGTTATGTTAACAAACTTGTCATAGTCTGTAAAGTTCGTATACCATCTATCTATATTAATGATCGTATTTCTACAGAGAGCTAACCTTCAGTATTTAATTTATTTAAACTTCACTAATAGTTATATTTAAATAATTTTAATTCACTTCTTGTTAGGTTTAGAGGTGTTATAGTTATGAGGATAAGAGATATAGTGTTAGCTGTTGTAAATGCCGCTCTTTATGCATTGGTTGGCGTAGCTACTACTTTTGGGATTTTCGCTATTGCTGTTGGAGGTGTCAGATTCTGGCCCTCGGTTTTTATACCAGCTGTTTTTGCTGAAGTTTTTGGAGCTTTAGTGGGTGGTCTTGGTGCAGCTATAGGGATATTTGTAAGCGATATGGTTGTTCATGGTAATGCATTGATCAGTCTAACAATAGGTGTTCCTGCAAACTTTATAGGTTTCTATACCCTTGGATTCATAGCTAAAAAAGGATCAAGAGAATCTAAATCTTTGGCTTTATTAGCCATAGCTATACAGTTTGTTCCCGGAATAGCTCTCTACTATCTCTATAGCGTAGGTTTCATAGATCTTGCCACAACTATAGTATTTATTGGTGTTGCATTAATATCTGCGATAGCTATAGCTACCTCATTAATTATTTTAATGTTTCGTAAGAAAAGCTACATCTATCCAAATGAAGCTCTAGCATATAGTTTAGGGCTTATGATAGGCTCTCTCTACATAGGCTTGGGACTATGGCTCTACAGCTATATAGCTAGACTAGATATAGCTACAATACCTCCCGAATTTCAGGTCAAAGCACCTTTTGCTGCTGCATTAGCATGGTTCCTCTGGACATACTATACAGAGATACCATTTATGATATATCTAGCACCACCTATAGCAAGAGCTATAGAGATGTGGATGAAGAAATATGGATAGAGGAGAAATAGTGAAAGTAAGAGCTAGAGCTTCTTCAGGTCTTTCAGGCTTTTTTGTACCTCATATAACAGGTAGTCTGGAGACGACAGGTGCTGCTGGAGGAGGTCTTGGTATAGACAGTGCTATTACTGTAGAGATTTCTCTAGAGGCTCTGGATAGAGACCAAGGATCTATGACTATATTGAATATAATCAATGGTGTTGAAGTAGATAGCTGTTTAGCTAGATACATAGTCGAGAAAATATTATCCATATCCAAGGAGAAAGGCAATAGAATAATTATAAAACAGAGTATTTCTGTACCAATAGGTGGTGGATATGGCACAAGTGGAGGATCAGCTATTGCTATATCTTTCGCATTAGCTAAGGCTCTAAATGTTCCTCTAGACTTTTACACTATTACAGAGATAGCTCATGAGGCAGACATAGTCTGTAAAACAGGTCTGGGAACAGTTGTCGGTATCATGAAGCCATGTAACGGTATAACGATTGTGAGAAAACCAGGGGGACCTAGATATGCTGAGATAATGTGTATACCTA
>JAWBDT010000003.1:0-41923 GCA_038821645.1 Ignisphaera sp. | reverse complement strand
AGATAGCTCATGAGGCAGACATAGTCTGTAAAACAGGTCTGGGAACAGTTGTCGGTATCATGAAGCCATGTAACGGTATAACGATTGTGAGAAAACCAGGGGGACCTAGATATGCTGAGATAATGTGTATACCTATCGATGATTCTCTTTTAGCGTTAACAGCCTTTTATAAACCCATACCGAAAAACACTATACTCACTAATCTAGAAGATCTAGAGAAAGTCAGAGCAATTGGGCTAGAGACTTTAAGGAAGATTGAGCTAAACCCGACCCCAGAAACCTTTATAGATAATTGCTATAGGTTTGCTATAGAGTCAAAAATAATGACACCAACAGTTAGAAACACCATAGAGTTGCTAAACAAAGTTGAAGGAGTTATAGGAGCATCAATGAATATGATTGGTGAAGCGCTATTTGCTTTAATAGACAAAAATGTTGTTGATAATGCAGTAGAAGCTGTAATGACTACGAATCCTAAATGGGTATATATATGGAGACCCAACAATAACGGTATAGATATAGAGGTAATTAAACATTCGGAACAACATGATGAATTTCGAGCTATCTGAGTAAATGATGTTGGACACCCTAGCTGATTGGGCGACAGATATGGATAAAGAGGATTATCGTGATTCTTGTAGACATGGAGCTGTTCTAAAGGCTGAAGATGTATGGTTTAGATACGAAGATAGATATGTTTTAAGAAATGTGTCTCTAGATATAGATCAAGGAGAGATAGTTATAGTTATGGGTCCCAATGGTGCTGGAAAGTCTACTCTACTAAAGATTTTTTCTGGGATACTTAGACCCGAGAAAGGTGATGTATATGTATGTGGCTACAACACTAAGAACGTTTCTGAAGGATTTCTAGCTAAATTTATAGGCTATATTCATCAAAATCCATGGTTCCATATATTTAATCCAAAGGTTATAGACGAGATAACTTTTACAGCTAGAAATCTGGGTATGGATATACAACGTATCGAGAAAAACGTTCTCGATATAGCTACTAGACTCGATATAGTGGATCTACTAGATAGATCTCCATTCACATTAAGCGAGGGAGAGGTACGAAGAGTCGTTATAGCATCTGCTCTTGTACACAATCCCGCTGCATTACTTCTAGACGAACCTACTGCAGGTCTTGATTATATACTGAAGAAGAATTTCATAGATATGATTAAGAGGATCAATAATCATTACAGAACAACAGTAGTGATATCTACACATGATTTAGATTTACTTACCCTAATACCGAGCTCTAGACTTATTGTTCTAGCTAGCGGTGAGATAATCTATGATGGATCAGTTAGAGAAGCTATAGAATTTGTTGAAAATCTCTATAGATATGGTCTAGGGATTCCTGCTGAAATAGAGCTTTCAAAAAGACTTGGTATAGATTTTGAAGAACTACAGACATTTGTAGACATTTTACTGTATATGGATAAGCTTCGGGATGTGATTTGTCATTAACAAGTTTATATCTGAAGAATATTTCACGAGTGTTTCTATATCGTCCAAATGAGAAAAAAGTCTATGAGCTTCATCCAGTCTCTAAGATTGTTTTTACAATATTTACCACAGCTATAGCTATAGTCTCTAGACCAGAGCTGGTCTTAACTACATTAGCAGTTCTTGTTCTACTATCTATTTTTCTGATTAATTGGAGAAATACTTTCTCCTTGGTGATTTCTGTATTCTTATTTATAGCACCTATGGTATTTTTTGTACATATATACACAATTATTGGGAATCCTATCTATGTGGTTTTATCTACGGCTAGAAATGTTGGTGTTGCTATAGCTAGAGTAATGTCTATGGCGTTATCCTTCCACATACTTTTTGTCTCTACAAAACCACAGTCATTAGCAAGAGTTCTCAATAGAATAGGTATTCCCTATAAGTATAGCTATGGATTTATTCTTGCATTGAGATTTGTATCAGTTATAGCTGGAGACCTCATAGAGATAGTATCTATACAGAAGATTAGGGGGTTGATATTCGAAAAGAACTTAATCAAGAAATTGAGGAACTATCTAGCTATATTTATACCACTAACAATATCAACATTAATGAGGGTTGATGAAATCGCTATTTCTCTTGAGGTTAAAGGCTTTGGATATACCAACAAAAGAACATACCTGTACACAGAAACCATAAAGATGCTTGATGTGCTTGTCATAATGTTATGTATATCTATAGCTATAGCTATTTTCTATCCCGGCATATGAATTTCTTCAAACAGTCTATTGCTTCTTCAACGCTTTTAGCGCTTTTTTCAAATCCTCTACACATTTTGATGTAAATAGGTTCTTTAATACCGTAATCTTCAACTCTAACCCTGTTTAAAACATCTATAGGGTTACCATAAGCTACAACTCTTCTATTCAGTATAAGAAGTTTTGTAGCATAGCCTAACACATAGTCTAGATCGTGTTCTACAACAATTACTGTCACATTATTGTTTCTCCAATAGCTATATACATACTCATAAAATCTACGTTTAGATCCTGGATCCATATAGGCGCAAGGCTCATCCAATAACAGTATCTGGGGCTCCATAGCTATTACAGAAGCTAAGACAACACGCTGGATTTGACCCATAGAGAGTTCGTGAACTAATCTATTTCTGAGATTCTCTATATTAACAATATGTAAAGCTCTATCAATTCTTTTGCTAATCTCAATAGGCTCTAAGTTCATATTCTCAAGAGGAAAAGCTATCTCTTCTTCAACAGTTAAAGAAAAGATCTCGTTAATAGGATTCTGAAAAACAATACCAACTTTCCCCAAAAGCTTTCTGAAACCTTCTTTAAGAACATCTACATCTAGAACCCTAACATAGCCAGAGACCTTAAGGTTTCTAAAAGCTTCAACAATACCTATAAAAATCTTTAGAAGAGTAGATTTGCCACCACCACTAGGTCCTGAAACTATAACAAAATCTCCACAAGATATATCTATAGATACATCATCCAGTATTTTGAGACCTTCAGTATTCTCGACACTCAGAGATCTAGTTTCTATACATACAGACATATACATCACTATCTCTGTATATTACCGATATAATTGATTCTATAAATTGTTATAAAGTTTAGCTAGGTATACTCAGTATAACCTAGTTATACTCGATAAAACTACAAACCTATTAGGTTTAATACACTTATACTCACTTGGGTGAGAGATATGAAGTTAGAGCTAATTGTGAAACACACTATAGATGGTTTGAAAAGGGTCTTCAATATATACGGAAGAACAACTGAATCAGCTACTAGACTTCAAGAAAAATACGAACAAGACGATAACTATGAAGAAACCCACATAGTAAATAGAAACAGTACAATAAGATGTGTTTTCGAATTAAACCAGATAATATGCTATGACACAGTAACGGGAAAGGTATACTAAGGGTATTTTAGTCATCTGAAACACATATTCGCAGTTAACTATATATTACATTTTAAAGAAAGTTTTATAAATTAGCTACTTTCAGCTTACGACACTTTTATTGTTAATCCAGGTATAGATACCTTTTTCTCTATTCTAGTCACGATTTCGCTTAAGATCATGGATACAGCTATATAGAACAATGCTATGACTATATAGATCTGCATATACGCGAAGGTTTTTGATGCAATCCATTTAGCTGTATAGATAAGTTCTGGTAGAGCCACAAAATAAGCTATAGAACTAAACTTTAGAAGATATATCAGCTCATTTGTTAATGATGGTATCGCTATTCTTAGAGCTTGAGGAATAACTACATTAATGACTGTACTAAAAGAACTCAATCCAAGCGAATATGCAGCTTCCCACTGTTCCCTAGGTATAGAGTTTATTGCCGTTCGCAGATATTCTGATTGGTATGCCGCAGAATTTAATCCTAATGCTATTAATGAAGCTGTAAATGAATCCAACTTAATTCCTAAAACAGGTAGCGTATAGTATACAAAGAATAGCTGTACAATCATCGGAGTACCTCTAACAATCTCGATAAATAATGTTAAAAGGGATCTAAATGGTTTAGCTATAGAGCTTCTTAGAACGGCTATAATTATACCTCCTACAAAGCCTATAGAGAATGACAGAAATGTTAATTCTAAAGTCAATATAAAGGCTAATACTAAATCTATACCGTATTTAGAAAATATATCGAGTAATTCACTTATCATTTGTATCTCCTATCAATTCTGTAGAGCTCCATAAGTTTTGAAACAAAAATCTTTGTTCTCTCTTTTTCTGGAGCCAACAATATTCTTTCAGGAGGACCTTTCTCGACAATTCTTCCATCCTCCATAAATATAACTTCATCTGCAACTCTCATAGCGAATCCAAGTTCATGAGTAACTATAATCATAGTCATTTTCTTTTCCGATAACTTCTCAAGAACGTTGAGTACTTCTACCGTTAGCTCCGGATCTAGAGCTGACGTAGGTTCATCTAGTAGAAGAAGTTTAGGAGACATAGCTATTGCTCGTGCGATAGCAACTCTTTGTTGTTGTCCTCCAGAAAGTTGTGCTGGATACTTCTTCCAAAGATCTTCTGTTATACCTACAGAAATCAGAGCCTCTTCAGCGATTTTTCGAGCCATGGATTTATCCATTTTCTTAACCTTTACAAGTCCGAGCATAACATTATCAATAGCGGTTAGATGAGTGAAAAGGTTGTAGCTTTGAAAAACAAAACCTATTTCTTGTCTAACTCTATGTATATTTATTTCTCCTCTCGTTATATCCATACCATTAAATAATATTGTACCTTTATCAGGTTTTATTAGAAGATTTAGACATCTAAGAAGTGTTGATTTGCCTGATCCAGAAGGCCCTATAATAACAACTGTTTTACCTTCTTCTACTTCTAGATCTACACCCTTAAGCACGTGTTGTTTACCGAAATACTTATGGATATTTATAGCCTTCAGTAAAATATTCATGGAGGGGCACCATAGCCTAGAGAACTGATCCTCTTATGAATTAAATTAGATACAAATGATATCGTATAACATATTATTAAATAGAGAATAGCTACTGAAGCTAAAGGTATAACGTATTCCATTCTAGCATTAGCGATATTGATGGAAACAGTAAACATTTCTACAACACCTATAGCGTAAGCTATTGAAGAGTCCTTCAGAAGAATAGTAAATTCGTTAAGTAACGCTGGAATAGATAAAACTATCACTTGAGGAAGTATGGTGTATCTAAATGCTTTCCATCTATCTAGACCTATAGAGAGTGCAGCTTCTAGTTGTCTAGCTGCTACAGCTTCTATTATACCTCGAAAGATTTGGGATTGATAAGAAAAACTTATAATGCCTAGACCTATTATGGCTGAAGCTATATTATTCAGTTTTAGACCATAGAAAACTATAAAGAGCATCAATATAGGTGGAATACTACGTATAATCCTATTAACATAGTCTATAACTTTACTGTATGCACCACCTATGAATACTTGTACAAAAGCTGCTAAAGCTCCTAGAAAGAGTCCTAAAGAAAATCCACCAACTGAAAGTATAAATGTATTCAAAAAACCTCTCAATAGAATTAATAACAATGTTTGAAAAAATTCCTCAAAACTCATTTTGGTTAGCCTAAGTATTTAGCTATTATTTGATCCCATTCATTACTATTAAGAATATCATTCAATACCTTATTTATCTGATCCAAAAGCTCTCTATTACCTTCTCTTACAGCTATACCGTACCTCTCATTTGTTGGTATTACGCATGATATCTCTACGCTGTATCTTTTCTCAAGAGCTCTAGCTACAGGAGAATCTACTACTACTGCATCAACTCTACCATTAATGAGATCTTGTACTGCTAATGTGTATGATGTATATCTCTTTATCTCTATCCTATAGCCTTGCTTCACGAGATTATCCAAAAGCTCTGCTGCTGTAGTACCGCTTTGAACTCCTACAACATAATTATCTAAATCTTCTAAGGATTGAGGTCTATAGGAAGAACCTCTAAAAACTATTATTGCTTGATCAGCTTCCCAATAAGGTATACTGAAGTCGACTCTTTTTTCTCTTTCCTCGGTTATAGTCATACCAGATATAACTATATCTACATGTCCTTGTTCTAGAGCAGGTATGAGTCCATCAAAATCCATACTCACTATCTCTATACTGTATCCAAGTCTATTAGCTATAGCCTTAATAAGATCTATATCTATACCTACGACCTCGTTTGTTTTTTCATCAATATACTCAAAAGGTGGAAAATCAGGTGAGGTACCTATTCTTAAAACCTTGGGCTTTGGTGACAATGAAAGGAAGTAACTATATGCAAGATGTATAGCCACAACTGAAACTACAACAACAGCTACTATAAGTATATAAATCCAAGCTCTCATATTCAGAGCCCATTTAGTTTGACTAGTTACTGATATAAAAGTATTATCAAGTTACATGATATTTTAATAAAATGTTAGAACTCTAATAAGAATCATTAGAGACGCTATGTATCGGCGACAGCGTTCCTAATTATGATTTACTAAAAGCTGACTACATCATTCTATATAGTTCATTTTAAACAATCTATGTAATGCATTCCATTCTTCTATTCATAGCCTTAAGTAAGGAATCCATATAGCTAACCAATTTCATTCAATTTCAATAATTTTTCTGTCACCGTTATCATATGTTCTGAGATGTTGATCAAGTATTCACCTCTATATGCATATGCAACAATGCTGGAATGCATATCGAATATCTTTTCCACACAAGCTATATCAGCAACACATTCTATTGGATCTATGTAGAGAAAGTTCTCGATCCAAGTTAAAGCAAACTTGAGTACAGCTTCGTCTTGTTCACCACAAAGTACATTAAATCTACTACATAGCCTATCTGCTACATTAAGAAGATCCCTCAGATTGTCTGTATACACCATATACCTCTCATCCTCAACATGTCCAACAAGTCATGAACCTCTTGTAATATTTACACAACCTATAGGTCTCTGTACTACTCAATACTTCTCATATATAAACCTTTTCATACATAGTTATGCATAGATTTCATTAAGTTATTAAGTCAGTAAACAATCTACTACATACATTGATTACATTATTATTTGTTCCTTATCCATTAGATGCTGTAACTATTTGGCTACTTCCTGCAAATACTCTTTCTACAATCACTATCGACGTGGTATTAATTATTTAAATAGTTAAAACATTATATTATCGAGAGATTCTTCAAGATTTGATTAAGACTTTAGTATATGTTTAAAGAATAGACTTATTTAGTTCAATAGTATTGTTAATCCCGGTGACCACCTATGCCACGCATAGCCGTTGTAGCCACAAAACTTGGAACTATTGTTGACTCCATGGTCAAATTCGTGGAAGAAAACGCAAAAAACTATGGATTCGAAATAAGCGGAATATACAGGGTGGCGAGTCTCCTTGGAATACCCATACTAGTTAAAAGGATTCTAGAAAGAAATAGAGATAACATCGATGGTGTTGTGGTTATCGGCGCCATAGTTAAAGGAACACAACTAGATGAATATGTATTCAATCAAGTAATCAGTAAACTCTTAGACCTGGCTATTGAGTATGAGAAGCCCATAGGATTCAGTATTTCTGCTCCAGGAATCTACTGGAATAATAAGCTTATGGAAGCAGGTAGTGAAGCATATGCAAGTATATCTCTAGAAGAGATAAAGAAGGTCTTAGAAGCATTGAAAATGTATGAAAAATAGAAATTACAACGATGAAGACTATTTATTGTCACACTTAACATGATTCGTGAACGTGGACACTATATAACGTATGCTCTAGATATAGATGATTTTTATTAGATGCCCTCCTTACATACTACACCTCGGTACTTCAGCAGCATATGCACTATGACCAATCATTATATGCTACAACAAAAGTTTTAGCTTTTCCATCAATACTAATTCGTTTTTCAAGTTTCTTTAATTCTGAAACTAGATAAAAAGTGTAGGATGTGTTATGTATTTCGCAAACAGTATTGATGTATCTATGCGTATTGAAGATATTCGTAAGTATAGCTATGAGTTACCACTAGCTCTTTTTGGTAAAGATGTTCAGGAAGTTGTTGTAGAAGTTATAGATCCCTATAGATGGAGATTACTGTTGTACGATACGGAAGGTAATCTTCATTCTATTACCTCAGGTAGCTTTATAAAGATATATCGCCCTATGTCTCTGTATAGAGTTTGCTCTGGAGATATAGTTGTTTCATTTACTCAAGATCCTCTAGAGAATTTGATGTATTTGTATAGAAAGGATGTTTTCTGTATGGCTAGAGTTAGTAATGGTTTTTGCTCACTTCATAAAAGATCTGACTATAGCAAGTATCTTTCTTATGTATTTGGATTAAGCAACACTAAACCTGATGTGGGTTTGGCTCAAGTTCCACATATGGTGTATATTTTATCTCTTGGTGGATCTAATGTCAAGGTAGGTATAGCTAATGTTATGAAGAACCTTAATAGGATTTTTGAACAAATATTTGTATATGCTACACCAGTAGCTTTTGTTGAAGATGTGGCTAGAGCTAGAGAGATTGAGAAGATGTTAGCTGGTAGTAAAATAAGGGATAGAGTTAGAGTATCTGAAAGAATTGAACAGATAAAGAATGTAAATATGTATAATTTAGAGACCCACCTAACACAATTCGTATTGACGTTTGTCCGCCAAATAAAGCCTCTACTTATTTCCAGAAAGATCGTCAACAAAGATAAACCTTTACCTGTTATTAGGTTTAGCGATAAGTATTTCGAGAACATAGCAAAAACATATATAGTTCACGAGGAGACTAGATTAAATAGCATTGAAGGATATACAGAAGTTATAGAATATTCACTTGGAGGTATCACAATTTCTATAAACAACCGTAGATTCTTTATTCCCTACTACTTTATCAGAGATAAGGCATTAAATATAGAGATAGTGAAGTAATGAGAAACGTGTTAAGTAGAGTGAATTACAACAAATTATATCAATAGAAAGATCCACTCATAGATAGACAATTAATTAAAAAGTTTTAATCAACAGCATTATCCTTCAGAATCTTTCTAACTTTAGATAACGATATATTGAGTTCTTCAGCTATTCTTTTAAGTGAATAACCTTTTTTGCGAAGATCTATTACCTTTAACACAATATCGTCTTCCTCTTGAGCAGTATCAAGAGAAGACAGTTTCTTGTCTATAAATTCTATCCTTTCTTCTAAACTATGTAGCTGATTTTCTACTATATCAATCTTCTCCTTATACTTCTCCACATACTCTCTTAAATTTGTTAACTCTATACGCAACTCTTCTACTTTATCTATACACTTTTTTTCCATGCTAAACATGCCTAGTCTATTCTTAACATATCCAATATGTTGTCGAACAATACCACGTTTAGTAGCTACATAGAAGGCTATAGGAGCTGATACAGCAACAGCTGTAATTATCACGATATTCATAACCATAGGTTCTCACCATAGATACATATAGCACACTACTATAGTATTTTGTACCTTTAGATATAGATAAAGTAGGAGAGCCTTTAGCACATCGAGCTAGACACATCGATACATCACTCGTATCCTAGAATACGGATACACAACGCTAACATCTAATCACTTATCGATCTACTCTCTAGCTTTATCCACAATATTTACGTCAATTATTCAATTCTATTACCAAGACTTTGTTAACATGATTCAAGTATTCATTTGGTTGAATTAAAGCATATGGATTAAAGCCAGGGTATTTTGTTTAAAAATGAAACTTAGCTAAGACGCATTAGTAGACAATATGCAGTTTAGTAAAGCTTATAATGTTTTCTTATTAATTAATTCTCGAGTTTACAATGTATGCAGAATTAGTGTTGTTATCTCTAGCTGTACTTGTGGCTTTTCTGGTTTGGGGAAAAATAGAAAGACACTGGATTGGTTTATGTATAGCACTATTTCTTATTGCTTCTGGTGCTCTATCTGTTTCTGAAGCTTTGAATTATATCGATTGGGATGTTCTTGGACTTATACTAGGTGTAAGCATATATACTGTCTATCTAGAGAAGAGCGGAGCTACATACATATTTGCACACTATATAGTTAAGCATATTGGATATTCTCTATATGCTACACTATTTACAGTATCTCTTGTGGCAGGTATGGTAAGTGTGTTCATGGAGAATGTGTCTGTAGTTTTTCTATTCTATCCGATAGTTTTCTCCCTCTCTAGGTTGCTCGGGATAGAGCCTACTATACCCATGATCTTCGTAGCTCTATCCTCAAATATAGCGGGATCAGCAACAATGATTGGAGATCCACCAGCACTAATTACTGCTGGAGCTTTCAAATTATCGTTTACGGATTTTATAGTCTATAGAGGAAAGCCCTCTATGTTTTTCTTCACAATAATATCGATGGTTTCTGCTATAGCTATCTCTAGCTACATAGTATCGAAGAAAACAAAGATTAATAATAGAAGTAGTCTAAGCGAGAAGTTAGACACGTTAGAATATGTATCTATAGATAATGTTTTTGTTATTGAGGCTACACTATTCCTAATAGCCAAGATATTGTTATTGAGTATGAGAAACATTATAACACTTCCTCTAAGTTTTTCTGCTGCTATAGCTGTTGGTGGTTTAACTATAGTTAGGTTTGTCCATAGAGATAGTGATAGCGTTAAGAAGGCATTTAGACAAGGTTTCGAGTGGAAATTACTTCTATTCTTAGCCACAATTTTTATACTCTCAGGAGCTTTCGAAAAACATGGTATAGCCAAAAGATTTGGTGAATATATTGTCTATAGATTAGGTAAGGATTTATTCAGAGTAACATCACTTATCATATGGTTATGCTCATTTCTTTCAGCAGTTATAGACAATGTTCCAATAACCTTAACAATGATACCTGTTGTTAAAGCATCTTCAACACTCTTAAACCAAGATCCTGTTGTCCTTATGTGGGCAGCTTTAATAGGTGTCACACTAGGGGGTAATTTAACGTATATAGGTGCATCAGCAAATGCAGCAGCTGTAAGAATCTTGGAGAAAAATAATCATAATGTAACATTCACAGAATTCATAAAGATAAGCATTATATACAATTCAGTATCAATATTAATTGCCTGGCTTCTCTACACCATAATATATGTAGTATAGAATATGATATAACAAGAGAAGCGATAACATGTGTTAGAGGTATTTAGATACTACTACTAATCCATATATTCATAGAATTAAGATAATAATGTAATATTCACGATCATAAAAATGATGTAACAAAATAGCCCTATTCAATATGATATAGTGAAAAACTTGGAATGATCATTAATCATAGTATATAATTCAGTATTTCTAGAGTATGCAAAAGTGCGCAAAATTATTCTTATTGTTTCTCTCAATATGGCTACTACATATTTTTGACTCAATTGATGTTTTGATAAATTTTAATACTATCTCGGTAACGTTTGATGATATGGTGAAGTTCGTGGTATTCGTACCGAAACGCGTAACAGCGTTTTTTGCTGATGGATCCCATGAAATTTGTGATCGTTGTGAAACTAATTTTAGTGGTATAACCAAATTATATAAATTTTTATGTAGAGATTTTGAGGTTCATTTAGAGGATAGAGATGGTGTTATTACCGTTATCAAAGCCGTATCTAGATTGAAACTTTTCTCACCTTACGAATCGTTAATCATAGATTTAGAGATTGATGAAAATGTTTCGCGTGTTCTTGTTTTAACGCTAAATACTGCTGTTGCTGAAGAACTTGGTAAAGGATTTGGTTACTACAACTACTTGGCTATAGATAGAGAACCTAGAGTAGAAAGACCATCTGATGCTATACCTTATCCATCTTTATCTAAGATAGATCTCAGTTATGTAGATCATGTATCTAGAGTTCCCTGCTGGACTTATCCTTTAGTACTTAGAAACATCAATGAGGTGCCTAAGTACTCTATATTTATGTTACTTGATGTTGCCAAAAAATATATAGCTCTTACGACATTAAGTAGCAGAGTTACATCATATATAGGTCCTGGATCGAGGATAACTGTGTTTAATGGTAAAGCTTCTTATGAAATAGAGATGACACATCTCTTTACATACTCTATCGATAATGATCCATATAAAGTTATCGAGGATTGTGTTCATAAAGCAGCTAAGGTATCTGGTTTCAAACCAAGAAAATTGAAGAAGAAACCCATATTTATGCAGGGTCTTGGCTGGTGTTCGTGGAATGCTCTATTAACAGAAGATTTATCACACAATAATATCATAAACATAGTTAAGGGACTTAGGGAAAGGGGTGTACCTATAAAGTGGATTATAGTTGACGATGGATGGCAGATAGCATCTTCACCTAGGTCTTATTACTGGTTCTCTAAGGTTATAGAGAGACTGGATGTTGATAGATCTAGGTTTCCCTATGGATTTCAGCAACTTGTTAAAGAACTTAAAAATCTGGGTATAGAATTTGTAGGTCTATGGTCTACAATAAATATGTATTGGGGTGGTACAAGCAAACGGTTTATCGATGAACTTGATGTAGAAGGCTATAGATATCCTCCGTTTGATTCATATGTACCTCCACCAGATATAGCATCAGCCTATCATTTCTATAATAAGTTCTTCTCATGGATTAAAGATCTAGGCTTCAGCTTTCTCAAGATAGATAATCAATGGATAATACATTTACTCTATCAAGGAACAAAACATGTAGGGGAAGCATCTAAAGAAATCGAGTATGGATTACAGTTAGCAGCTGAAGTAAATAATCTCGATATATTGAACTGTATGTCTATGACACCAGAGAACTATAGCAATTTCCTAATAAGTAATGTTATGAGAACATCCATAGACTATATACCTTTCTGGAAAGCTGACACAAAACTCCATATATTGTTCAATACATACAATTCTCTACTCTTTAGCCATATAGCTTACCCAGATTATGATATGTGGATAACCTACGACCCTTACTCAAAAATCCATGCTGTTTCTAGAGTGTTTAGTGGAGGACCTATATATATAACAGACAGACATCCTGAGAAAACAGATGTAGAGCTGTTGAAGAAGATTGTTTTACCTGATGGAGATGTGGTTAGAGTTGATGAACCAGCTTCACCTACAAAAGACGTGTTGTTTAGTGATCCCTATAACGAGGATGTGTTGCTGAAAATTGCTTCAAGATGTAGAGGTTTTCCTGTTGTAGCAGTATTCAATATAAATAGAGAAGGTATCACAATCACAGACAGTATATCGTTAAAGCACTTACCGTTTAATGTTGAGCCTGGTCTTTATGCATACTATAGCGTCTTTACCGGAAGATGCGGCATCATGGATAGTAGTGACAATCTAGAGATAACATTAGGTGAACTCGAGGTCGATATATACGTGTTCTCGAAAGTTATTGATGGAAACGCTATCATAGGGTTAAAGGAGTACATACTGCCTCCATATCCGATGACCACATACAGTATCAAAGAAAAGAATATTTCAGCTAAATTTAAGGTTCAGGGCACTGTTGTAGCTTTAATCAATGGATTATTCAATGAGATACCAACGCAAGGTACCGCTATAGAGCTTTAGTCCTTTTTACAATTTTTCTATCTAGATTTAGTGAATTCTTTTTAATAAATTCTTTATTGCTTAACTGCTCTAGGACAACTGTTGCATAAATTTGTTTAGTCCTTTTGATTAGTTTCCGTATATCAACTTCTAAACTCGTGTCCATATTCTTTTAGCTCTCAAACTGCTTATAGAAATATCTGCAGAATTGTATCCATGGAATTCTTCAATAATTTTGTATAGTTTATCTGAGCTCATCAATACTCTACTGTAGATATGTATCTAGATTAATTATAGGTATTAATGCCATAACCACAGAATAATAAACAAGATCTTCTCTCACAACATTGTTTTTCGTCAACAAGCTTATAAAACCACCTTTATCGCCAATATTTGATGTACCATAATAAGTATCAACAATTTCTTCAAGTTCTTCATAAACTCCAGAAACAAGAAGATCTGCAAACTTTTTGGGTATAGCAAATGCTGGGGAAAAGCCGTAAGATAGTCTATTGTTTTTGTCAATTAAACATGTTATATGAACATCAAAATATCCTAGTTCCTCTATATCTATTAACCCAGCCTCGATACCTAGATAAAAGTCGCATAGAGAGTCTATTTCTTTAATTTTTTCAGCCCGATATCTAGCGAATTTCAGTATATTCTTTAGACCAATAGGTTGTTTGGGTATATCTTCAACACCATATCCTTCAACTTTAACTACGTCAAAGAACTGTCTAAAAGCTTTCTCAACTCCTTTTAATTTAACTGGATTCTTACTGCCAATGCATACTCTAATCATAGTCTTCACCACTCATTTTTAGTTAAAGTCTAGCTGATAATAAAATAAAAATTGAAAATAGCTTAAGATTTTACTCTTATAGTTTTCTTATAGTTTAGGTGGTTTTATGTCGCATACGTATTGCAATAATTATTGATGTTACAGCTAAAGTTATGGCTAGAAGGATAGTATAAGCCATATAATTTACCTTTTCTGTCATCTTCTTTAGATCTCTGTCAACTCTTTGATTAAAACTCCTTATCGATGAATTTAAAAGGTAGAGATCCATAGACATGTTGTTTATATCCTTATTTAACTTGTTGATTGTCATCTCTATATTCTCTAGCTTGCTGTAGACCATGGATATTGTGGTCATATTTTGGAGAATCTTATGCATCATTTCCTCAATATAGTTTTGGGTTATCATGTAAGGGTCTCTAGGTACTATTCTCGTAATGAAGATATATGGAAGACTTGTGCCATCTTTTAGTAGTGTCATATTTATAATGGCATAAGTCTCTTGAAGTACTTGCGAATCTATTTTTATCCATAATCTATATACATCTCTTCCTAAGGATGTAACATTGACTATATCTATTGTTACTGGAACTGGGTATACTGTTGATACTGATACCTTATCTAGCGTGGCATTATAGGTAACTACATCAATAAAATCTATGGATCCCGCTATATAATACTGTTTAAGGTTTACAGCTACAGGAATAGATGTTACATATGTGTTAGTAATATTATGGATAACTGTCTGTGTCACTATTGACATATTTGTATCAAGATATGATCTTATGACTATTGCTGAAGTGAGGGTGATGGTGGGTGTTGAGAAGTCTATAACTGTTAAGTTATATTCACCTTCTTCAGCGTACGGTATTAAGAGATGTGATATATAGCTACCTCTTAAGTTTGCAAAATCTAGAGTCAATAGGTTATTCCCTAAGTATATCCCTATAGTATCCCCTATCCCTATACCTGTAACCATAACTCTGATATTCTTTCCCCAGAAACCTACATAATCTACCAACAATCGAGGTAGTATATATATGAAGTCTTTTCCATAATGAAGTCCTTTACTATCTACAACAACTATAGTGTTCATATACATATGTGTCACAGGTATTTCAACAGTTACAGGTTTTGAAAATACTGGACCACTATATACTTTTGCACCAGATATGTATATATCTATTTGTTCGCCTTCTTTAACCCCATTTATATTCAACGATATTCTATCTAAAGGTCTAGCCGAATATGTATTAACAGCTATATCTATACTCGATAAGTTTAAACCTTTAGCTCTAGCCACAGAAAGATAGGCATCGACAAGACCTTTTCCTGCACCTGGATGATTGATAGCCATAGTTGTTGAGGTCAATATATCATATACCTTCTCTACCAGTAAAGCACCAGAAAAACCTTGGCTCCTTAGCTTAGCACTAACAATAGCCGCGATTCCAGCTACTATAGGTGTAGCAGCACTTGTTCCACTACCAATAGCTATTAATCCTCCAGGAAAAGCACCCGCTACATCAACACCTGGCGCAACTATATCGGGCTTTATATATCGACTAGGGTATCTATTCTTAAATGGCCACGTTTTTGGAGGATCCGGCCATTCAACTTCTTCGTAACTGCTGAATACTGTTACATCATTGTTTAGATCTATAGCTCCTACACCTATTACTCCCCATATGTTTCCGGGATTAGAAGAGGTATAGGGGCCACTGTTTCCTATGGCAGCTACAGGGATGATACCATTCTCTATCAGTTTAGCTATAGCTGGTAAAAACACGTTGGAGTAGTTACCTATAGCTCCAAAACTCATAGACACTACATCAGGTTTTCTTATCCCTAGTTTTATACCTCTACAGTCATAAGGTTCTAGAACCCATTCAAGTCCTGCTAAAACCTGGGCTACTGTACCTCTTCCACTAGGTAAAACTAATGCCGAAAGTATTTTAGCTTTAGGAGCTACACCAAAAACATATTTAGTACCATCACCACCAGCAGCTATACTAGCAACCCATGTTCCATGACCATGTGTATCACGTGGTGAAGAACATACAGGTCTACCTTTAGAGTCAAACTCTATCCATCCAATAAGTTTACCAGTAATCAGAGGATGCGTAGGATCTATACCTGTATCCAGTATAGCGATAACAGAATCCATCCCTTCTTCACCAAGATAACTCCAGACCATATCTGAAGAAACTCTAGATACTGCCCATGACCAGTAGAAAGGTACATTATCATACTCATGATGTTGATGCCTACTATAATCAAATAATGATGGGTTTAGCACCTTAAAATTCTCGACAGTAACACCTATACTGACATTATAGTTGTAAAAAACATCGAAATTTATAGATCTTAGCTGTTCAACTACTTTATTGGGGCAGTGAGCTAGGATCATATTAAATGCATTATATATTCTCTCTATACTACAGCCTAGATCCATTACAACATCTAGATCTTGTTCAGATCTATACACTATGATTACATCTATCGCCTCTATATATCCCTCAACAAAAACAATATGTAGAGGTGTTAGGATAAAGAAAACTATAATTGTAAATGAAGATATATGCTTCTGAATATTCATAAAAACTTCAACCTTAACTATATAGCTGGTAAAGAGGTTATAACTGATTTTGAAGCACGTAAAAATATGAAGAACTCTATGGATATCTTTATTTATAATTGAAAGTCTGACTTTTTGATAATTAGGCTCAAAACTCTATTCATATATTCCATATGTGCTCAACAACTCACATCAAAGATCTATATAATGTTATTAGATTTTCTGAATCTCTAGTAAATTCGAGGGATACACGTATGAAGAAACAAAAGATAAGTGCAATAATATTTGATATCGATGGAACAATAGTTCTTCTCCCAATAGACTGGAACAGCATTTTAATTAAGATAAAATCTCTATCACCAGTATCTACGAAAACATTTTTGGGTTTTATATCAAGATACTATGGATCTAATGAATTTAGATACATACACAAATACCTAGAAATTGTTGAAAATAGTGCTATAGATGCTATGACTATTTTAGATAATGCTGATGAACTGTTAAAAAAGATATGTAAATACATACCTATAGGTTTTGTGACAATGCAGAGTAGATCGGCTGCCGAAAAAATAGTGTATAGAATGGAGCTCTATAATTGTGATAAATTCTTAGGTGTTCTAGCATCAAGAGAAGATGCATCTAATAGAGTTGAACAGCTTGCTAAAGCTATAAGGTCTATTGATATAAATCCTAATGAAGTACTCTTTATTGGTGATAAGATTCTAGATGGTATAGCTGCTATTGTAAATAAGATGAATGGTATAGTGATCTTAAGAAATCCACGGACCTTTCGGATAAGCGATACAGATTATATAGATGAAGACTTAGAGGCTGTAGGTATACCTATAGCTACTAACTTAGCTGAAGCTCTAGCTATAGCTAAAGATATCTACGATTTACCTATAGATATCTCTATAAGCTGATAGATTATGGTCAAAACAAAAGTGTTCATAGTAGATCCATTAAATCCTGATGAAGAAGTATTGAAGCAATGCTGTAGGGAGATTAGGAGCAGAAGTACTACAGTTGTATTTCCTACAGAAACAGTCTATGGGTTAGGAGCATATATATTCGATATCTATGCTGTTAAGAGAATATTCGCTATAAAAGAGAGACCTATAGATAATCCACTAATTGTTCATATCTCTAAGTTCGATCACTTATATGAAGTAGCTGAAGATATTCCAGATAACTTTAAAGATGTAACGAAAAAGCTTTGGCCAGGACCCATAACATTTATACTGAAAAAACATAGAGAGGTTCCTAATGAAGTTTCTGGAGGTCTACCTACAGTTGCTGTTAGAATGCCTGCTCATCCTGTACCATTGAGACTTATAGATTGTAGTGGTCCTATTGCTGCTCCTAGTGCTAACATCTCTGGTAGACCTAGTCCTACTATTCCTCATCATGTCTATGTGGATATGTTTGGTAGAGCTGATATGATTATTGATGGTGGTGAAACATTTCTTGGTGTAGAATCAACTATAGTGGATCTAACAACAGATACACCTAAACTTTTGAGACCAGGTCCTTTACCAATTGAAAAGTTGAGAGAGATTTTAGGGAAAGATATTGTGGTACCGAATTTTGCGAAAGGTCTAAGTGAAAGCAATATTGCTCTTGCTCCAGGTACTAAGTATAAACACTACGCTCCAAAAACACCTATCGTTGTTGTCGAATCATCAGATTATCATGACCTGAAAAAGTATACTAACGCTGTCATCGAGGTTATTAAAAACTATTTAAATCATAGATACGTTATTATTGCTAGTAGGGAAACTGCTGAAGAATACAAATCTATGGAACTAAATACGATAGTCATAGGATCTAGATACAACCTGTATGAGATTGCCAAGAACTTGTTCAAGGTACTTAGAGATGTTGATAGAATGGGTGTAGATATAGCTATTGTTGAAGGATTTCCGGAAATCGGCATAGGTTTGGCAATAATGAATAGACTTAGGAAAGCTTCTGGATACAATATAGTGAGAGTTTAGCTATTTATCCCAAAAATCCTCTTATTTTACCTAAGGCCGTAATGTGTAGCTCAATTGGATTAAGCATTAGAAGAGATCTGTAGACATCTATTGGTTCAGGCTTTATGCCCATTATGTCTAGCGCTTTGTCAACCTTCTTAACAATATCTTCGTTGAGTCTCTCTATAGCTATATCACGCACATAGAATTTAGAGTCGTAGAGCCATTCCTTATCTAGGTAGGGAACTAGTTTGAGAATCTCATCGAGTTTATCCTGTTTATACATCTCTATTACGAATTCTGCATCAAGATATGTCGGTGGTATTCCGGTTGCATACCAAGCTGATGTGTAGACTATTGCACGGGGAACTGAGAGCGCTTCATTTTGAAGCGGAAGTATTCTTCCATAACTTTTCCAAGATATCCTCTCTCTAGTTCCTGGAACATTATTCGCTATCTTCTGTATAATATCACAATACTTAGACACTAACCTCCTATAGAGTCTAGTAGCCTGATCTATGATACCTATAACGTCTGAAGATAGAGGCATAGGCTTTGGTTTTGTATCTACATTTGCTAGTATCGTGTTCTTTACAATGATATAATCCCTATAGGGTATATCGTACCTTATGGCTGATTGTATAGTTGCTGTAGAAAAACCTCTATAGCGTTGAACCTCATATTCAACTAATTCTGGATTATTTAGGGCTCCTCTAAACGGTGGTACACCCATACCTATAATTGGTTTTATCTCTATATCGTATTCTTTAGCTAACTTTTCAAGCTCATTTAATGCATAGACAAGCGATAGAGAGGAAGCTATATGACCACTTCTAACAGCTGCATCGCTTTTACCTAGAAATACTCTTAATGTGTCTATCTGTGCATCAAATTCATTAAGTACAGATACAATCGTAGAAACATAGTCATGTATAACCATATGCTTATGTGTTTCCTCAATAAGAGGTATGAGTTGCACAGGCAACATCTTAGCATTAACTTCTTCACTTATCACTTTCTCTTTCATTATTATTAATCTCTGCACAAATCTGACAACATTAGAGTCTTCAACCATTGGCAGAATGAACCATCTAACAGCCTGAACATTCATTGTTTTATAGGAGTAGTAGTTCGCTATAAGACCTGCTTCTATTGAGAGATCAACCCTATCGAAATCTTCTAGCGAAGGATTAGGGATCCTAGGCGTTACAAAGAATTTCTCTCCTATGGGGATTTCAAGCTCATAAGATCTAAGAACAATATCTTTAGGCTGAGCATAGGGTGTTAACTTTCCTTCATAATCACTCATAATTTCATCACAACCATACATAGCGTATCCTTGTAGAGCTTCATCAACCTCTTGTTGAGTAGTAATTTTTACAGTAGCATCTGGATGTTGAGTACACAATAACTTAGGTATATACAATGTCGAGACCTCTATAAGTTTATGTATACAAGGATATATAAACGTTTAACTATTACCATTAAACTCATTTTCACAATCTATATAACTACTTTACCTATAATTGTGTCAGGATCCTTTAGCGCATGACCTGTCGCTATAAGTACCACAAGACTATCCTTATCGATTTTGCCTTCTCTCTCGCATTTCATCAGTCCAGCCAAGGATGCTGCACTTGCAGGCTCTACCCCTAATCCTTCAACCCTAGCCAGTAGTTTCATCGCATTAATTATTTCTTCATCACTAACATCAATGAAGAAACCGTGGGACTCTTTAACAGCTTTGAATGCCTTAGGCCAATTGATTGGTTTTCCGATTCTTATGGCCGAGGCAATAGTGTTTGGTTTATCCACATATAGAGGTTCAGAAAGTCCTTCTCTCCATGCTGATGCTAGTGGTGCTGCTCCTTCTGCTTGAACCCCTATCATCTTAGGAAGTTTGTCTATGTAACCAAGACTATAGAGCTCTTTGAATCCTTTCCATATGGCTGAAATATTTCCCGCATTACCAACTGGTACTATCACATAATCCGGTACTTTTCCAAGTTCATCTACTATCTCATAGGCTATTGTCTTTTGTCCTTCTAGACGCCACGGGTTATAGGAATTTAGTGGATACATGTTCTTAAACTCACCTTCTACAATAGATTCAAATACTTCTTCAAGAGCGTTATCGAACGATCCCTCTATCTCTTTGATCTCAGCTCCATGTAGAAGTGCTTGAGCTATTTTACCTTTGGCAACAGATCCTTTAGGTAGAACTACAATGCATTTAAGTCCAGCTCTAGCTGCGTAAGCAGCTGCCGAAGCAGCTGTATTTCCTGTGCTTGCTACTACTACACCATCAACATTTATGTATTTTGCTATAGTTACTCCTACAGTCATTCCACGATCCTTAAAACTACCTGTGGGGTTAGCTCCTTCAAATTTTATATAGGTGTTGGGTATAGCTACGTGTTTTCTTTCGTATAGGTTTAGAGCTTTAATTAATGGTGTACCTCCTTCACACATTGTTACTGGTTCTACATCATCTCTTATGGGTAATAGCTCTCTATATCTCCATACACCGAACCGTCTAGTCTTAATCTTGTTCCATTCAAACTTTGTATTGTTAATGATAACCTCTAGTAGTGAACCACATTTGGGGCATATGAACAATCTGGGAGATGGTATATATTCATGTCCACATTTAATACATTTTAGAAATACCTCCTCTTTCACAACTCTATACATATTGGATTCAGTATTTATGTTTCCAAGATGTTCACCAAGTTATTCCTATACTATGTACAGGGGTTAAAAAACTTACTATACCTTAATTATGTGAACTACAAGTCCTTATTTAGGCGAAGTATACAACACCTTGTTTAGTTCTTCTGTTACTGCTTTAGCTACATCTCTCGTTTTATAGTTTCCTCCAAGATCAGGTGTCCAAATCTTTTTATCCTCTATAACGATATAAATAGAGTTCTCTAATGCTCTAGCCTTTTCAATAAGAGTTGAATCGGTGTATCTTTGAGCTAGGTACTCAAGCATCATTTTAGCAGCCATCATTGCTCCTACAGGATTAGCTATACCTTTACCAGCTATATCCATAGCGACACCATGTATAGGCTCAAAAACACCTATTGTATCACCTATTAGCGCTGATCCACATAGACCTAGGCTCCCCATAAGTCCTCCAACTAGGTCTGAAAGTATATCGCCATAGAGGTTAGGTGTAACGAGAATCTGTAGATCTTCAGGATTTTTGACAAGCATGTAAGCAGCAGTATCAACTATAATCTCATTAGCTAGTATATCTGGATAATTCTTAGCAACATCAAAGAATATTCTTCTAAATAGTCCATCACTTACCTTAAGTATATTTGCTTTATGTACTACTGACACCTTATTAAATCCAAGAAGTTTTGCATATCTAAAAGCTAGATCACATATCCTTCTAGACCCCTTCTCACTTATGATTCTTAATGAGATTGCTATATTATTAAACATGCCCTCTATACCTACATATTCGCCTTCGGTATTCTCCCTAAAGATAACTATATTGAACACTTTCTGAGAAACACCACGAAAACTCTTGAAAGGACGTATATTTGCATAGAGATCTAGTTCTCTTCTAATAAGTATATTTATACTCTTGAAATTAGGATCGTGAGGAGGTGTATAGAGAGGGCCCTTCAAAACTGCATCAAGATTTCTAATAGTATCAAAGAATGTATCTTCTACTGCTTTACCTGTTTTCTTATAGTATTCGTATCCTGCAGAAATCTCTACAAAATCTATACCTGGATTAAGGTGCTGAAGAACTTCTAATGTCGAATCAATTATTTCGGGACCTATTCCATCGCCTCTAATAACACCTATCTTGTACCTTTTTGCCATGGAGGGCCACCATATCTCTTAATGTACTCTATAATGCCTCCTGCTTCAACTATAACAGCTAGTTCTCCTGGAAAAGGAGCTATCTGTTCTTCAATATCTTTAGTTAAATTCTTTACCACACCTTTACTAATATCTATCTCCACAATATCTCCGGTCTCAGTAACGTCAGGTATTTTTTGTGCAACAATAACAAGCAACCCTATATTTATTGAGTTTCTGTAGAATATATGAGCAAAACTTTTTGCAACTATAGCTGCCACACCAACGATCTTTAGAAGCCTTGGAGCTTGTTCTCTGCTTGATCCTTTCCCAAAATTTCTTCCAGCAACTATTATATCTCCCTTATTGACTTTTTTGTAGAATTCTGGAATAACCTCCTCGAGAACGTGCGGAACCATGGCCTCTATTTTATCAATAGCACTAAACTTGTATTTACCTGATATTATATGGTCTGTACTTATATTGTCACTTAATTTCCAACATCTGCCTCTTATAATCAGGTTTACCACCTCTAAGAAAGATATTTCCTAGGGTCAGCTATCTTTCCTTCGATAGCAGAAGCTGCAGCTACTGCTGGCGATGATAAATAGACTTTGCTGTTCTTGTGCCCCATTCTTCCAGGAAAGTTTCTATTTGTTGTTGATACTGCTATCTCATCTTCACCTAATATCCCCATGTGAGCTCCTACACAAGGTCCACATGTAGGTGGTGCTATGACGCATCCAGCTTCAACAATAATATCTATGTATCCTCTTTTAAGAGCCTCTATATATACCCTTCGTGAAGCTGGTGAAACAATACATCTAACGTTTCTATGGACCTTTCTCTTATTTAGTATTCGGGCAACTATTTCCATATCTTCAAGCCTACCATTAGTACAAGATCCTACGAACACTTGATCTATTTCGACATTACTAACCTCATTTACTGTAACAACATTATCTACATCTGGTGGTGCTGCTACAACAGGCTCTATCTTATCTACCTCAAATACAGCCTCATCAATGAAATTCGATCTCTTTGGATCATAGTCTATGAACCTATAGTGTGTGAAGTTTCTCTCCTTAAGCCATGCATTAGTTACATCATCAACAGGTATAACAGCAGATTCTGCACTCATTTCTGTACACATGTTGGTTAACGTAAGTCTAGCATCCATAGATAGATGTCTAAGTGTATCACCATGGAATTCTACAGCTTTACCTATCATTCCATCCGTACCAAATTCACCTATGATGCTAAGTATTATGTCTTTAGACATTACACCTATTTGGGGAACACCTAGCAGAACTATTTTCATTGTTGGTGGAACTCTTACCCATTGCTTTCCATAGGCTATAGCTATAGCTGCATCAGTACTTCCCACACCAAGCGCAAAAAGTCCTAGAGCACCCACAGTAGGTGTATGACTGTCTGCCCCCATAACGATCATACCAGGCCTTACAATACCTTCATCTACAACAACTTGATGACATATCCCGTTACCTACATCATATACGTGTATGCCATGTTTTTTACCAAATCTCCTCATCTCCTTATGAACAGTAGCTGCAGAGATATGAGGTGCTGGCGATGAGTGATCTATGAAGAAGAATGTTCTATCCGAAGCCAGAAGCTTGTCAACACCGAGTTCTTTTTCTATAACATCTATAACTAATGGTGCTGTACCGTCTTGTGCATATATAACATCTACATCAACTACTGTTATATCCCCTGGTACAACATCTTTACCTACTACTTTAGATAGGAGTGTATCTATTAGGCCCAAAATTATACACCAGAACAATGTTATTAGTGTTGTAGTAATTCGATACCTTTTCTTATCTGAATAGCTCGGGAAAATGTTTCTTAATAAATCTCTCTACTTCTTCATCTGTTAAAGGTTCTGTTCTTCCTGACATATTGAAATACTCAACAATATCATTGTATGTCTCAATCACTCTCGGATCATCTTTACTTATACCATTGTAGCCGAGGTAATTCCTTATCCATAACACTATAGCTGATCTACCTGCATAAGGCGTTATAGATACTGAATAAGGTATCCCTAAGACCTTTATAGGATCAAATGGTAGATAGACTTCAGGATTTTTCATAAGTCCATCAACGTGTATTCCGGCTTTAGTCCTAAAGGCATTTTTGCCAAGTATAGGATAATGTTCTACAGCTCTATAACCCATTTTATCAAAAACTTCGGGTATCTTGGATATCGCTCTGAGGTTGATATCTTGTGATCCTTTTATACCTGCGTAATGTATGGCCATGATCTCTAGAGGACAGTTACCGGATCTCTCACCTATACCGAATATGGTGCAGTTAGCTGCTGCTGCTCCATATATCCATGCAGCAATCTGATTAGCTACAGCAAGACCTAAATCGTTATGTGCATGGAACTCTATATACTCTTGTGGAATCCCTAAGCTTCTTATAGTCTTCACTATCCTCGGTATGCTTCTCGGCAATGACACTTCATAGAAAGGTAGCCCTAATCCGAGGGTATCTGGTAGCTTTATCTTTACAGGAACTCTGTATCTTTCGCTAAGTTCTAACAGTTTTTTAACAAAGGGGATGACAGCTCCATGGATATCAGCTCTAGTTATATCCTCAAGAGAAGCTCTTACAGCTATTCCATGGCTCAGAGCCTTCTCAACAACCTCTAGATACTTCTTAATAGCTTCTTCACGTGTTACACCAAACTTGTATCTTATGTGGTAATCTGATATAGATGTGAGTATTATTGTTTCATCTAAGCCTATGTCTATAACTAGTTGCAAATCGGAATGTGTAGCTCTAATCCAGCCTATTACCTTAGGATACTCATAACCATAACTGATTAACCTTTTGACAACTTCTCTATCTTTATCAGTATATAGAAATACTTCAGTACTTGTTATAGCTCTACCGATATCTGCTAAAAGTTCATATATTTTTTCACATTCTTCTACACTAAATACCCTCCATCCTTGCTGACCATCTCTTAATGTTGTATCCGTCAAATATATCTTATTAAGATTTTCAACTATTTCACGATCATCTATGTGACCTATGCGTGGAACATCATGAAATGGATATATTTCTCTAAAAAATACCCCATCATTATATGTACTATCCATACCTATCTCCCTCGTAATACTAACGATACTGAGATCGAGATTCTCCTACACCAAATTTATATATGTAGCGATAATGGCTACATACAGAAATCTGTATCTTTATGGTGTGGAACCGGTACCTCTGCATGTACTCCTTATTAAAGATCAGTACATTAACACCTTCCAGAATCAACATCTACTCAGTTTTCTCTTTATTCAGCTAAACTTATATAGTCCACAGTTAGAAGCAATGATGTGGTGAATCACTTTTGTCGATAAATTACGTGCATTAATAGTTGATAAAGTATCAGAAAAAACAATAAACAAACTTAGGGATAGAGCTATAGATGTTGATTATAGACCTGGAATTGATTACCAATCTCTTCTCGAGATAGTTGAACAATACGATATACTCATATTCAGAGGTCGTCTCAAAATAGATAAAGAGGTTATTGACAGAGGAAAGAGATTAAAGATACTCGCTAGATATGGAATAGGCCTAGATAACATTGATATTGATTATGCGGTTAGTAAAGGTATAGCTATTGTAAATGCTCCGCAAGCATCATGTATAAGTGTTGCTGAACTAACGATAGGGCTCATGATTGCTGCTGCTCGAAATCTCTACCTCTATATTGATGGGGCTAAGAAAGGTGAGTGGCCTAAGGGTCGTTATGGAGGTTTTGAGCTTCATGGAAAAACTATTGGGATAATAGGATTTGGGAAGATAGGTAGTAGAGTCGGTATGTATGCCAAAGCTATGGGCATGAAGCTCTTAGTACATGATGTAAGAGATGTCAGTTTAGAGATGTCTGTTATCGGTGGAAAACAAGTTGATCTCGAAACACTTCTTAAGGAGAGTCATATCATATCACTTCATGTACCATTAACTCCACAGACGTACCATATGATTAATGATCATACACTATCTCTAGTTAGAGACGGAGCAATAATCGTGAACACAAGCAGAGGTGAAGTCATAGATAGTGTTGCACTCTTAAAACATATAGATAGACTTGGAGGTGTAGCTCTTGATGTTCTTGAAGAAGAACCTCCAAGATCTCCTCATCTCCTCGAGCTCATAAAACATCCCAAGGTTATAGTAACACCACATATTGGTGCTGAAACTGTTGAAGCTCTAGAGAGAATATCTGATGAACTTATCGAAAACATTATGGAGGCGATTAGATGGAGATGAAGTTTCTCACTCCAGGTCCTGTTCAATTACCGAAGAAGGTTATAGAAGCTATAGCAAAACAACCGGAATTTCATAGAATTGATGAATTTAGAAAAACCCTTAGGAGAGTTCTAGATAATTTAGCTAAAGTCTACAAAGGAACTTCCATTATAGCGCCTGGCACAGGTACGTTTGCTGTAGATACTGCCATATACAATTACATAGATCCAGGAGAAGAGGTAGTCGCTATAGTTCATGGAGAGTTTGGTGAAAGAATTTCTGAATCAGCTAGATCCAGAGGTGCAAAAGTTTATGAGCTTAGGTACCGTATACATCCACCATCACCAGATGTTGTTGAAGATTTCGCTAAGAAACTGAAGAACATAAGAGCTATAACAGTAGTACATAACGAAACTAGTGTAGGTGTAACCAATAGATATCTAGATAAACTACAGAAAATAGCTGAAGGATTAGGAGCAATATTAATAGTTGATAGTGTTTCAGCATTACCTGCTGAACCAATAAGACATAGAATTGATGTAGTTGCAACAGCTACACAAAAAGCCTTTATGGCGCCTCCAGGAGGAGCAATAATCTACATTAACGTAGAGCCAAGAGCAAAATCACCTCTTCCACCATCAATGAACCTCAGAAAATTCATAGAGAGACTCGATAAAGCAGATCCCCCATATACACCACCTATAAATGTTATATATGGACTGGATGCAGCTCTAGAGATTATATTGAGTATGGGGGTAGAGACATACCATGAACTACATAAACAGAAAGCTGAGCTGCTATATAAATCACTTAAATTGAAACCTGTAGCAGAAGAGCCATTGAGAAGCTATACAGTAACGGCATTCTATGCCGATAAGCCTACAGAGATAATTAATGAACTAAAGAAGCATGGCTATGTAATTGCTGGAGGTATGGGTGAGCTAAAGAACAATACCATAAGGATAGGAGTTATGGGAGATATAAGTGTAGAAGATCTAAAGAAAGTTATAGAGGTTGTTAATAGTCTTGTGGATCGATAATGATTTATGTAAACTGTGTCTAATATACTCTAGATCAAAAGACATAATAAATCTAAAGAGGGTTGAGCTACTTGATAAAATGCTGATAGAGCTAGCCAATATAATCAGAAAAAACTACAGCAGAACATATGCTTTCACTTACTCCTTTAACATCGTGAAACAACTTACAGAAAACCCTGATCCTTATATGGATGTCAAAAAAGAGCTAAATAAAGTAGGTAAAAAGCTTTCAGCTATTGTTGAGAAGTACTTGGAAAGCGTTGGATGGAATCTTCGTGAAGCTCTAAGAATATCTGCTGCAGCAAATATTGTTGATACATCTGTTCTGGGCTACGAAGCTAAGAACATAGAGGAGTGCATATGGGATAAACCTGTTATTGAGGAGGAAGTCGAGATTCCAAAGAATATAGATGTGTATATAGTGCTTGATAATGCAGGTGAAGCTGCTATAGATTTACTACTCGCTAAAGCATTTAAGCTAAATGGCTATAGGGTCTCTATAGTGGTTAGAAAAGAGAGCTATGAGATAGATGTTCTGCGAAATGATATCGAACTCAACAATATAGATGTTATTGAAACTCATGGAAACCTATCACCTGTACTATACATAGATAAAGGTTTTGTTGTAGCCAAAGGTATAGCTAATGCTGAAGCATATATAGAGGGAGGAAAAACATCATCTCTCCATCTACTAAGAGCTAAATGCGATGTAATTGCAAGACTATTTAAAGTACCTAAAAATTCTGTACTCATAGTAACTGGCGAAACACTTAAGAAAACCTTCGGCAACTAATTCTACAAAGTTATGATACCTAGTTAAGTTCTCATCTTCTAATCGGAGGTAAGGCAAACTTATTCCTTATGAGATACTTATCGATAAGATCTACAGCCCTTCTTCGCTTCAGCTGATGATCTTTTATAAATCTTGACACTCTTTCAGCTAACTCTTTTTTGCACTCACCACACAGAATATTCCCTAGTTTACAAGAGCTGTATCGCTCGAAAAGCTTTTGATCATCTTCTTCAAACATCATCTCGTACATCTTATATACCGGACATAGATCTGGATTTCCACCTAATTTTCTTTGAAGTTCTATTGTAGGTTGACCACCAGTATATGACCTCAAGATCTTTTTATAAGCTACTTCAGGTGGATCTGTGGTATATACTGCTGATTCAGGTTTAGATGAAGACATTTTTCCACCTACGTCTAGACCTGGGAGAAGCTTGCAATGTATTTGCGCAGGCTTTGGATAACCTAACGATGAAGCTATATCTCTAGCTATTCTCCAGTAAGGATCTTGGTCTATAGCAGCGGGAATCAATACTTCTGTAGGCTCATTAAATAGATCTGTTGGCAGAAAAGCTACAGATATCTGCAGAACAGGATAGAAGATCATGCCAACGTTTGTTGATTCTGTGAACCCAAATGCTGACTTCTGTGTGGAAAATGTTATCTTCTTCGCTACCCTAACAGCTATAGGGTATAGATATCGTATATCTTCTGTATCTATTATAACATGAGTTTTATCTGCATCCATACCCAGAGCTATTAGGTCCAGCATATTCTCGTACGCATAACTGTTGTATTCCTCCAAACTTTTATCATTACCATGCAGAAATTTTTCGTCATCAGTCATCTGGAAAAAGAGATGAAGATTCATTCTATCTTGCAACCATTTTGTAAAAATCCATGGAAGTAGATGACCGAGATGAGTAGAACCTGAGGGACCTCGACCTGTATAAAGAACACACCTCTTACCCTCACCATATTTGTTTAGGTATATATCAAGATCTCTATGAGAGTAGAATACCCTTCTTCGAAGCATTACATGATCTTCATTTGTGTATCTCTTGAGCATATCTACTTCTTGTTCTGATAGAGGTTTGGCTCCAAATATTTTTATCAATTTGTCGTAATCTACAAATGCTTCAGCTTCCCAAGGTGTTACATGAATCTCGCCTTCAACCACAAAAATTTATCACCAGCATTTTAGCCAAATAGTGAAGGTTAAAAAGCTTAAGGCAACAGTGACACTAATGCAAATCTCTTTAGAGCTATGTTTAGCCCAAACACAAGTAATAGTGTTCCTAAAAAGACCATGAACAAGTAGTAACCTCTAGCTCCAACAAGTTGCGTCCCTCTTTTGCTTGTTTCTGCAACAAGGATAAGCCAAGCAAAATCTATCCATACATGGCTTAGATACATTATACCGATAGCAGTTAAACCCATATCGGATACATACATTAGGAGCCCAAAGCCTATACTAAGCCACCAAAGGAGAAACCATATGTTTAATCCTGTAAAAATAACACCTATCAAAATAGGACTCTTTGAAAGTTTTATCCATTTACTATCAACATTTCCATCTATAGATGTGTGATATCTAATTGTTCTCAATTTTCTAAAGGAGTCTTTCAACAACATTATAGCAAAGAATATAACCATTCCTGCTCCTACAATAGTAACTACATCACCTACAAATCCTTCCAAGAGATCTCTAATATACGATATGAAGAAGTACAATGTGAAAATATATAGTAATTCAAACATCATATGACCCAATGCTATATATCCTCCTCCCTTCCATCCATACTTTGACCCTATAGCTAATGTAGCTACAGTCAGAGGTCCTGGACTTAGAGCTCCAGATGAAGAAACAGCTATTGTTGTAAAAACTAGTGTGGTAACATCCATTAATACTCACCTTAGATACTTAATTTCATCTGTATCCTCAGTTAAATAGTTTACATTCATCACTTTCTATAGTGTCTTCAACAATTACCTCTATTCATAATATTCTATTCATAACATAATATCAATGTATACTTAATTATTGGAATAATATTTGCTGTGGATAATAATGTCTCGCACTAATTGAAATGATAAAGATCGTCAATACTTTTTGTCAATCGGCTCTATAAATCTAAAGAATCATAAAGAGGTATAGGTTAATAATAAAATAGCTTACTATATCAAAATATCTTAGTCTATTATATCTAATATATTTAACAATATACATTGTTGTTTACGAGATTCATATTACCACAAATACAGTTAATATATGGGTAGCGTGTAAAAAATATGGGGTTTAACTATGAATATATCTGAAAAAGAAATCTTGATAAAATTTTTACTAACTAGAAGAAGCATTAGAAAATTCAAACCAGATCCCATCGATATGGAGACTGTGAAGAGAATTCTTGACATAGCTAGATATGCTCCTAGCGCAGGCAATAGACAGCCATGGATTTTCATAGTTGTTACAGATAAGGAAATCAAAACAAAACTTGCTGCTATTCACCCATGGGCATATCCGTTAAATGAGGCACCTATAGGTATAGTGATTGCATGTGATAAAAATGTCTCTCCAGATTCCTATCAAGTTGATTGCGCTAATGCAACAATGTACGTAATGCTAGCTGCACATGCTTTAGGTCTTGGAACTGTGTGGCTCCAGACACTTAAGAACATAGGAGATATACAGAAGATACTTAATTTACCATCAAACTATATCCCTATATCCATGATTGCCCTTGGTTATCCAGCCGAATCTCCGCAACTTAGATCTAGAAAAAGTCTAGGTGATATAACCTATATTAATAGCTATGGTAATAGACTTGAATAGCTTATTCAGTAACTCGATAACAATTACTGTTTTCAATAACTCTAATTCTGTAGCTATACTTGAGAACTCATATTGATATGTCAATAACGAATAATAGTTAACTACAACTGGAACTCCATAGCATTATAGTATAGGCATTAATTGACATAGTCTTTAGGTCCATTATATGAGGAACTCTGTATGTATATGATACTGGTCATTGTTTCTCCATATTATCAAGGTAGAGATTTTCTAGACAGTAAACCAGAAACCTCGTCAAAGATATATCGCTTTCCCTTCTTGTGATGATCTATATGCAGCATCAATTATTTTCTGAACAACAAATGCTTCTTCTTCATCTACTAGAAATCTGTCTCCTCTTTCAATAGTATCTATAAAGTGCTTTAATTCCTCTTCATACATATGTATGGGATCCATTGATACCACTTCTCTCATAATCATTGTACCGTCAGGAGAAGATACTGAGAATTCACCTTCGAGATATCCTTCTACAACAATTCTGCCTTTCTCACCATCGATACCCCATTTTCTCCAATTATGTCCTCCAAACCAACTTAGTGTAAATGTTGATAGTGTTCCCGAGAAATGCTCTAGAATAATTGTAAATGCTTTCTCAACATCATTGCTATTGTAAGTCATATTAGCATAGACCTTCTTAACAGATCCACCATACCAATAAAAGACATGAACTACATGAGATCCATGCTCAATTAATACACCACCGCTGATAGATTTAGAGTATATCCACGATCTCTGTGGAAAGCGTCCTAAAGCTATATGCCACATGAATTTTGGTTCACCTAACACATTATCTATCACATTCTTCACTTTTTGATACAGTTTATTGAACTTAAGACAGTAACCAACAAAAAGTCTATTCTTACCTTTAGCTATATCAAGAATTCTCTTAGCTCCCTCAATATCATTAGCCATAGGTTTTTCTAGAAAAACATAATACCCTTTGCTAAGAAATTCTATAGCATGTTCTGCATGATATAATGGAGGAACAGCTATAATAACTCCATCAAAACCCCCTTCTTCAGCCATAGCTCTGTAATCCCTATAAACCTTTATCCCCTCACTCTTGAATGCCTTCAGCTTGGTTTCATCTATATCACATACAGCAACAACTTCAACATTCATCTTTCTCAATAAATTGTAGAAACGAGTACCCATAACCCCAAGTCCTACGATACCCAATTTAACCATATTAAAGTACCTAGCATATTATCTTCATGTCTTAATCCATATTTCTGCCGTATTAAGTCTAGATGATACTGAGACCTTTATGTAGCCTGGATTAATATGCTATTAAACAAGTATATCAAAACTGATAACAAGAGTTGCATATAGAGAAGATGCAAACAATATAGATGTATGTTAAACATTATTACTGTTACGTATTTCGATCCAAAAATTAAATTATTGATATAACTTAGCAGTTTCTGTAGCACTAGCCATGAAGCTACAGTTCTATCATATCAAGTTCTACAGACGTAACATGCTCTAGGTGTTGAACGCGCATCGCTAAACTTATGCTTGTAGCAAATTAAATTTAACGATAATTCATCAAATATCTTACGTATTGTTGCCAATTCAGGTATCATATATTGATCTCTATAGATATCTTCTTCTTATCCTTGGGTACATCCTTGAGTGTATCTATAAACGCTAAAACTATTGATTTAAGGACTTTTTTAACATAAGGATTGAGTGAAATTTTTACACCATCTACTATTAGAGAAACTTCTGAATCTCTAGGACACCATTGTGTTTTTCCTTTGATATATGCTTTAGCAAATAGCCAACAATTATCGTATCCACAAGCACCACAATCTGTTTTCGGTAGTTGTTGATATATATGATCGATAGCTCTGCTTTCTATGATATTTGTTAGCTCATCAATATCATTAAAAGTAAGTATTGGTGTACCTCTGTATTCTTTCTTATTATCTTTGAATTCCTTAACAATATACGCTATCATGTTTTTCATGTCGAGAACCTCATGAATGTCCTCTTCATTCTCTACAACAACTACAACATCGCCTATATCTATATTTTTGAATCCCTCAACTATAGTTATTGGTGTCCCGATGTATCTAATGTTATCAGTAAGTGAATCCACCCATATTCTTTGATATATTATCCCTAGACTAGCTGAAGAAGCTACTACTGTATCAGCACCACTATATAGATACTTGTGTGTATCTTTATCCTCTATCTCTAAATCGTGAATACAGTGCTTAATAACACCTACACTATAACCTTTATTCTTTAGCCTAGCGACTACTTGACTCGCTATAAATGTTTTACCGACACCAGAATGTAACGATATAAATCTAACTATGTAGGGTTTCATTAAATATTCTCACCATTTATTTTCTTAATTCTATATGCTATATCTAGAACAGAATCGATATCTATTACCTTCTTAATGCTATCACTAGAATTAAGATACCTTTCTAGATATTTCATCCCAGCATCTAGAGTGCTATCTACATAACTGTTGATAAGCCTTATGAAACTATAATCATTTGTTACATATATCATTGGTTCCACCAATATTCTCCATAAGTCCTTTTTACTAACGGATAGAAGTGCTTGTAGAATCTCTCTATCAGATGAGTTTTCGCCTATGTCTGAGAGAACAGCATAATGTGTATCTATATAGTGTACAAACATATAGACTATTCTGCTTTCTCCTTTACTACCTACAATTATTTCGAATTCCGATGAATCTGCTAAAACTGTATGGAAGTACTCTTCAGGATTTATCCCTTTATGTTTCAAATATTCAAGAAATCCATTTAGATTATTCACATTTATATGTGATATGTAGACATCCATGCTTCTGTAACCTCATTTAATGAATATTCTTGGTATAAGTCATAGTAAATATCTTTCTGAGCACTTTTAATAAGTTAATAAACAGGGTTAATATTATCTATTAGGTACAAACTGTATGTAGAAGCCACGAGAAATGATAAATATAATGCATTATGTAGAGAGTAGTCTTAGATATACATTAGTTTATTAAAATGACAACAATTATCTAGGGATGAGATTATCCATTTTCTCTTTTACTAGAGCTTCTTTTGTTTCAAGCCACATATCTATACCATTCTTATACCTAGTATTTGTGTCTAAAGTTAATGCCTTCTTTATTACACTAGCTATAGATTTAGGTATATCGTTTATCCATGGCATGTATATTGTATCTAGATGTTCTAAATCTTCATTTATTGATTCTACGAAATTATGAATAGAGATTGATTTGCTACGTAACTGAAGAGAGGTATCGATTATCTTTTTTATGAACTCTTTTAATGGTTTTTCATCATCTCCTATTTTCTCCATAGGAATAGGATAGTTGTACAGATTCTGTAACATAATTATGTTGAGTGCTAAGCGATGTTTTGGTAACTGTCCTGTTAGTATATAGGCTACTACCATAGCTATACTATATGCATCATAACCGAAGTCAGCTACACCTTTTGCAAGTGCTAATGGATCTGAATAGCCAGGTGTTATTCTTACAAATTTGTATCCTCTATTTGGATCTCCAACAGCTCCACTAAAATCATTTAACTTAGGTGTATATTTGTAGTTTTCATTTTCATTACTATAGATGAGGATGTTTCTAGGTTTAATATCTAGGTGGACTATATTGAATAGATGTGCTAAGGCTACTGCGCCAACAATCCTTATAAGGATATACATTGTTTCTTCGAGACTTCGAGCACCATTAAGCTGTATGTAGCGTTCTAGATCTCCTAATGATGCATATTCTTCAACTATTGTTGGTGGATGGTTTATATATTCATCCTTATCTAGTTTATCTTTTACAATAAATAAAGCCTTTGCTAATGTAATGTATTTTTTATATAGAATGAGATCTTTCATGATTGCTTTGTCATATCCTTTTAATTCCAATAAGTCAATAAATTCTCTATCATCTACTGTAGCTACAACTAGTCCTTGGATATACCCTCTAATTACATCCATGAACCTTCTGCCTACAACTATATCCTCTTTCAATACCTTTAAGGCATATGTGTTACCTTGTTTATCACATGCTTTAAACACATATGTATAACTACCTTTATCACTCACTACATCTTCAATAATGAACCAATACAATCCTCTTCTTTTCCATAACGATATATATATTTTTTCGGCTTCTTCGATACAAGGCTTAAGCGATTCTACAATATTGCTGTCTAGTTGAGATAGAGGTAGTTCTTCAACAATCATTTTGACATTTATACTACTATTAAAAATCTTTGATAGTGATTGAAGTGCTTCTATGCCATATAGCTGGACTTGTCCAGAGGAATCTTCTTGTGCAATGGCTAAGGCTATGTCCTTTAAAGCAATAACCCTATAGATCTTATCACTTAAATCAAACCTAAAATACATTAAGCTAGTATCTGGCGATTCCCTAATTATCTCTAGAACAAGTTTAGCTAGATTTTTTGCTTCATCAGAAACTCTTCGAAGAAATTTTCCACCTTTAATCAACATTATCGAATAAAATATCACAGGATCAAATATACGTTCACTAACCTTATCAATGTCTCTACATACACGTAAAAACATATGAACACCTAAATATAAGATACACCATTACATTGTAGCCTGAGAGGACGAGCCTAAGTTTCTGTAATTATTGAAGAGATAATAAAGTTAGCTCTCCTCGAATCCCTTGATGATTAGTACTGAGAAACCCATGATTATCTCCATATCTTCTTTAAGTTCTATTGCCCCTCTACCCCTTATATCTTCGCCATCTACATATGTACCGTTTTTGCTACCAACATCCTCTATAAACCATTTACCATCTCTATAGAATATTTTTGCATGTTTTCTAGATACAAAAGGATCTGCAACAACTATATCACAATCAGGATCTCTACCAATCATATAGCTATCGGGTTTAAGCTTCACAATCTGGTGAGATGCAGATGAAATACTTTTTAGAAACACTATTAAAATGTTTTTATCTATACTCATTAATGCATCCCCTTATTCAAGTCTTCCACTTATTATCTTAGATATAAGTGAAACAAGTTTTTTAACTACTTCTGGTGAAAGCCCTTCTTGTTCTAGCTGAGATCTTATATCTATTGTTCTTGAGTAAAGATCTCTACGATCTATAGTGAGTGTAGCATTAACGAGTTCATCAACAATCTTCTTGATATCTTCTGCAGATGGTTTTCCATAGAGATCTCTAGCTAATAGAGTAGCTGTTTTAATCATGCTGAACTCTTTGAATAATCTCTCATCTATATCTAGATGCTCTAGCGGTGGATTCGAGAGACATGGTAGAGATAGAGGTATAGGTGGGATTTCTCTAGATATATTCTCTGTATCTATGTAGCTAGCTGATATTGTTGCTATATGAATCAATCCTCTCTTTTGTGGAGGAAGCACAACTTCACCAACTACATCAATTGTATCGTTGCTGTATATGTCGCCTACATCTATCTCTATACCTCCTTTACCAGCATAGGCAGGTCTATTGTATATATAGATAGAGGATCCAGGGAGAGTCTTTATGAAGAGTTTTACATTTTTTGCACACAACTCTCTATATCTAGACACTATCTTGTTGAATATAGAGTATATCTTGGATGGATTACTCAAATGCTCAAAGATACCTCTAGTGTTTGTCGCTATATCCATTAATAGCTTCTCGTTGTAATCACTACCTACACCAATAATCAGAGATATAGATGTATGTTCACCTAGCTTTTTAGCTATCTCAACTATCTTTGCCTCATCTTTCACACCTGTTGTAGGCACACCATCTGTAACCATAACCAGTTTGAAGCTATCCATCTTCTTATTGCTACTGTTCTTAATCTCTATATAGTCTCTGTATATCTGTTTGAGAAGACCATAGATATTGGTTCCACCACCTAGCTTTATACTAGCTACAGCATCAGCTATAGCTTCATAGCTAGATGCTTTAGACATATAGATAACTCTTTCAACTTTATCATTAAAGCTATATATATTGACTAGATCATCTGGAGACATATTCTTCAGCATCTCTATAGTTGCTTCCTTAGCCCTGAATATCTTTGCTCCATCCATAGACCAGCTAGCATCTATAGCTACAGTATAGATGTTTTGTGTATCTCTAGAAGATCCTATACCCTTTATCTGAATTATAAAAGGAACTGCTTCAATCTTGTCCTCAACTACGAAAAGCTTAGCTAATCTAGGCTCTACTGCTACAGGCAACAAGTTACACCATACAGACTACAGCTAACCTATATAGTATAGTATTAGTAACCAATTTAAGTATTAGTATTGCTAATGCGACCAGAAGTAGAAATATATAGATATTGGTAGTGTGAAGGTACTACTTCATCTAGGTTTCTATGTTTCTATAATATTAATGATTTTTTCCACGAAATGTATTTTCCCTTGATAGGTATTTCGTAATTGCATCTAGGACATCTATACACGTTACCATCTCTATACATGTTGAACTCCTTCACTCTATACATCCACCTATACACTAGCTTCTTACCACATTTAGGACAATAGGTTGTTTCAAACATAGGATCCTCTGTATTCTCTGTATTCCCTAAGTATACAAATTCTATTCCTTCTCTTTTTGCTCTCAAGGCTATTGAAATCAATTTGTCTAAACTTGTTGGAGGTTCATACCATTTATAAGCTGGATAGTATCTATTGATATGCAGAGGTGTTTTTGGTCCTACCGTAGATAGATGTGTATCTATAATCCATTCAATACATTCGTCTAAATCATTAGTATTCGTAACTACTAAATACACTATTTCTACGTGACCACCTCTATCTATTATATATTTAGCGTTTCTATAGATAATCCAATGATCTATATTCACTAAGGCTTTTTCATCTTGGGACAGCCCTTTATATCTATGCTCCAACCATCTATACCAACCTTCAATGCTTCTTCAATTACCCTAATCGTCTGATAACCATTTGTAACTATAGAGAAGTATAATCCATAATCTCTCGCTAATTCTGCTAAATCAAGAACATATTCAATAGAAACTGTAGGTTCGTTAAAACTTGCGCAAAGTCCTTCATCACTATTCTCAATGGCTAAAGCTATTATAGAGTGAGGAGGTAGATACTCGTCATCTTCTTTTGGATGTCTGAAACTTATATGATGATTCTGACACCATGGACAGTAGAAGTTACAACCCCAAAAAGAGAATGTTAGAGATGTGCTATTTGGCCAGTAATGAAACAGTGGTTTGATTTCGATAGGTCTACTTTCTAGGGCACTAATTTTTCCATAGCCTATGTTATATAGTTTTCCATTAACATTTACGTAATTACCACATATACCTTTCCTACCATAATCTATTCTACATCTACGCTCACAAGTATAACATTCAGCTACATTATTATCTATATTTCTCCAGAACTTAGCAATTCTCATTCTGTTACCTATGCTTACTATATTTAATGTATCAGCATCTCTGACTTTCTTCATCAGGTCTTCGAGGGTCCCACTCATCATCCAGAACAATCTATAAGGTAGCAGAACTTAAATACTGTGGTGAACTAGAAGTTCTCTCCGGTTATGATGTCCTATAATGCTTATTGACAAATTTTAAATCTTAGGGAAAGATTGATTATGAGTGGCGTAGGTGGGTATTTTGAAGCGTATAGCTATGGATAAGCCTGTAGTCGAGATTGATGGAGACGAAATGGCAAGAGTTATGTGGTACTGGGTTAAAGAGAAGCTTTTAGAGCCTTACATCGATCTTAAGGTTGAATATTATGACCTTCATATAAAGGTTAGAGATGAAACAAACGATCATATAACTATTAGAGCTGCTGAAGCCGTTAAACGATTGAGTGTAGGTGTTAAGTGTGCCACAATAACCCCTAATGCTGAAAGAGTTAAGGAGTATAACCTAAAGAAGGAGTGGCGAAGCCCTAATGCAACTATTAGAGAAATTCTTGATGGAACCATATTTAGAGCTCCAATAATAGTCAAAAATATTGTTCCTGCTGTTAGATTCTGGAAAAAACCTATAGTTATTGCTAGACATGCTTTTGGAGATATATATGCAGGAACAGGTATAAGGTTTAACGAACCTGGAGAAGCTGAAATAATCTACAGGTCATTACAGGGTAAGGAGATCAGAGTTAACATCGGTAGCTTTCCCGGAGGTGGAGTTATTCAAGCTTACTATAATCTAGATAAATCAATAGAGAATTTTGCTCGCTCAGTCTTTAGGTATGCCCTCATGGTCTCCATGGATGTATGGTTTGCATCTAAAGACACCATCTCCAAGATCTATGATACTAGATTCAAGGAGATATTTGCAAAAGTTTTTGAAGAAGAATTCAAGAATTTGTTTAGTGAGAAACAGCTAAACTATTATTACTATTTGATAGATGATGCTTATGCTAGAGCTATAAGATCTGAAGGAGGATTTATTTGGGCCACGAAGAACTATGATGGTGATGTTTTATCAGATATGATTGCTTCAGCATTTTCAGGAAGTCTTGCCATGATGACCTCCGAACTTATGTCACCAGAAGGACACTATCTTACTGAGGCTGCTCATGGAACTGTTCAAAAACATTATTACAAGTATCTCAAAGGAGAAAAAACCTCTACAAATCCAACGGCAATAATATTTGCATGGGCTAAAGCTTTAAAGAGAAGAGCAGAACTAGACAAACTAGAAGATCTAGAGAAATTTGCCGAAATACTCATGAATGCGACAATCAAAACTATAGAGGACTGTATAGTGACACAAGATCTAGCTAAAGTAATTGAATGTAGTAATATCTCTATCGTTGATACTGAATCTTTTATACATGCTATTAGAAACAACTTAGAGAAACTTCTAGTTAAAGCCAATCTACTCAGATGATTTCTCTAACCATTAGCCAAGGAAATCTATATTTCATTAAATAAAATCTTTTATTTTGCGAATTGATTTAACTATATTTGGCGACAAAAAATGAATATAGTAGTTATAGGTGGTGGAGCTGCAGGAGCTTCTGCTGCTGTTAGAGCTAAAAGATTAAACCCTAATGCAAATGTAATCCTTATTGAAGCTACAGACATGGTTACACACGGACCTTGTGCTATTCCCTATTATGTTGAAGGTATTGTGAAGAATAGATCTAGTTTGACTACATATACACCGCAGTATCTTGAAGAGAAGAGGGGGGTCAAGGTCTACATAAATACAAAGGCTATAGGTATAGATATCGATAAAAAAAGTGTGCGTATCGAAAGAAAGGGCAATGTTGAAAATATAAGATGGGATAAGCTTATTATAGCTACTGGTGCAACTCCTATAACAATACCTGGTTCTGATCTTAAGAACGTTATAACCGTAAGACATCCAGCTTATGCTGACCATGTAAAAAACGTGATTATGAATGCTAGAAAGATTGCGATTATTGGTGGAAGCTACCTAGGTATAGAAATGGCTGAAGCTGCACTATTCTTGGGTAAGAAGGTTCTCATGTTTGAGAAAGAACAACAAATTTTAGCAGATGCTCTAGATAGTGATTTAGCTAAAGTTGTGGAAGAAGAACTTATTTCTAGTGGTGTAGAGCTACATCTATCTGAACCTGTTTTAGAGTTATCTGGTAGTGATAGAATTGAAAAGGTTGTTACAGAATATGGTAGTTATGATGTTGATGCTGTTGTATTAGCTATAGGTGTAAGGCCTCAGATCGAGATAGTTAAAGATGTAGGCATTAGGTTTGGTGTAAAAGGTTCAATATCTGTGAATGAGTATATGGAGACCTCTATTGAAGACATATATGCGGCTGGTGATGTAGCTGAAAAATATCATAGAGTTCTTAAGAAAAAGGTGTGGATACCTCTAGCTCCTACAGCAAATAAGGAAGGGCAGGTAGCTGGAGCCAATGCTGCACTTGGAAGAACCCTTGTCTTCAGAGGTATTGTTGGGACAGCTGTAACGAAATTCTTTGACCTATACATAGGTAGAACAGGTGTTACAGAAAAAGAAGCCAAAGAAAATGGTATAGACTTTAGAGCTAAAACAATTAGTGTTAGAACAAAGGCTCATTATTACCCAGGAAGTGTAGAAATAAAGATGAAGATGATTGTAGACAGAAACAACACTATCATAGGTGTACAAGCAGTAGGTAAAGATATATCTGTAGCTCACTATATAGATGTAGCTGCTGTAGCTATTGAGAAGAATATG
>JAWBDT010000002.1:0-134367 GCA_038821645.1 Ignisphaera sp. | reverse complement strand
TCTAGAGATATTTGCTTATGTGTCTTTGGCTAGAGAAAAGTGGTTGTGGAACTCGTTTACAGAGCTTGAATATAGACTAAAGTATTTGAATGATGTAAAATAAAATTATGAAGTTAAGTATTAGCATTTATACTTAGGTGTATATATATTCTCTGTATAGTGTTTTGATGGACAAGTTATATTTCATCATCTCTCGAAGATTATAACCTTGTGTTACGTGAATCTATAGTTCTCAACTCTTTTTAGTTCAATCTTGTCCTCTATAAGTTCATAGAGCTTTACTACTACTATGCCATCACTATACACCTCCAGTTCTATAAATGACGGAAGCATTGCACCTCCACCACCTCCCCATACTCCAGTTACAGAACCTGGATTAATATGTAGAATGCCTGTAGAATCAAGTGATATGAATGGATAGTGTGTATGACCTGATATCAATATTGATGCTCCAAGTCTTTTAGCTATTGTTGAAAGAGCCTCTATATTTCCTCTAGGTCTAACTTGATCACCATGAACTACTCCAAACCTTATACTATATACATCGAAAACCTCTTCCTCCGGTAAATCTAGGTAATCCATATTGCCTTGAACTACGTATATATGTTTTCCGAAATGTTTTATCTGATCTATAACATACTCTTCTGTTAAATCACCTGCATGAACAACAATATCATACCTACTTAGTTTAATGTAGTCAACAATTCTAGTGTCAATTTCTGAAGCTCTTTCCGGTATATGGGTATCACTAATCAATAACAAGATAGTTTTCTCTTTCTTCACTAATATCTACCCCACAGACTTGATGAAACTCTACTAAATCTTATTAAGGATTTAGATCGGCTATAGCTTTTAAAGAGTATATAGCTAATAAGTTCAAAATACATAAAAATCTTTGATCACATTTCGAACACTCTTTACTGTATATATTGTCGATCTAGATGCTTCAACTGTTTCAATATCTATCTCTATTGGTTTAATGAACCCCCTCAACAATGCCGGTAATCCTTTCTCCAAACCTATACCATATCCACCTTCTAGAACAGCTATAGCGCTTATACCTAACTCCTTAACGAACTGTCTGACCAATGATCCAAGGAATCTATAGAAACTCTCCGTTAACTCCATGGACGCTAATCCATCATCTTTATAAGCATCAAATCCTGCTGAAATAGCGAGCCCCTTGGGTTTTATGGTATAGATTAATTGAGAAACTATCTCTTTAAATACATAGATATAATCATTATCACCGCTAAATGAATGCATAGGTATATTTATCTTGGTTCCGTAGCCTTCTCCACCACCAAGATCATTAATGTAACCAGTACCAGGATATATACCGTGTTCATGAACATCTATATGCACTACATTTGGGTCTTCCCAAAATATTTCTTGAGTGCCATTCCCGTGATGAACATCTATATCAATTATGACTACAGGTTTGTAGCCTCTATCTAAAGCATATGTTGCTGCAATAGCGATATTATTGAATATACAGAACCCTTGTGTAGGTGCACCCATAGCTCTACCATTCAGACCTACATGATGACCCGGAGGTCTAGTAAGAACAAAAATTAATGTTTCTTTAGCATCTAAAGCTATTTCCATTGCATGTGCAGAGAGATATAAAGCATAATTGGCTACAGCACATGTATCTCTACATACATAAGTATCACCATCAATAAAACTCTCGCCTCTACTACAGAACTCGTCGATTAAAGCTATATAGTTTTCACTATGTATCTTCAGCTTATAGTCACGATATCTATCTTCAACAACATTAACATTCTTTATGTAATCCAAAAGATCATTAGCTCTAATTCCATTCAATGCTATATCTAAACGCCCGGGATTCTCGGGATGGTAAACACCTTGAGGTGGTTTATGTCTATAAAATATATTGTTGTAGAAAATCATCATATTCATGCTTCAAAATCCTCTAATTTACTACATGATATCTATAAACATAGTACATATATCACTAAATAAATCTAGCGATCCAATACCCTGTAAACGAGTTAGTTTACCATCTATTAATAACGTTATTTCTTAAACTCGCTACGATACACATAATTCAATGAATAGAATTATCGTTTCTATCGAACTTCATAAAATACGTTTATTAACTACAGAAATTGAGAGATAAAATATATCATTAATTCTCCTATATTCTGTACTCAATCTCCCCCTAAGGACTAGAGATATGAAACACCATTATTATGAAGTTATATGTTAATCCATAAATATCAAGATAATTAGGATAATTATAGATGCTAGTGAATATATTGTTGAACCACAGGTTTATATTGATAGAAGTGCTATTCTTCTGAATAGATCCCCTACATCTTCACACTTATCTGCAGCATTCTCTATAGAGTCCATGAGTTCTTTAATCAATATGCATTGTGATGGCTGTGCATTATTGCAGAAACTAAGTACAGATTTGAATAAATCGTGTCTGATGTCGTCAACCTCTTCTTCTAGAGACTCTATAGAGTTAGCTATTTCTAGAACTTTCCTAGGATCCTTAACTAAAGTATCTACAGCTTGTTTAATTAAGTTTACAGCATCTAAAACCTTTTTAGACATTAATGTAAGTTTCTTACCTATATCATTTGGTGTTTTGTTTGGTGTATATAGTACTGCTCTTCTACTCCATGCCTTAGCATAATCAGCTATATCGTCAGTCATTATTATTAGTCTCACAAGCTCTTCTCTATCTATTGGATGAAATATTTCTTTGGATAATTCTGCTAAAATATTTCTTTTAGATTCATCGGCTTTTCTTTCTGATTCAAAAACATTTTGCCATTCTCTTAAGACTTCCTCTTCATTTCCTTCAACTAAAGCTTCTATGAGCTTTTCTGCGTGATTTACCACCTCTATAACTCTCTCAACGTGTCTTATATACATGTCCAATATCTCCCTTCTTCTTCTCATAGATATCCAGCTCCAAAACGTCACATCGTAACACCTACAAAGGTTTTGATAAGGAAGTATATAGCTATACTTGCTGAAGCTACTAAAGGTAATGTTAAGATCCATGCACCCATTATGAATATTATAGTTTTCACGTTTACTCCTCTAAGACCTCTATTCTTGGCTATATCTACACCTATTATGGATCCCGCTGTTGCGTATGTCGTTGATATAGGTAATCCGTAGCCAAACAGCATATATGGTAATGTTGTGAAAATCCATACGACTAAGGCATTAGAGGCTTCAGAAGCCATAGCCATAGGTATATCGAGTCTCGTAATCTTGAAAGCTAGAGTCTCTACAACTTTTTTACCGACAGTAAATCCCCCTAATGCTATAAAGAATGATGCAAATATCGCGAGAAACCTCATAGTCTCAGCATCAGGTATTCCGAGATACCTGCTTGTAATAGTCACATAAACACTTGTTGCATTACCAACATCATTTGCACCAAAAGAGTATGCAGAAAATGCTGTAACAAATATGAGAATTACTTTAGCTATAGTGTTGTCTATAGACCATCGACTAAACATCCAGCTAAAGAAGTGGTAGAGAGGTATTGCTAGAGCTATTGATGCTAGAGGTGATGAAATCCAGCTAATTATAATCTTTAAAACAGCGTCAATATTTATGGACATAAGACCATCTTGCAACCATTTAGCTATACCTATACCTATGACAGCACTAGTAACACTATGTGTTGTAGATATTGGTACTCCCTTAAGAGTTGCAATAGTTATCCATGTAAAGGTTGCTAAAGTTGCTGCTACAGCTTCAACAACATCTATATCTGGAACAACACCTCTACCAATAGTCTTCATAACCATATAACCTTGAACAACAGCTCCAACAGCTTGAGATGTTGCAAATAAGGTCATAGTCTTCTTAATATCAAGAACTCCTCCACCAACAATAGCATCTATAGAATTTGCAGTATCGTTACCACCGATAGACCAAGCTATTGCTGCCGATAAAGCAAGTCCCACAATGAAGAGCGAAAACAATTACGTCACCATATTTATGCAAAAGATCTTTAGAACAAAAACAATCTCTATAAGAATAATATAGATAATCGAATGGGGTTTATATAACCTATATACATAATGTATAGATCTATATAAGCAATACAATCTACAGTTACTCTTAAGTTTCATTAATAAGCAATTAGCTCAAAAGCTAGGTGTATCAAATATCGATATCACTTAATTCTGTATATCCGAAGATGTCCTAAATGATATATAGTTTCATTTTTGAAGATGTTCTTAACAATTTAGGTAACTATATAGGTCTAGGTTTCCTGATATTTGGTTTAATACTTTTAGAAAAGAAAAGAAATAATATAGCGTACTGTTTGGTATGAGTAGAACTCTTTACGTATTTGTTTTGACACTTGTATCTATTATAAGTGGCTTCCTTTTCTCCATATCATTTATAAAGTCAGTAGAAATCTTAATTCATGGCGAGGTCCTTAGTTCAATATAGTAAGGCTATACACAAGGTTAAACGTAAACATGTAGTTGTAAAATTTGTTTCTAGAGATAGAGAATTGTTGACACATAAGAGAATAATTGAGGAAATAAATAAATTAATATAGAGTAGTAGCAATACAGATCATATACAAGGGATATTTATGAAGGCTGCAGTACTTAGAAACAATGTAGAGATTAAAGCTGAAGAATATAGTAGAAGGTATCCAGAACTTCCATGGGTTGAAGAACCTCTATCCATAGATGATGTAGACGATCCCTACATAAGCTTTAATCAAGCTTTGGTTAAGGTAGCTGTATGTGGTGTGTGTTATACAGATATAGATATTATTGAGGGAAGAGTTAGATGTAAACTGCCTGTTATACTCGGGCATCAAATTGTCGGTAAAGTTGTTGATATTGGTAAAAATGTGTATGGGTACAATATAGGCGACAAGGTTGGTATAGCATGGATAGGGCATACATGTAATAAATGTTTCTATTGCAAATCTGGGCAAGAAAATTTATGCGAAGAATTTAAAGCAACTGGATGTAATATAGATGGAGGATACGCAGAATATGTAGCCGTATACAGCAACTACATGTACCATGTACCAAGGAATTTAGATGACGAATATGTTGCTCCACTTATGTGTGCAGGTGCTGTCGGCTATAGAGCTTTAAAGCTTGTCCAAATGATTGATGGACTTAGACTAGGATTGTTTGGCTTTGGATCATCAGCACACATAGTTATGCAGATAGCTAGAAAACTTTATCCTTCTTCAGAAATTTATGTATTTACGAGGAGCGATCACCATAAGGATCTAGCTAAAAAACTTGGAGCAGACTGGGTAGGAAGCCCCTATGAAGATCCCCCAAAGAAAATAAATAGAGCAATAGATTTTACACCAGTAGGAGAAACAATTGCTAGAGCTTTAGAGGTTCTAGACAGAGGAGAAAAGCTTGTTGTAAATGTAATAAGAAAGCAAAGCAGTATAAACCTAGATTATCTAAAACATGTTTGGCAAGAAAAAGAATTGAAAAGCGTTGCAAACGTTACTAGAGCCGATGTAAAAGAGCTTCTAGAGATAGTTAAATTATATCCAATAAATATACACATCCAGATCTATACATTAAATGATGTAAATAAAGCTTTAAGAGATCTAAAAATGGCAAAAATAAAAGGTTCACCAGTACTAAGAATTCCTTAACAAAACATATACAAACCATCATATTACTAATTACCATAGCTATTTCGATCAAGCTTCAATCAAATGATATAGGTGATATAGAGATTATAAAATTTTGTGATCTAACCATGAAATAATCTGTTGTTTTCGTATATCAGATGTTATACGACACATTACATTAGGATAAATGCATTTATGAAGAAGTTGGTCAAAAGAGTATAGAAAGCTATTAAAAACATCACAGGTTCTCTACATGATTGGATACATTATGTCTAGAAGTTTATTGTAAAATACCGTAGAACTCTATACTACTAGATCCAGAAAACTCGTAAATATTATCTCTAGTTACACAATAATAGTATGTAGGCTAACACGATAACCAAATCATTACCCATTAAATCACTTTTACTTATCATGATGAAGAGTATTATCTTGAGCAATAGATAGAATTGTTTATTTACAATCCAAGTATATTTAAAGAAAAGATTTTTAATTAAAATGAACTAGATCTCAATACATCCAGAACTTTTTAAATAACCTAAAACCATAGGTATAGGATCTTCAACATACTTCCAAGACTTTATCGAAGGAACCCATTCCGTATAAGGAATATTAACAACACTTGTATAGCCTTTTGCAAATATATACTCAAAAGAATCAACAACATATCCCTTTAATTGATCAAGAAACCAAAATAAATTATTCTTAAATTCTGCAATTCTGCTTTCAGGCAGAGATATATAAAGTATAACCTTTTTACTATTGTTATACCAGCCACAAGAAATCATGAGTGGATGCCTAGCTATAGATAAACATAGAGCCTGTGGATCGATTACTCCATCAATAACGATACCCATCTTTAGATTCGATACATAGACAGTTTTTGTTATAGCTACCCTGTATCCAAAAATGAATTTGGAGGCTCTATTAACAGCTTTTCTAGTTTTCTGTACTGTAAACTTTTTACCAAACTTGTTACCAAGAACTTCAGATAATTCTTTAAGTGTAAGCGTAGGATTCATCAAAAGCGCATCTAGTACACTTAGCGCAAGACTATCTATCTTTGGTTTTCCATTCCAGTCACTTGGTAGAAGTAACGGTTTGCTAAAACATGATTCAAATGACTCACTATTGACGATATTTTCTATAGGTCCTTCAATAGCTCTGAATAGATACTCTGGCAATGGTTTAGATCTAATGACATATTCATAAAGATGTGTACTTATGTCAATACCTCTAACACCGCCATAATTTCTATAGATATTGACCATATTTTCGGGAACATAGAGGGATATCATGACCATGTTAGGGATAGATAGAGCAACAGATCTAATGAAAGGTATTGATGTAGTTGCATTACCAAGGTTGTTACATTTTCTTATTTTTTTAACTTTGACAATAGCTATAATACCCTTTAATTTGAGTTTATGAATAAGAAGGTCGGGTACGAGAGAAACACCCATATTATCAATGAATTTGAATAACCTTCTGACATATTTTGTCTTTCTGTACCTAGCCATTCCTTCAGCTCTCAATCCCTTGAGAATCTCTGAAGAAGTTAAGACATTTGATACATAAAGATACTCTAAAATTCTTGAGATTCTCTTTTCAGTTATCTTGCTGAGTTTAACTATGGTCAAAATATCACACATCCTGACCTTACAATTATTTAGCTTCTACTTAAGATATTTGGTAGAACTCCTTATATAAGTGCTTCAAAATTGTAAGACCATGAAGTAATAAGGTAATTAAGTTTTTAGATCAAATATTCCAATGATTCTATACCTTAACACATAATATTCCATTTAGATAACTCAGAAACTTGGTGAAATTAGATGCAAAGAAGGGAAATCAGTATACTAATTAAATCGACTAGGTATCTTCCAATAATATTCATGATCATAGCATTATTGATGCTGCTCATAAGAGTAAGTACAGTTTATACAGGTGGTACCGAAAATCCCAAGGATCCATCTCCCATCTAAGTTCAATCAAATATTAAATCTTTTTACTAGGATCTTTAATATCTATTTATTCAATCTCTTAATCTTCGAGGTGCCCTATTCAGATTCTCAAATTCATCATAAACTGATTTTTTGGACCTTACCTCTTTCTAGCGCTTTTGTGTATATATAATGTGATACTATTACATCTTGTATTGCTAGCCCTGTGGAATCGAATATTGTTATCTCTTTATCTGTTTCTCGACCTTTCTTTATTCCTGTAACTATTTCCCCTAGTTCAGCATATATGTCTTTTATAGATATTATTTTCTGTGTTATAGGTACGTTTATTTCTCCACTATGTATTGCTTGTTCTACATCATCTACAACTATTTTTGCTCTTTTCAATATTTCTGGATCTAGCTCTTGCTTTCCTGGCGCATCTGCTCCCATAGCATTTATGTGCATTCCTTCATGAATCCATTCATTTTTTACTATCGGTTTTCTACTTGGTGTTAATGTAGCTAATATATCTACTGGCTCAATAGCTTCTCTAGGAGTATCAACAGTTATTGTCTTTATTCCTAGCCTTTCTTCTGTTTCTTTAGCCAATTTTTCTGCTTTTGGCTTAACTGCATCATATATGTATATCTTCTCCATATCCACAATCTTCGAAAAGGCTTCTATATGAAATTTCGCTAAGAATCCCGCACCAATTATTCCTATAGAAGTTGCATCAGGATTAGCTAGATATTTCGTTGCTACTGCAGCTGCAGCACCTGTTCTTGCACCTGTTATCAATGTTCCATTCATTATACATAGAGGTCTACCCGTCTTTGGATCGAAGAGTAATATTGTTGCCATAACTGTTGGAAGGTTATAGAGATTAGGATTCATTGGATGTGAATTCACAAGTTTTACTCCAGCTATATCTAGCGATTCTAGATAAGCAGGCATAGCTCTTAAATCTCCTTGATATTTATCAAAGAATAGATATACTTTAGGTGGCATTTGAACTCTTTTTAACCCTTTTTCACGAAAAACTATCTCAATAAGTTCTACAACTCTACTCATATCCATTATATCTGCTACATCTTTATCACTTAAAACCGGTATCTCCATCTATGTCGCCAAATAAATGATATTGAATCCACATATATAAGTTTTATATAATGACGTCTAAAAATGTATAAACTGCTCACATCAAGAAGAATATATGTTTAATGCACTATGTCAAGTATAACAACATGTTATATCTCTTACACATTAGTCTACATCTGAAGTACATATCCTTGAACCACCGTATTTCCTTTTAAAAGCTTTTGAAACATCTACATTAAGTAGATTGGCTATACTTAAGGTCCATGCAATAACATCTGCTATCTCTTCTTCAATACTCTCTTTATCACCATTTAGAATTGCTTCAGCTAATTCACCTACTTCTTCAATAAGCCATGTAAATGTAGCATAAAGACCTCTTGCACTATCTCTTTCAAGATATTCTTTTTTTATGTACTCTTGAATGCATTTCAGATCCATATTCATAACCAGTATATAGGATATTTCAACAAAATTTATACTGATATACTAGAAAACAACGTTAAGTTTAATTTCCAGCCAATCTATAAACCATACTCCGGGAGCTTTATTATGATTCGTGGAAAGATTATGTTGATCCTTAGTATACTGTTGCTAGTAGTATTTACTTTAGCTGTTATACAGATAATTTTATCGTTATTAGCTCCAGGAGTTGCTATAACTATAGGTCTCTATCCGTTTAGATTCTGGTGGATGTGGTGGATTATCGATATAGTTGCCTACGGTCTCTCGATAACTGTGCTTATATTGGTTAGTCTAGGTGTAGGTAGATTTATTGAAAAGAGAATTCCTGTGGATCTGGATCATCTCAAAGCGTCTATGATTTCAACATCTCTTGCTGTTATAAGTGGAGCTATATTCATATTTATGCTTGTAGCATACCTACTTGGTTATGAACTAGCTACTACATTGTTTAGTATAGCTATTCTCTTCGCTTTACTACCGTCTCTTATTTCATGGCTTGTAGCTCCAGCTATAATTAACACAATGTATAGATGTAGACATGATCCAGAACTTCAGAAGATTGTTGATAGAGTTGCTACTAGAGGTGGCATGAAGCCTCCTAAGGCTGTTGTTGCTGAAATGTCTATTCCTAATGCCTTTGCTTATTCATCACCTCTAATGGGTAAATATGTAGCCATCACAACAGGCCTCCTTAAAACTATTAAAGGTAGAGATGAACTTGAAGCTGTAATTGGTCACGAACTTGGACATCACAAACATAGAGATAATGCTGTTATAATGTTATTTGGTTTAATTCCATCAACGATATACTTTGTAGGTCGATTCCTCCTATATATTGGATTCATGGGTAGGTATAGCGATGGTGGTGAAAGAAGAAGGTCCGAAGGAGGACTATTATTCATTTTACTAGGTATGGTGCTTATTGTTGTAAGCATTTTGCTACAGATAGCTGTTTTAGCTTTATCGAGACTAAGGGAACACTATGCTGATGCACATGGAGCTAAAGTAACTTCGCCTTTTGCCATGATAGGTGCCTTAAGATCTCTTGATAAATTCTATAGATCTACTGGTGCTAGAAAACTTATAGCCGATAGCAAGATTAAACCATTATTCATATACGCTTTAGCTGAACCATTAGTAGGTCTTGAAGAACTACTTTCAACGCATCCACCAATATATAAAAGGATAGCATTTTTAGAATCATTGATAGGAAAAGAGATAGAGGCTTAAAGGATACAAAGTCATGTATAGATACATCTCTGTACACTTCATGGTCTGTGATAGCTTAGTAAAGATAAGCTAATGATTTTATGTGAATGGTGTAGTCTATGGATGTTAGAACCTATAGAATCTTATTAGAAAGCTCTGGTTATGGTGCTCAAGATATAACCGCCTATATAGCAGAACTTATTTATAAAAACAATCTTCGTAAAGGTTTAGCTGTAGTTTACACAAATGAAAAAGGTTGTAGTGTAGTAGAGATAGAATATGAACCTGAATTACTGGCAGATCTTGAAGAATTTTTGAAAAATATTGGTTGTATGGATAGTGGTCTCTGTAGTATATTACTGGGTAAAAGCGTTGTTGTACCTGTAATCAATAACTCTCTTTTCCTTGGACAATTTAAGAAGATAGTATTCATTGATATTTCTAGAGTTAGTGGAGAAAAATCTCTGGTGATAGTTCTTGAAGGTTTGTTCAAAGATAGTTGAGATTAGAACCTACGGACCAATGGTCCTCCATCCTATAACATATTTAGTCAAGGATGTTATTAGTGAATGTAAAGCTAGTATGGGATTAGTTTGGATATCTGTCGAAGGAGCTACACCAGCCCTTATAGTACTTAGTAAAGGAATGGATAAAGATTTTCTAAACTTCATCTGTAGATTTATCCCATTCAATGGTTGGAGACACGGTAATGCGTATGCACATTTGATATCAACATTAATTTCAACAAATATTGTAATTCCTATTATGGATGGTTCTCTAGTTTTATCACCTGATGACGATATATATCTTCTTGAAACAAGATCTGTTCACAATCATGTGAGGAGAATATCTATACAGATACATACTGTTTAAGTATCAGCTAGAAGCTTTTTAGATACTAGTTCACGTATAAGTAACTCTATGATTCTTCTAGTTCTACTTCTGATTATAGTAGTATCTCCAATATCTTCAGTAATAATATCTCCATATTTATATCTGTTTAATACCTCTTTCAATTCAGTACTATTGATTGCTACAATCACATAATATCCAGCAGGATCTTTTCTAGATAGTGTTTCTTTAACAATCTTATTAATATCTGCCTCTTTTTTCTTCATATATTGACGACCTTAATCATCCTCTCATGGTTTTGTGCTATAGATTCTATAGTTTCTCTATCGAACCAATCTCTATAAGCATTCTCGACCTTAAGTGAAGCTGCAATAACTCCCTTTACAGATGAACTCAATATGCTTTCGTTTCTAGCTCTATAATACGACGCTACTGCTAAAAGAACATCACCAGCACCTACATCATCTACTGTATTCACGGATAGTGAAGGTATATAGAATATCTCTCCTGAATACACTAGATATGTTCCTCTAGCATCGAGACTCACTAGAAATGCTGTATCTAATGTGGTACTAAGCTCTTTGATATTTTTAACAACCATTAGCTCCTCTTTGGCAAAACAGAACTCCTTAATGTTACCATGAACTATATCAACATACCTCAATATAAGTTCTAAATCTTCTATCCATTCACAAGTAATTCTATTGTCTACAACATTTCTAACAAATCCCTGAATATCGAGAGCCACTACATTAATCGTAGATCGACTAAAATCCTCAAGTATATATATGGAATCTATATCAATTTCTCTCATTATTGGTGCAATAATTACTATACTGGATCCTCCCACTTTTAAATAACTCTCTATAATCTCCTTAGAGATTTTACTTGATGTTCCTTGAAACTCTACAGCTTTTCCACTACTTATAATGAATATAGGCATGTCATTAGACTTTATTTCAAATACCTTTATACCGTAGCTATTGAGTAATCCTAAAACAAGTCCTCTGTAATTTTCATCAACATTAGTAAGAACATATGTTTCTACATCTAGATACGTTGCTAGAGCCCTTCCACCGTAGTAACCTGAACCACCTACCTTAAGTCTTTCACCTACTTTGTCTAAAGTCAAATTCCCTATGAAGAGTGCTCTCAATCTATTTTATCCCTAGCTATATAGATTTGAGATATATGTTTCTAATATCATCTTCTCTTACATCGAAAGGTGCAAGCCTTAAGCTGTAGCCAAGAGCCTTAAAAACGGTATCTACAACAATATCGGCATCCTCTTCTTTGAAGCCATAATCACTTAGTTTTTCTTCAAAGCCTAACATTTGTTGGAATTCCGCTATAGCTTTGCCAGCTTTTTCTGCATCGTCTTTTAAAGGTCTTATACTGGGATCTATGTATCTTAGAACTCTATACGAATATTCTGGTACAGCTCTATGTATATAGACAGCTGCCTGAGGACCTAGAATGGCTAGACCAGCACCATGTGGAAAATCTACATTGATTCCACTTAACACATTCTCTATAGCGTGTATCACATGGGCACGACTATTATCTATGGCTATACCTGCTAACATAGATGAGTAAAGAAGCCAGTATCTAGCCTCAATATTATTGGGATCTTTGATGGCTATGGGTAACCAATTGACTATATGTTTCGTTATCTCTTCAGATAGAGTAAGTACGAAAGGTGATGTATTCTTACCTGTAGCAGCTTCATAAGCATGGTAGAAGGCATCTAGAGCCGTGTATATTATCTGTTTTTGGGGTAATGAGAGAGTGTAACGTGGATCATTAACACTTACTAACGGATATAGGTATTCAGATGCTATTCCAAATTTTGTCTTTGGAGAATCAATAGTTACAACAGCATACCTATTGATCTCAGAACCTGTACCATGTGTCAGATTGACAGCTATAATAGGTCGAGCTCCACAGATTTGTCTAACTCCATATATATAGTCTTTAACATTTCCACCACAAATAGATAAAGCTGAAGCAATTTTTGCTGAATCTATGACACTTCCTCCGCCTATACCAATAACAGCTTCTGCGTTAAATTCAATTAATTCATATGCTAGTTGCTCTATGATGTATTGCATGGGATTTGGTTTAATTTTATCAAAGATTTCATATTCGATACTATAGCTACTTAAAATAGATAGAATATCATCAAGTGCTCTACTTATTTTTGCTGCATTTCTACTCGTAATCACATATACACGCTTGTATCTATTTATGACACTCTCTAGCTCTTTGAAAGCTCCTGGACCAAAGTATACAACAGTTCTTCCATATCTTACATTAAATCTCTGAAGTTCCACAATATGCACCTAACACATCATCTTTATAGTAAAAATTAAAAATATTTTAATACATTCTATAGAAGTAGAGGTATGTTAACGTGGATCCTAAAAGTAGACGAAACTCGTTGTTGATGAAAGAAGTAAGTATGTTAATTGATGAGCTTGTAAATAACAAAGAGAAATACTTTGATAAAAATCTGGTTCTTAATTCGGAAGGTAGAAAACTTTTTTCAAGAATAACAAAAATACTGATAGTACTTCATCCAGAACTTAGACGAACATTAAGTAGATCCAGAAGTACACCTACATTTGAAGGCATATGTAAACTTGTTGAACATCTTAATGAACTAAAAATGGATCAGATTGAATAACATCCTTGAGTTAATATATGCTATGTTTTTAGTGACTTTATAGAATTTATGTCTATGACTATTTCCTCTGTATCTATTGTTCTAGCCACAATTCTTGAGATAGCGTCTAACAATCTCGTTAAGTAAGGATCCCATGATTTATCCATAGCTATTTTCTTTCTTATCTCATCATCTGTTACCTTAAGTTTCTCTACATGTTTAACTAATTCTATAGCTTTTTGCTTATCCATAGCTATAAATGCGTCGGACATCAAGTCAAAAATCTCGATAGTCTCTTTATAAAGTTCTACAATATCTTTAGGAATTGAATTAACTAGCTTGACAGTCTTAGCTATATTTACAGCGTGATCCGCTACTCTTTCTAGACTCTTTATAAACATAACTCTATGTATGGCTTCGATGTGATCTATACCCCTTTTACTCATTTCATGTGGATCTTTAAGAACTTGCGTTAACTGACGAAGAGCTAAAAGATACAGCTTATCAGCAAGATTGTCTCTAGAGACAACCGATTCAAGAATAGATAAATCAGCATCCTTTGTCATATAGAGAATAATATCTCTATGCATAGAGATAGCTATTCTCTTAAGCCTCTTTACAACACTTTCAATATCACTTAGATTAGGATCTACAACAATTTGTAAAGTAATAGTATCAACATCTTCATCTATAACCTCAAGTCCTATAAGTCTATCTCTGGCAATATCTATTCCTCTATCTACTATAGATCTACTAACCCCACTGTATAACAACTTTATCATAGAGATCCCAGCAATGTAATAAGCTATTATTTCACGAGCAACATCATGTTCGTTGTACCTTTCATCTATAGTAATTTGAGCTTCTATATCTCTATCCATTTTTCTAACCGATGTATATACTCGTAAAGACATATCGGGCAAAACTTCAAGAAATACCTCAGATCTTGGCTCAAGCCCTACCTCTCTTGCCCATGAAGCTGGTAAAGTTATTATAAATGTTGCTTTCCCTATCTTCTGAACTCTTCGCCTATATAGAGCCACAATATCTCACCTAAACAGTAATCCCACCATATAAATATTTTTGTTACAGTTTATAAATGAGCTTCAAAACTTTTAGATCATATGTCGAGAAACCTATAGTTAAATCTAAATGAAATAAGATAACTTAAATATAAATAACTTAGGTGTATACATCATAGATAGTATTATTTGTCGACGGATTCGTTACATCCTTAACGTCATGTTTATATATTTTGTTTGTTCTATTTCTGTTTTGGGTATGTGTTATGGCTGCATGTAGTAAAGCTGTAAGTGTTAAAACACCTGATGGAGCTGAAAAAAGTCTTGTGCCTAAGAAGGTTTGGAGTTTAGCACCTAGAGGTAGAAAAGGAGTAAAGATAGGTTTGTTCCAAGATCCAGCATCAGGAAAATACTTTAGAGCAAAAGTACCAGACGATTATCCAGAATGCGGATAACCAAACAAAAATAAAAACATTTTTTAATACATTTCCTTAACAACCTGTCCTCATGGAATGTATTACTCATTCCGATCTGAATAGATAACTAAATGAATATATTAAATTTACAAAAGATCATATGTAGAGATGCCCTATTTATCCAGTTCGTATTAGTTTTAACAATACTTTAGAAAATTCATTGAACATAATTTCATATTAATAATAAATGTGATACGACTTTGATTATTACAATATTTATGATATATTGATTTCTACATTACTGTCAATTTGTCTTTAATAATTATTACATACTTAAGAACAGTAATCTAAGTGTTTAGTATAGTTGTTGCTTCTACGATAGTTAATAAACTTAATAAAGTCCATTTAGAGAATTAAACATGAAGATCTTCTCTAGTTATAATTGATTAGAAAAACTATATAAGAATATTTGATTTTTATGTTTATGGTATGTGTACAAGGAACCTATTGTAGCCAAAACTCAAAATATGTAGACCATGCTATAGTTGCTAACGTATACCACAATGATTACAATCGTGCTGAAAATTGTTAAGTGTCATAGAAATAAGTAGGTCTAGGTGATACTTACTATATTGAATCTATAATAATGGTTAACTTTAAATATTGATGTTAGATTCATAGAATATATCATAGTGTAATAAGAATTTTGATAAAGTCTGAAGATTAGTTAGATGTTATGCAATTTAATTACTAAATAAGCTTAACTATTTATGTTTAACGACTTATAAGTAGGTAATTGGGTGCTTAATTTGGTGGTTTTATCGCCAGAGACATTAATATCTATACTAGGTTTGTCAAAAGAGAGCATTGATTGTAGCGGTATGAAATTACACCTAGATAAAGTGTTTAGTTTCATAGATAGAGGTGGTCTATACAGTAACTCAAAAAAACTTTCTAATGTTTCTGAAATCATACCAAATGAAGAAGGTATTTACATACTTGCACCAGGTGGATATAGAATTAGATATAGAGAGATTGTAAAAGTTCCTGAAAATGCTATCGCAATAGCTATACCCAGATCTACACTCCTTAGAATAGGTGCTACAATACATACTGCTGTATGGGACCCTGGATACGAAGGGCGAGGCGAAGGCCTTCTAGTGGTCTTCAATAATCATGGTGTAGAGATAGAGCATGGAGCGCAAATAGCTCAACTAGTATTCATATCGCTAGATAGAATTACAAAGTATGTCTACAGGGGGAGTTACTTTAGAGAAAATATTACATAAAGTATATCAAATTCTAAGTAACTTAAAGCAACCCACACCACTAGCTGAACTCGAGCTTAGGCTAAAAGATGTTAGGAAATGTTTACAAAGTGTCTGTAAGGATCTTAAGATATGTTATATGTATCTCCCCAGAGAAGTTCCCATAGATAGATGTTTTTTAAGTAAATCCTATCTATATCGAGAATTAAACAAATCTTTAATTGTTTATCACGAACAGTATTATGATGAAATTAGGTCTATTTTAGTAAGATCTATCATGAATTATATTTCGATCTATGATTCTGCATCCCAAACTTTACAAGCTGTTGTAGAGTTTAAATCACGAGGAACTACGTATAGATATGTCGTGATATACATGGGATATGAAACTTTTGCTATAATAACGCCATCAACAGTATTAAGAGGTATAACTAATTTTGAAGATGTTGTAAGAACCATAATTATCGAAGTATCTAGTAATATAAATAATTATTCTTTTATAGATCAAATAAGATTTATTACACATATGGATAATGATAGAATTAGTATTAAGTATGCATGTGTGTTTAGCTACATTAATATCTATTTAATACTGCTCAATGTTATAATGCTTCTATTCTATATAAATAAATACTTTTATTGTACATAAGCTACAAGCCTAATTGTAGGTGCTATTTCTGAAACTAGCCATGATTTTTCTATTGATGTCCTAATTTTAGTGTCTTTCGATATAGCATTAATGGTTTTTATGCTTTGGAGTGGTACTTTAACTTCCCTAATTTTTATAGATTCTCTAAATTCGCCATTTTCAATAGTATAGCTGAATTCTGGTACAAATCTTATATATCCCTCCTCTAGAGTTGCCATGGCTACACCTTCTATGTAGAACCCTCTTTTTGTATCTTCAAGAATTTCATTAAATCTCCAGTCACCTGGTTTAATCGTGAGAACTGTATGAAATGGTACTGGTTTGTGGAATAAACCATATGCAGAACCTGGCTCAGAACCCATAGTTTTAGCAGTACTTCTAGTATGATGGAGATCCCTGACAACACCCTTTTCAATCAGTGTTCTTTTCTTAGCAATAACTCCTTCATCGTCAAAGAACCTCATAGAAGGGGCACCATAACTATAAGGTTCATCATAGACCTCTAGCTCGTCGGGACCCAATCTATATCCTAAAAGTTTTTGTGAATAGAAATAGGTAGAATCAAGCATATGTGAAATTTTGTGGAATAAAGCTGCAGTAGCTGTATGATCTAAAACTACTATAGCTTTTCCATATAGATAAGGCTTCAAAGATCTCATCGTATACGATCTCGTTAATCGATCTATCGCTAATTTAAAAGAATTCTCCATACTTTTCAGAACTTCTTTAGGATTCCATGAAATGATGGTATTATATATTGACGAAAAGATTGGTAACCCAAGTGATGATTTACCGAGTAACCCTATCTCCATCTCTACAATTCTCCTTAGTTCTTGTGCTCTATCGTTATAATCCCTTTCAATAGATTTGATAACGTTCTTCAATATTACAATAATTTCACATCTAGTTACATTAAATCCTCTAGCTTCTTCACATAGATTATGGATGAGTTTCACTATGTCCTCTGATTCAGGAAGCTCTTTGCCTATCTCTACATATCCTTTGTAAAGTTCCGCTTCTGCAAGTCCTTCACATTCTTTCAGTCTCGTAATATTTAAAGATACTCGTTTAAATCTATCTAACAACTCCAGATTATTTCTATTTGTGGAAACAATACTCCAGCAACCGTTAATATTAATTCTGAAACCATATGATACATTGGTATAGGTGTTTATATCTATTGATCCATCTCTTATCGCTATCTGTGTCACATCTTCACTAAGTGAAACAGCATCATTATATACAGTATTCATGACTTAAACCTGTCGCCCCACGATATAACATATTGCAAAGTGTATAAATAAGTAAAGCTTCCACATGACTATAACCCACCTGGGGTTTACAAACATTATTACAATATCATTTGACGTAGATCTAAGCTAAATCGATTGTGTTCCAAAAAGGTTTCCTAATAGTATTGGCATAAATTATCATCGACTCTATACAATCTTCATCTATCTTAGGCTCTAAGCACTTCCGTAAATCTATGTAATTGTTTAATCCCACACACGGCTTTAATGTCTTATCACTATATAATCTAATTCTATCACAGTAGAGACAGAACTTATGGTTCCTATACCACCTAACTATTTCAACCTCAACACCATTATCCAATACATAAACAGGTCTCAAGTTTACCTCCCTTATATACATTTTAACACTTACACCTTCAAGAAATTCAACTATTTTGTCTAAAGGTGTGTAGAGATTGTTAAAATCTTTCTTGCCTTCACCTATGGGTTCAAGTTCTATAAACCGTAGTCTAGCATTGAACTTTGATGCAAACTCTATAAAGTCTAGATATTCATGTTCATTTATATTCTTTAACACAACAACATTTATTGTCATAGGTTTTAGGAACACATCTTTAGCTATATTTATTCCCTTGATTACTACATCAAGAGCGTCAACACCTGTCACATATCTAAATTTATTCCTATTTAGAGATGGAAGACCTATATTTACTCTCTGTAGTCCAGCTTCAGCTAACTGAATTGCAAATGTAGCTAAGTGAAATCCATTGGTAGTCATAGATATATCATTAGGCTTCAATTCGTTTAACCATTTCACTATATCGACTATGTCATTGTGTAGCAGAGGTTCACCTCCCGATATTTTAAATCTATTTATCCCTAATTTAGATGCTATCTTTGTTATGACCTTCAATTCCTCTAACGATAGAATTCTTCCATCTTTATTTTTATACATCCCTTCTTTATGACAGTAAATACATTTATAGTTACACTCATTGTTTACGACTATTCTTAATGTACTTAGCGGTCTTCCATATCTATCGAATAACATTGTCTACATCCAATTAACTACATAGCTATGTCGTTTCCTAATCTTTCTAGGCTTAACTTTAAATATATAAAGCTATTCATCCTAACTAAAGCTTACCGTAAGGATTCAGTATGTGAACTCTACTGAAGAGTTTATATAAAGTAGATGCATATGTATGATGTATGTTTAGCTATACTATATGGAAAAAGTAACAAATATACTGTTAATGTATTGACAGCTGCCGTAGAAACTTACTACAGTTCAGCTAAGGTGTATTTATTAAGATTCGATAAAGGTTATGGTATTCTAGAAGATGTCTTAAATATAAAGAGAAAATGCCATAAAATCGTTGTTGGATTTACATTCATGACTCATCAGATAGATGTCATCCTTCGGATCTTGGTGTCCATAAAACAGATCTTACCTAATGCACTATATATTGCTGGAGGACCCCATGCCTCTGGAGATCCTCTAGGTACCTTAACCAAGCTTGGATTCGATTTAGTTGTCTATGGCGAAGGAGAAGCCACCTTAATTGATATTCTTGAAGCTATAAATAATAATGAAGATCCAAAAGTATGTGGAACGGCCTACATAGAAGATGATACATTAGTGATAAGAAGGCGACCCTTCATAAATCTTGATGCTTATCCTCCATTTCCATATTGGCGTAATCTATTTAATCCTATAGAGATAATGCGTGGATGTAGTGCTTCTTGTTACTTTTGTCAAGTTAGTTATATGTTTGGGCCACCCCGATATCGAAGCATAGAAAATATCCTATATTATTCAAAGATAATGATGGAAAGAGGATTAAAGGACTTGAGGTTTATTGCTCCTAATTCGTTTGGTTATGGGAGTAATGACGGAATAAAACCAGCTCCAGATAAATTGTTAGAACTATTGCAGAAACTAAGGGAACAAAGTAATTCGTATGGTGGTAGGATATTTTTTGGAACATTTCCTAGCGAGGTAAGACCTGATTCTGTTGAAGAAGATATAGTGAAATGTATTAGAAAACTTGTAGATAATAAGAGAATAATTATTGGAGGACAAAGTGGCTCTAAAAAAGTTTTACACAAGATTCACAGAAGACATGATGTTGACACAATAGTTAATGCTGTTGATATTCTCACGAGAAATGGTTTTGAGGTTGATGTTGATCTTATTCTCGGCTTTGAATTCGAAGACGATGATGACATTATCGAAACAATTAATCTAATAAACAAGTTGAAGAAATATAAAACACGTATACATCTACATACATTCATTCCTTTACCTGGTACACCTTTCTCTTCAATGAGGTTTAAGTCTATTAATGAAAATATAAGACGTTATCTATTTAAGTTGGTTGGTGAAGGAAGAGCTTATGGTGATTGGATTGATCAAGAGAAGATTGCTCAATACATCATCTCACTCAGGGAGAAAGAAATTATTTATGATATTGATAAATATGCAGGCAGAATAAAAATTATTGACTGCTGAAGACTACTGTACATAGATTACAGATAATTTATATTCTACTCTACAGATATTGCTCCTGTAGGACAAGAACTTGCAGCATTTTTTACCGTTTCAACCATATTGTCTGGTATACTTCCTTCGCTCATACTTTCACTATCTTTGGTTAGATATGGAGATTTTATTTTAGTTTTCCCTGTAGGTGGATCTAACTCAAACACATCTGGTACTAGAGCCCAACATACGCCACAAGCTATGCATAACTCTTTGTTTACAGAGACTTTTGCCATAGTGTTCACCTACCTAGACTGTGAAGGTTGAGGTATAAATCCTTTATAGACCAACGGGCTTAATACTATAATCCATAGAATTTACGTAAACCTTGCTACGTGCTGATGTTTTTAGCCATGAAATTTTTACAGGTAGTAATGATACGAGAGCTAACATGCTTTGAAGAATCCAACTAAAAGGAGCTAAGAATATTACTGGATCTTTAACCTTATTCGTAATGTATAGAAATATTGGAGATACAAGTAGTGATATGAGTTCTATTTTAGCAAGTAATTGTACTGGATACGGTACCTTAACGAATACTGACATTAAGATCACTATCAATGAAATAAATGGGGCTGTTAAAGCTACAATCTGTAAATATGCGATGATTATAGCTACAGCTTTCCCTTTATTAACATTTTTGTAGTACTTCAATACGAATTCCTTTAAACATTCTATTCCTCCTCTATACCACCTCAACCTCTGTTTAACGAGACTTCCAAGAGTTGATGGAGCACCCTCCAACACTACACTATTTAAGAATGCAACTTTTTCACTCTTTATAAAACTCAACATTGCTATATAAGCATCTTCTGCTAATACTTCAGGAAATCCGCCCACATCCTTTAGAAAATCCATAGATATTGCTAAGCCTTCACCACTTAAAAATGGAACCTTTGTTATACTGTGTATACCTGGAAAACTTATGTTGTACCATAGAATTGTATCTATGTATGAGAGTTTAGCTATAATTCCATTACCTACTCTATAGACTTTTGTCCCTACTATCTTGTAACCTCTCTTCAATAACTCAATACATTTATATATGTAGTAGCTATCGCTAATTCTATCTCCAGCATCAAGCACAATCACAACACTATGTTTTTCGTCAATTATTTTATTCAACACGCCATTCATAGCTTTCGCCTTGCCTACTCTATTACCATCATTTATGTGAATATGAATCGCTATCCCCATTTCTGTGAACACTCTATATATTTCATCAACATAGTTCTTAGTTTGATCATCACCATTTTCAAGAATTACGTAAACAGTTATTTTGTTAAGAGGGTATCTTTGATTCAGAATACTTCTGAAGGTCTCTTCTATAGATTCTTTATCTTCTCTATAAAGAGGAATCACTATAGCCACATGAGGTGTATTAGAGACATCATCATTTACCTCTATATCAATCCACGTAGTTTTTTTGAGATCCTTTATAGCACTATAAACAGTAGTCAGACCATACAAAAACGATAACACTATTATTGTGGTGGGTAAGCTCCAAACTAGTGAAAACATAACTTACCACTATATCATTATTAGTGTTGATGAAAGGAATATAAAACGTTAAATGATAATTCTAGAGATGTTCCCCAATAACAAGTTTTGTAATATGTTGAGTTTTTAGTCTCTTAGTTTAATACCAGACTCTATTATGACAAGGTTCAAAAGACTTATTAAGTAGGTTTTCAGTGAATTTTATCGCATACTAAATAATGATGCTCATAATAGGACAATACCTGGTGATACAACTAAATGCCTGTATGGCGATATCCACGGGTAAGCAATATAGTAGATGAGAGTAAGGTAGCCAAGGCTGTCATTAGAGATGCTCCCATATCGTTTAAGGAAGCATATGAGGTGTGCAAGATCATTCGTGGTATGATGTTAAGTGAAGCTAAAGATTTACTCAGAAGAGTTATTGAATTAAAGGAGCCTATACCATATGTGAGGTATAAACTGAGTATTGCACACAAACGAGGTCTAGCCGATCGTTGGAAGAAATGGAGATCTCCTATAGGTAGATATCCTGTTAAAGTATGCAAATACATACTGAAGCTTTTAGATAATGTAGAGAATAATGCTAATGTAAAAGGTCTTGATACATCAAAATTAAAAATAGTTCATATAGCGGCTCATAAGGGTTACTATTTAAAGAGATGGACTCCTCGTGCATTTGGTAGAGCAACACCTTGGTTCAAAACACATACATCCATAGAAGTTATGGTAGCAGAGGTGTAAACCTATATGGTCAACATCAAAAGATATTTTATTGAACAAGGACTTAAGAAAGTTGGTGTAGATGAGTATCTTGCTAGCAAGTTTTGGCGTGCAGGATATGCCGGTGTCGATGTTATTAGGACACCTTTAGGCACACGTGTGATAATATATGCCGCACGTCCTGGACTCATAATAGGTAGACGTGGACAGAATTTAAGAATTATTCAAGCAGTTCTTGAACAGATATTCCATATAGAGAGTCCCCAGATAACAGTTGTTGAGGTAAGCGATCCTGACTTAAACGCACGTGTAGTTGCATTTAATATCGCATTAGCTTTAGAGAGAGGAATACACTTTAGAAGAGCAGCTTTTGTTGCTGTTAGGAGGATTATGGGGGCTGGTGCACTTGGTTGTGAAATAGTTATTAGCGGTAAACTTGTAGCTGAAAGAGCAAGATACGAGAAGATCAAAGCTGGTAAGGTCTATAAGTCTGGTGAACAAAGTCTATTCCTTGTTGATAGAGCTGTAGCTCATGTTCTTCTAAAACCTGGAATATTCGGTGTTGAGGTTCTAATAACAAAGCCAGGTACAACAATTGATCATGTAGAGATTATTTCACCAGAACAAGCAAGCAAAAGTAAAGTTGATAGTGGTGGAAGAGAATGAGTAACAAACCGTTGAAAGCCAAAGAGATACGTTCAATGAGTGTTGAAGAAAGAATAAACTTATTAAATGAACTAAGAAAGGAATTGATAAGGTTGTACTCGCAGGCTCGGGCAGGAATATTAACGAATACTGCTAGAATTAGAATTATTAGAAAGAATATTGCTAGAATATTGACAGTAATAAATGAAGAGAAGCATATAGGGAAAACAATTGAGACTCAACAAAAATAACATAGTTTATCATGAATTAATAGGGTTATTTGTTGAAGTGTTATCCCATTCTGACCCCACACTTGTAGGTAGAAGGGGCTTGATAGTAGACGAAACATTAAATACTATAGTCATTGTAGATACAAAATCTAGAAAGTTAGTAAGGATACCAAAACACTATGGGGTGTTCCAGTTCTTTCTACCTTCTAATGTATGGGTAACAATAGATGGTACACTTTTATACGGTAGACCAGAGGATAGGCTTAAAAAGATGGGAAAGTAAGATGCTATAAGCTAAAGGTGCTCCAATCATGAGCCAACCAGTAAAAGCTAGAAACATAGGTATTGTGTATCCAGGGCTAAAACCTCCTGAAAAGTCTTGTAATGATCTAAAATGTCCCTGGCACGGACATATAAAAGTTAGAGGAATGCTCATAGTTGGAAAGATTGTTAAAACTAGAATGAAAAGTACTGTAACTGTTGAACGAGAATATACTGTATGGATTAGGAAGTATAGACGTTATGAAAAAAGGAGAAGCAAAATACATGCTCATTGTCCACCTTGTATTTCTGTAAGAGAGGGAGATATAGTTCTCATTGGGGAAACACGTCCTTTAGCCAAAAGCGTTGCATTCGTTGTTCTGGGTGTTCTTAAACACTCAGTTGAAATTGTCCAATAGGTGTGATTTATGGCTGTAAAAAGAGCTAAACTAGGCGCAGCAACACCAAGAAGGAGAAGAGTTGCAGGTATAACCATAGGTACTAGGCTTAATGTTGCTGATAATAGTGGAGCCAAAGAAGTTATGGTAATAGGTGTTATAGACGTTAAAACAAGATTAAGAAGAATACCCTTTGCAACAGTGGGCGACATGGTTACAGTAACTGTTAAAAAAGGGAAACCAGATATGGTTGGACAGATATTTAGAGGCATAATCGTTAGACAGAAAAAGCCGTTTAGAAGACCTGATGGTACATGGATTGCATTTGAAGATAATGCATGTGTTATAGTGACACCTGATGGACAACCCAAAGGTAAGGAAGTAAGAGGTCCTGTAGCAAAAGAAGCTGTAGAACGTTGGACTCAGATAGCTAACTTGGTATCTATGGTTATTTGAAAAGGTGAATTTAATGGTTTCTTCCTCTAGTAAACAACCTAGAAAACAAAGAAAAGCGTTATACAATTTACCACTTCATCTGAGATGGCATTTATTAAATGCTCCATTATCACCTGAACTTCGAAAAGAATTGGGGATAAAGCGTCTAATTGTGCGTAAAGGTGATACCGTAAGAATTATGCGTGGCGATTGGAAAGGACATGAAGGCAAAGTTGTTAATGTAGACTTAAAGATAGCTAAAGTATATGTTGAAGGAGTGACAATAAAGAAATCAGATGGTACTGATGTTTTCTATCCGATAAGTCCATCAAAAGTTATGATAATAAAGCTTGGTGAAGTAGACGATGTTCGCCGAAGAATCATTGAGAGAAGAGCTGAGGCACGAAATAAACTTATTGAAGTAGGTAAAGCAAAGCCTCTATCTGAGGGTAAAAAGTAGTAGGTGTGGGTGAAGATATATGGCAAAGAAAGGAATGTCGCATCACCTCAAGAGTCTAGCTGCACCCTCCTTTTGGCCTATTTTAAGAAAGGAATATGTATGGGTCGTCAAGCCAAATCCCGGCCCTCATCCCATGAATAGATGTATACCACTACTAATATTAATTAGAGATATTCTTAAAATAGCTGAAAACGCTAGGGAATCCAAGCGAATAATATTTGATGGAAATGTTTATGTAGATGGTATTGTAAAAAGAGACTATAAGTTTCCCGTAGGTCTTATGGATGTTGTTAAAATTCCTGTAGCTAACATAAGCATAAGGATTATACCCTATCCAGCAAAATACTTATGGTATGTGAATATACCAGAAGAAGAAGAAAGGTTGAAACTTGTACGTATAGAAAATAAAACTCTTGTTAAGGGAGGTAACATACAGCTTAATTTACATGATGGCAGAAACATCATTGTTAAGCGGTCCCAAAGTGAATCAATTAATTATAAAACATATGATACCTTACTCATAGAAATACCTTCACAAACAATAATAAAACACATACCTCTAGAAGTTAATAAATTCGCCATAGTTATAGATGGAAGAAATGTTGGACGAATAGGCAAGATAATAAGCATAAATGAAAGAGCCGGAATGAAACGAAAACATGCACTAATAACTCTCGAAGATTTATCTGGTCATAGATTTCAAACAATTCTGGATTATGTGATGGTTATAGGTGAAGAGAGACCCTTAATAAAACTTTATGAAGAGTGAAATCTATGTCCATGGAAGTTGGTATAGGTAGTAGTTCTATATACCCTAAGATATTGCCACAATCATTTAAAAGTACAATTCTATCAGATGAAATAGTTGATAACATACTTAAGAAATGGCAAAGGAATCCTATGCTGATCCCCTTTATATCTAAAGTCACTATAAATATATCGGTAGGAGCTATCCAAGAAAGATTGGATAAAGCCGTTATATTATTGGAACGATTAACCAATAGAAAGCCAAGCATAAGGAGGGCAAAGAAAACAATAAAGAGTTTTGGCATAAGTAAGAAACAGCCTATAGCTGCAGTAGTAACCCTACGAGGATCTGATGCCTATAGATTCTTACGTGATGCACTTATAGCAGTAAATAATACACTTAGCGAGAAAAGTTTTGATCCTTACGGAAATGTTGCGTTTGGGATAAAAGAACATCTACTGCTTCCTGGTTCAAGATACGATCCAAACATAGGTATATTTGGTATGGATGTAGCAGTTACAATTGAACGAAAAGGTTATAGAGTTGCTCGAAGAAGAGTGAAGAAAGGAAGTATACCTAGAAGACATAGAGTAACAAAAGAAGAAGGGATGCTTCTTATGGAACTTTTATTTGGTGTAAAGATACCTAAAGCTTAGGTGATGCTCATGGGTAAGTTTAGACCCAAAGCTGAAAGAAGATATGGTAGAGGTGTCCAGGTCTGTAGACGTTGTGGTAATAGCGATGCAGTTATACAAAAGTACAACATATATTTGTGTCGACAATGTTTTAGAGAAGTAGCTCTAGCTATAGGATTTAGGAAATACAATTAATGTTTGAGGCGAAACAATATGGTTGTACTCGATACTCTTGCAAACGCCCTTACAACACTAGTAAATGCTGAAATGAGAAGGAAAAGCGAGGCTATCATATGGCCCGCTTCAAAACTCATAATACGTGTGTTAAGGGTTATGCAGAAATATGGTTATATCGGTGAATTTGAATATGTTGACGACGGTAGATGGGGCAAAATAGTTGTTCAGTTACTAGGTAGAATAAATAAAGCTGGTGCGATTAAACCTAGATGGTCTGTTAAATATAGAGAATTGATGGAGATGCCTCAATGGTTGCAAAAATACCTACCTTCAAGAGATATCGGTATACTTATAATCTCGACATCACAAGGAGTTATATCTCATAGAGAAGCAATAGAGCAGAAAGTAGGAGGAGTATTACTTGCATATGTATACTGAGTAAGATATGTAAGATATTGTGTATGATATTGAGGCGAATAGTATGACCAAGGTTGTACATCTTTGTGAAAAAATAACTATTCCTGATAATGTAAAGGTTGAGATAAATGATAAAAAAGTGAGGATCTCAGGACCTAAAGGCTCTATTGAACGTGACTTCAGGTATGCACATGGTATTATTATAAGAATTGAAGAAAACAAAATTGTTCTTGAGACCTTTTTTGCCAATAGTAGGAGAAAAGCTCTTTTATATTCTATAGTATCTCATATAGAGAACATGATCATAGGTGTTACAAAGGGTTGGCGCTACAAATTAAAGATCGTTACTTCTCACTTTCCAGCTACAGTTAAAGTTTCTGGCAACGAAGTTATAATTGAAAACTTTCTTGGTGAGAGAAGCCCTAGAAGAGCCAAAATACTAGAGGGTGTTAAAGTCAAAGTTGATGGTAAAGATATTATAGTTGAAGGACTAGATATCGAGAAAGTTTCACAAACAGCTGCAAACATAGAACTTGCCACACGTATTAAGGATAAGGATAGAAGGATTTTTATTGATGGTATTTACATATATGAAAAGGGTGTTGCAGAATGAATGCTGAAACAAGTATAGAAGACATTCTCGAGAAGAGAAAAAACATATTGAAGCAGTTGAGAGCTAGAAGAAAGCACATTAAGAAAGCTATAAACATTAGAAGTAGTAGACCCATATTTCTACGGAACATATGGTGGAAGTTTAAGAAATTTGAGAATAACCTAAAGTGGAAGAAACCGCGTGGTAAGGACAATCCAATGAGACTTTCATTAAAGGGATATCCACCAGTAGTTAAATCCGGATATGGTACACCACTAGATTTTAGGCATATTCACCCATCAGGCCTAGAACCCATAATAGTGAGCAATTCTAAAGCTCTCCTCAACCTAGATCCAAAAAAACATATAATATACATAGCATCATCTGTAAGCTTAAAAAAGAGACTAGAAATTATCTCGGTAGCTAAATCCAGAGGATTTAAAATAGCAAATGCCTAGGTGTGTCTCATGGATCTGAGCTATCAACGAAGATTGGCTGCAGAAATTCTAGGTGTTGGTGAATCTCGAATAGCCTTCAACATGGAGCAAATAGATAAGGTAGTGAATGCCACGACAAAGGATGATATAAGAAGACTTATTAAGGATGGCATTATATACATTGAACTCCCTAGGAGAAATAGCAGAGGTAGGTGGAAGATATTTCACGAAGCTAGAAAAGAGGGAAGACATAGAGGAGCAGGTAGAAGAAAAGGAAAAGCTGGGGCTAGAACTGATCATAAATATAAATGGGTCTATAGGATCAGAAAGATAAGAGCATTTCTGAAATGGTTAAGAAACAATAATATCATAGATAGTAGAACCTATAGAATACTTTATAGAAAGGCCAAAGGTGGCACATTCGATAGTTTGTCTTCTCTTAAGAGGTACATGAAAGATCATGGTCTCCTTCCACAGAACTTTAAGTAATAACTTAAGGTGTATTAGACTATGGCCAGAGGAGCTAATTACAAAGTTTCAAAGAGAAGAAGGAGGGAAGGTAAAACTAACTACCATAAACGTTACGAAATGATTAAAAACAAGAAGATTAGAGCAGTTATAAGGAAAACAAATAAGTATATAATTGTACAGTTTGTTTATCCTACACCTATAGGTGATTATACGATCACTTCAGCTCATAGTTATGAACTTGTTAAATTGTTTGGATGGAAAGCTGGTACAAAGAATACTCCGGCTGCATATCTAACAGGACTTTTAGCAGGACTAAGAGCCAAAAAACTTGGTATAGATCATGCTATACCTGACATAGGTCTTCATAGACCCGTAAAAGGTTCTAAAATGTTTGCCACAATAAAAGGTATAAAAGATGCTGGTATCATGATAAATTGCTCAGAAGAGGTTTTACCATCAGAGGATAGAATCACTGGTAAAGTTATAGCAGATTATGCTAAGATGCTTAGCGAAACATCGCCAGAAAAGTTTCAGAGACAGTTCAGCACTATCTTGAGAAATGGTTTAGATCCAAGAGAATTGATAACACACTTTGAAGTTGTTCGCAACAAAATTATATACATTTACAACCATGTACAAGAATCAAGCATAGCAAAAGATTTAATTAAACAACTTACAATAGGTGTTAGATTATGAGTCTTGAGTCATGGATGCCTCGAACATATATAGGAAGACTTGTGAAAGAAGGTAAGATAACATCCATAGACCAGATATTCGCTATGAATGCAATAATTATGGAGCCTGAAATAGTTGATATGTTACTTCCTAACCTGAAGCAAGAGATACTTGATGTTGTTCTTGTACAGAAAATGACAGATGCTGGAAGAATTTCTAGGTTCAGAGTTGTTGTAGCTGTTGGGAATGAAGATGGATATCTAGGACTTGGCATAGGTAAGGCACGACAACTTAGAGCAGCAATAGAGAAAGCTGTTATAGATGCTAAATTAAATATAGTACCTGTTAGAAGAGGTTGCGGAAGTTGGGAATGCAGATGCAGTATACCTCATTCAGTTCCTTACAAAGTTATTGGAAAAGCTGGTAGCGTTGAGATAGAATTTATACCTGCACCTCTAGGCACGGGTCTTGTTGCAGGTGAGATAGCTAAAAAGCTTTTGTCATTAGCAGGTATAAAAGATGTATGGTGCTTCACTAGAGGTGAAACAAGAACTACCCTAAACTTTGCTAAAGCAACATATATAGCTCTAAGAAATACAAATAGATTCGTTACACCTCTTGACTGGGGTAAGAAAGTATGGGAGTGAACATAGAGCCTTACAAGGTGTATGCAATTATAAGAATTCGTGGCACAGTTGGAGTACCCTATGATGTAGAATACACATTAATGCTACTACGATTAGTAAGGAAATATAGCTGTGTCGTATACCCAAAAACACCATCTATAGAAGGTATGCTTAATGTGGTTAAGGACTGGATAACATGGGGAGAAATAGATGAAAAAACCTTGATAGAACTTCTGAGAAAACGAGGTAGAGTTGTAGGAAATAAACCTTTGACAGATGAATACGTAAAACAAAATATAGGTTTGGAATCAATAGAAGCTTTAGCAAAAGCTATAATTGAGGGACGAGTATTATATCATCGACTTGAGAATAAAGGTATTAAACCAGTATTTAGATTGCATCCCCCCAAGAAAGGTTTTAAAGGAAGTATAAGGAAGCCTTATAAAGATGGTGGTGAGTTAGGGTATAGAGGAAGAGAAATAAATGAACTTCTCCTGAGGATGATATAAATGGTTGTTAGAAGGGAAAAAAAGAGTAGAAAAATGCATGGCTATAGAAACCGTGGATGGGGTAGTATAGGACAACACAGAAAGTCTGGATCGAGAGGTGGAAAAGGTGCTGTTGGTATGCATAAACATAAATGGTCATGGACTATTAAATACTTTAGAGATTGGTATGGCAAAGAAGGATTTACACCCAGAGGTCCTGAACATATTGTGGAAACAAATATAATGAATCTACAACAACTTGATGAACTTGTAACAAAACTTATTACAAGTAATAGAGCAGTATATGAGAATGGTCAAATAGTTGTTGATTTAAGTGTTATGGGTATTACAAAAATTGTTGGTACAGGCAAAATAAATCATCCAGTAAAAGTGATAGTCTACAAGGCTTCAGAAAATGCTAAAAGAAAAATAATAAATGCTGGAGGAACAGTAATACAACTTTATGAAGGTTTCTAGATTTATTGAATATATTAATCTGAACATGTAATTCTTAACCAAATATAAAGGATTTATTGAGTATGGTATCTACTATTCTGTATCGCATAAACTTGTGATTTTGCACAAACTAGAAGAATGTGTTGGGTAAAGGTTATAACTTAAGCTTTTAGCTTGTTTGTATCATTATACTATTTTTATTTCTTTAAGCATCTTCATTACTTTATCTATATACTCGTTCTCTCTATTCCAATACTGTTTTCTTCGAGGTCTTCTTAGCAATTCTCTATAATTGTAATATTTCCATACACATTCTTCTGAATATGGTATAGCTAGATCTAGTTAAATAGGTTTTAATACCAAGATATTGGAATATGGAGCTTGTTAAAAACTTAAACAAGTGTCTGAGCCAGATGATATTATGTATCCAAATGTGTGGGAAGGTGTGTAGATTATATGTGCTTAGATAGAGATCCTCTTGAACTTAGTGTAGAAGAACTCGATAAATAGATATAACATCAAATCTGAGTCCAAGCCTAACCAATGCTTTTCATAACAGTGACGCATATCTAGAGCTTATCGCTTTAATTATTCTAATCTGTTGAATGATCTATTATCATTGCTTCGAACATTATGTTATGTAATGAAAATTCTGTATTGGATAAAACAATAACACTCCTCTAAGGGTTATAGTGATAAGAAGTCTTCTGGTCTTGGTGGTTCAGGTTTTAGTCCTTTTCTTTGTCTTATCTTTTTCACTATATCTAGCAACATAGAGTCTGGAACAGGTAGCCATCCACTAAACTCTGTACCCCAAAATGCTTTACCAGCACTAGAGCTACGGAGTTCGTTAGCTAAATCAGCTGATTCTGCGACAGGTACTTCACAAATCATCTTTACAATATTGCCCACAGAATGTATCACGTTTAGTATCTTCCCTCTTTTCCTTGTTATAACGCTAGAGACAGGTCCCATGAACTCTAGTGGAAACTTTATTTCAATTTTTTGTATAGGTTCTAGTAAAGTTGGTCTTGACAATAATATTCCTGCAAATATCGGGTTCCTTACTGCTGGATATATTTGTGCTGGACCTCTATGTGCAGGATCTTCATGTATTACTGCATCATGTAGTATAACCTTAATTCCTCTAACAGGTTCAGCTGCAAGGGGTCCTTCTCTCATGGCTAATCTAAATCCTTGGATAATAGTGTCTCTAACCTCTCTAAGATATTGTATACCAGAGGTTTTGTCTACGAATACATTTATGTTTTCATCTATGGCCCATATTCTACGAGCTTCATCATAATCCCAGTTGGCTTCATCACGCAAGATTCTTGCACGTTTATGTGAATCCATGTCTTCAGATACTGTACCTTGTTGTATTAATTGTATTGTTTCATTGTTTAAAGGTTCAACACTTATGTACAATCTATTGTGCTTGTTCGGTGATTTACCTTCAATAATCTGACTATTAGTGCGTATGGTCTCTCTATACACTACTGTCGGAGGTGATGTATCTACCTCTAAACCAAATCTCTCCTTGAGTAATGTTAGAACAATTTCAAGATGTAAATGTCCCATACCTGATACAAGGTATTCGCCAGTTTCTTCATTAATTTTAACAACTAAATTAGGATCTTCAATACTCATCTTCCTTAAAGCATCAATAAGCTTCGTTATATCAGTTGTTTTCTTGGGTTCAATGGCCATAGTGACAACAGGTTCAGATACATATCTTAATCTCTCAAATGGTGTTGTAATGTCTTTTATTTTGGGTTCTATTATTGTTTCTCCGGCTCTAGCTAGATCTGGACCTAAGACAGCTGCTACATTTCCTGCAGGAATCCTGTCTACTACCTCTCTATAGGGCCCCATGTACAGACTTACTTGAAGTATTTTTTGTATAGTTCTTGCATTTAATAGATATGCTTCCTGTCCACTATATACTGTACCCGAAAATACTCTACCAGTTGCTACAAATCCTGCATGAGGATCCCATCTAATATCACATACGAAGAATATTAATGGTCCTTCTGGATCTGCCTCCATGAGCGCTTTACCTAGTTCTGTATTGATCTCACCTTTCCAAATCTTTGGAATTCTATACTTTTGTGCTTCTTTAGGATTAGGAACGAATTTTACAACCATGTCTAGTAGTGCTTCGTGTAGCGGTATCTTCTTCTTAAGTTCTTCTAGAACTTCTTTATCTCCAGATCTATAAGCTTCTATAAGATCATCTATCTTTACTCCTTTCTTTCTACTCATTGGTACTGTCAATCCTATAGCATCTTTAGCACATCCAAAAGCAACCATACCTTGTGCTGGATCTAAAATCCATTTCTTTTTAAATTCTGAATCAGCGTAAGTCTCAATCAATGAATTAACATCCTTTATGATCTCGATAAATCGTTGTTTAATTTCATCAGAACTCATACGCAATTCTTTAATAAGTCTATCAATTTTGTTTATGAACAACAAAGGTCTAACTCTTTCTTCTAAAGCTTGCCTCAATACTGTTTCAGTTTGTGTCATAACACCTTCAACAGCATCTACAACAACTATAGCTCCATCAATCATTCTTAAACTTCTTGTGACCTTGCCTGTAAAATCAACATGACCTGGAGTATCAACAAGATTTATTACATAAGGTTTTCCTTCATATTCGTGATACAAACTTATATTAGCGGCTTTTACCGTCATTTGTCTTTTTTGTTCTATGTCAAGGAAGTCCATAGCTAGTACTTGACCAGCTAGTCTTGACGAAATTATTCCAGCAGCTGCAAGTAGACTATCCGTTGTTGTTGTTTTACCGTGGTCAACATGAGCTATAATACCTACATTTCTAACTTGTTCTATATTATTCATTATCTTGAGTATTTGTTCAACTGTTTTAACGTATCTCATTTTACTGCCAACCTTACCTACATCACTATCCTCTAGCGTTTATTAATCTTGATGAATGTGTAACACACATCAGTAATATCTCAACTAAAATTATAATCTCTCTTTTGATTCCTTTGATCCATTCATTTCTATATAATCAACTATTCTTTTTCTATGCTCTGACACATTTCTCTCTACATAATCTCTATAAATAGCATGTATTATCTGGTACAATTCCCCAGCTCTCTTATCCCCCAATCCTTCTATGCGTTTAAGCTCTTGAAGAGTTGCATTACAGAAATTGTATATAGATCCGAAGACCTCTAGTATCTTCTGCGCTGTTTTTGGACCTACATATGGAAAGCATTGAAGAATATACATCTGCCACTCAGTCACAGTATTGATTTTGGGTTTATGAACCATTGCTAAAGGTCTAACTGGTTTCGGTTTATAGAGTGCTACTCGTTTTATTAATTCAGCTGTTTCTTCCTCATTTCGTGTAGTTATGATGTGAACCTCCATATCGAACAATATTGATATATAGGATCCTATAATAGCATTCCTATGTATATTTCTGTTCCTGATCTCTTTATGTATATCTCCCTCGATTATCAATAATGTCTTCTCATAAACTTTTTTCAATCTGCTCAATTGGTCGAATAATCTTCCATCAATTAGGGAATTTATATAATCATTAGCACTCTTTCTTTCAATTCCAATATAATTAGAAATTGAATAATCTCCTGCTTCAAGCATTTTGAATATTATTGTTAATCCTTTTGAAATTAGAAGACTTGGAACCTTAGAATTTTTCTCTCTTTCATCTACATAGATTGTTACCATAGTTATTATACCTCAATCTAATATTTCATCAAAGAACCTTACTTTCTACTAATTCTACAAATTTATTTCTAGCTAACTCATTGAGAATCTCTATCACTTCCTTAAAGATTATTGAAGCCTTTGGCACACTTATGATAGCTGCACCAGCAGCTTTATGACCTCCTCCACCACCGCCAAGTTTTTGTATTACTTTCTTAAGTATATCGTTATATACATCTATGATCTGTAGTATAGTATTATCATCACGAACCCTATACACAATTCTAGTAGCTTTAATTTCTTCTTCTTCTGAAGCAACAATAGCTATGTCATATCCTATATTTATCAATGCTGTAGCACAGTCCGATTCGTAGGCTCCGACTTCTGATATCGCTATATATAGATCTGTAGATCCTAGTGAAATTTTGTATCCTCGATGTCTTAAAACACATTTTATTTTAGCCATTTTGGTATAGTAAGGTTTTGATAGTATAATCAATTGTTGTGCTTTTTGATAATCAGCACCAGACTCTAGAAGCTTAGCTACACATTCAAATGTTTCAGCAGAAGCTCTAAGAAATCTCTTGGTGTCCCAAATTATTCCTGCTAAAATCATTTCCAGTAGATCTTTAGGTAATGATAGATTAAAGAAACTGAGTATACGAAAAACAATCTCTGATGCAGATGAAGCTTTAGGATCTATAAAGGTTAACATATGCTGATCTTCTGCTAAATTGAATCTATAATCATGAAAATCATGGTGATCTATTATAATAATATAATTACATTTATTAAAATACTCAGCTAAGATTTTTATTTGTTCAATGGACGCAACATCAACTAAAAAACATAAGCTGTTTTTATGTAACACTTCATCAGAAACATCTACTCTTTTTTTAATTAACAGTATAGGTACATCGTAGTTACCACATATTTCAGCCATTTTCTTGCTCTCCATACCTATGCCTTCGGGAATAAGTATCCTTACTACTGTGCTGTTATTTATGTACCTAATCACGTATGCTAATACACATGCTGCTGCTAGTGCATCAGGATCAGCATTTGCGTGAGGAACTATAGCCACATTGATGCTATTTGTTATCATTCTCTTTATGCTTTCTAAATCTTGATAGATATATCCTAGCTTTTGTAAAGGCATAATTAATTACCCTATCTAGTATATTCTCTAAATTCATACGGGGTAATACGTAAGCTTCAACTTCTAGGTCTACTGAAATGTTAATAACTTTATCAGCTATTTCGATACCAATAGTTGCTACTAAATTGGTTAATCTTTGATTCAATATCTTCGCTAGCTCATCTCTTATACAATGCTCAATGAGTTCTGCTAACTCTACTAAATTGTCTTGAGTAATACGTTCAATATCTACATTCAGTTCCTCCACATATCTATACAATTGTTTCATAAATAAAACCTAGCTTTTGAATAAAACTGTCTATATTACGAAGTCTTTTTATATGATGAAGACATATACTGGCTTAACTTAGTTTGAATTTCTGATAATTGTTGACGTAGCAGAGATTCTTGTCTATTTAATGTCTTTATTCTCAGTTCCAATAATTCTTTTCTTTCATTAAGCTCCTTTTCAGCATTTTCCTTAGTCACCTTTATTAAGAGATGCCCAGCTAACTTATAGATATCGGTATTATCTGGCACATTCTTTAGTACTTCAAGAGCTCGATCTACTTCTCTCAATTCTTGTTCTAATACGCTTTTTTCAGCTATTAATTGATTTAACTGAGACTGTATTTGTTGATATTTTATTGCTTGTTGTTGTACCTCTGGAGGTAATCTTTCAGCCATGCCATAATACCCAAATACTATTACAGTTTAGCACTTATTATAAGTATCTATGAAAATAAACCATACGTCCTGAAATCTTACAAAGTGAGATCCAATAAGTTCGAGCACTTATTATTCTATGCTAATTAAATATAGAAGAGACATTTTTCCTTAAACCATACCGGTTACAGGAAAATATAGTTGTTGTAGTAGGCACTATGTTTAATAACTAATTAATGTATAAACATTATTGTAAGATACTAATTTGAGATGTATTTTGAGATGTATGAATAAAATCAAAAGGCTATTTGAGTTAGTGCTTAAAGTGACGATAAGGGATTTATTCTCCTCAGACTTATCTATATCATTTAACCATATAAGCATAGATGTAAATATACCTAAAATTAATTGATAACTTTCGATAAAACTAGTTTATAGATCACAATTATGATATAAAATACTCTAACACTGTTTTTAGAGAAACATGAAAGAGATACTTTGTTTTTAACAATTCAATAAACATTTTCATGGAAAGAGACTTGGTAAATCTCTAAGTGTTTTGACGATTTCACGAAAGATTAGTGATATTAATGCTTACTATTAAAATGATACTACAATCCATAAACTCTAAAACAAGTAATAAACTTCAGTAGAGTTCATACTCTTTACTCAGAGTGTTCATATTAGTATGAATATTCAATATAGAATATAGAAAAGTAGATAAGATTCTACAATAATACATTACTTCAGTAGAAGTTATACACCAATCTTTAATTAATTAAGTTATGGATTGACTAAATAAAAAATTATTGTCTACATATTTGTTAATAGCTTGATGGTACTAGATGTAGCGAATTCTGAGAATTAATTAAAAATAGTTACGTTATAGAACATTATTTTACCGATAATTTCTCTATATGATTACTTATTATCTTGATTGTATAAAGTAGGGCATGCATCAAATACATTACTGAATTAACTACCGCTCTAAGTTGACTTAATGACTCAGAACATATTATTATCATTAAACATCGATCTTCTTCATTAACGTCTACTCCAACATATGTTTTTGAACCACCTATAGGGTTAACTAGTTCTATATATAGACTTTCAACAATTGTATGAAATAGTGATGGATCATCGTCATTAAAACACATAGTTATTGAGACTTTGTGAATACCTTTGCATTGCATATTCTGATCACTGGACCAAAAACCCTCTCCTTTGTATCTTTAAACATGATTTCATAAAAAGCCTCCCTGGAATTTTTCGATACTTTCTTTATGTCTATGATTATCGCATCATTACTACAAGTGGATATAGTGTTTCTTGCATCGTTACATACCTTTATATCGAATCCTATTAAGATACATTCAATTATAGATTCATTATCAATGTTGCTTAAAGCATCAATAGGAACAATAACACTCTTTGGTTTAAACTGTTGTATACGATCCTTATGTATAGGTCTTGGTATCCGATAGCCACAAATATACAATGTGCAGAATTTAGTTAATTTTAATTCTGGCTTGATTTCGTTTACAACATATACGTCTATATATCCAGGATTTCCTTTTTTATTTCGTACTACCAGAAGTTTATCTGAACCTAAATCTAGTGCTTGAAGAGCTAGCATGTTAAATGATAACTTTCCTCTTGATATTTTGACAGAATTTGGTAGGACTATTAGAAGACTCTTTATAAGACGTCGCACAGTAGGTGTAGGACGTCTCGATGAAGTGATTATTACCTTTGCCACCAAGTTACATCCTAGTTAATTGAGTCTCTAAGCATGTATTAACTTTTTAGAGACCAGGGAGTATATGCTGCTCCCGCCCATGTAGTTTTACATTTCGGACATCGCCATATACCAAATGCTAGACGCTCCATTATAACATTGCTTGAACAGTATGGACATTGATAGACATCATATCTGCGCTCCATTATTTCCTTCCACTTCTTTCTCAAACTTGAACCATATCTAGCTCCAAATCTTCCTGCTATACCGACGCTTTTTGTTCTACCCATAGTTGCATCACTTAATGTGAGATTAAGTTAATTACATTGTTTAGCACTCAATACTCAATAAATAATGTACCACCTTATAAGGTTAACTTCTCTCTAGATTTCTTTAAAATACTGAAAAGTTCGTCAGATTTTATCAAAGCTATAGAGATGGCATCATTTAACTCTTTCTCCGAAAGAGCCCCTAGACCCATTTTCTGTAGTCCTACGATATTTTTATCTTCATCAATAGCTATAGCGAGTCTATAAGCTGCTAAGGATTCTTCTTCAGCAGTAGGATCTACAACCAGAGATTCACCTATCTTACTTATGGTTACAGTTACTACATGTTTATTTATAGGCATACTAACATGTTTCTTAGATTTATCTATCTTAACTAGACCTTGTGCTTCATCAACTTCGTAATAAGGTATATAGGTATTCAATAAAGCTGCCATAGAAGCTAGCATAGATGCATCAACTAAATTACCGTCATAATCAAGTATGTATATGTCGAGCCATATAATCCAAACCTTTTTTCCAGGAATCATGCATAGTTTATCGAGCGCTACTGCCCTAGACTCCCTTAATGATCTATCGATAATTCTTGCCAGCTCTATAGCATTCTCATCTGGAGGACCTGGTTCAAATGAAGGTGAAGCTGCTGGAATATATTCAGCATTTACTATTATAGCTCCCTCGTTAGGTGTATCTGGATAAGGTTGGCCTACCTCAAGTTTTACACCAGCAAGTACTTGTGTATTCCCTAGCTTTACTAATGCTGAACCTTCAGCCTTAGGTGAAATACCATATGTAATCTCAATAGGTCTATAGCTTGTTAAAGGTCTCTTGTCTATGTGAAAGCCTCGCGATATAACACTCAATATCGCGCTATATTTTATTTTTGGAATAACAGGTTGCTCTGGTGTCTTAGACATGAATCATTCACCTAATTCGACATATTTTTTCCTGAGGGCTTCTTTTTGAAGTTCATAGATTTTATTAATACCTTTTAGAGCAAGTGATAACGCTTCTCTGAATTCTGTAACTGATAGAACTCCATTCAATTGTATCATTGTTATCTTATTTAATGAAGGCATAACAGCTATAGGCATGTCAGCCTCGCCATACATATCTTCGAGCTCATTTAAGTCCAACACTATTACACCATCAATCTTTCCTACAGCTATTGCTGTAACTAAATCAACTATAGGTATTCCAGCATCAGCTATTGCTAATGACGCAGCAGTTATTCCAGCAGTTCTTGTACCTCCATCGGCATTTATGACCTCAATGAAGATATCTATGGCTGTTCGTGGATAGTAACTCGATAATATTGCAGGTTCTAAAGCTTCTCTAATTACTTTCGATAACTCGATTTCTCTTCTACTTGGTGCAGGACTCTTTCTTTCAGATGTTGAGAACGAAAGCATCCTATACCTACATCTTATTATCGCTCTATCTACAAGTTCTTCATGTCTCGGAACTACTTCTCGAGGTCCATAAACTGCTGCTAATATTTTCGTATTTCCTAACTCAATGTAGGCAGAACCGTCAGCATTTTTTAGTACCCCTACCTCAATTTTCAATGGGCGTATTTCATCCGGTTTTCTACCATCAATCCTAGTTCCATTTCCATCTATTAATTTAGGTTTGTTCAACTTCATACTTAATTAGACCTCTTTTCACTTTTTCCTCTATAATAAATGATCTTATCCTCTCAGTTAATCCAGGTATATGCGCCTCTTGTTCAATCTTTTTTATTGCCAGTATAGCTATATACTCATATTCTGGATCAGGACATTTAAGCAAAATTCTTCCATTATTTCCAACAATTATGCTACATTTAGTTTGCTCTTCGAGCATCATTAACATCGACTTTTTCTTACCTATGACTCTCGCAACTTTAGATGGTTCTATTTCAACTAAAGAACCTTCTATAATTTTACCTAAATCTTTATCCTGAGTTGTTAGTATTGGGTTTCGAGATCTATCAAATTGCGCTATTTTAGCGAGAATTACATCCCCTACATCTAGATACTTACGAATGTTATCTGTCACAGGACTAAAAGACCTACCTAAGTAATCTGTTGCATTAAGAATGGCATAATATGGTGCATTAATATCAATTATCCATGAAGATAGTGTTACATCCCTAACGATACCTATGACAATATCTCCTTCTTTTGGTAGATATCTGCCTTTCAATGGAATTAATCTAATCTTCTTCTTATTTTCAGATTCCTCTATATCAAGCAATGAAATCACTGTAGTAACTAATTTATTATCTTCTTTATATAGGTAGTAGCTATGTTCTATCTCTCCTTCAAGACTGATTGTGTCACCAGGTACAACTATGGAACGCTTTGATAAAGTTTGAGATACCGAGTTTTTAGACAATAGTTATCACCTTAACATTTGCAGATCCTTTTGTCAGTCGATTTATTTGATCTATTACTTCGTTCTGCATACCAGCCGGTATTTCCATTTCAATAGATAGCGATCCATCTTGTAGCCATACAGATTTCTTTACTTCTCCAAGTTTCATAATCTGGCCCATTACCTTATTAGCATATTCAGATGGTATAGTTATACCTATTAAGGCTTTGGCTATCCTTATGGGTAATACCTTTGATATAGCTTTAACTATGTTTGGAATCTGTTCTTCAATAGATTTGTATAAATCTATGGCAACTTTAGCTTCCTCTAAAGCTTTTTCAATTCTAGAAGGCGGTATTGGTGCCTTAGTTTTTGGGTCTATTGCAGATTTCGATATATAGTATATTATTTGTTTCTTCTTCATCTCGATCATTTGTTTTCTTTGTTCTGAAGTAAGTTGTAGTTCTCCCTCTTTCAAAATTCTCTCTGAGATTTTATATATATCAGTTGTATCAAAAGTTTCTTCGAGCTCTTCAGGAGATGCTTTAAGACCTTTTTTAACATCTTTATATATGTAATCACTAATGACTATGTCTGTTATCGGTATATTTCTTCCTTCTCTAAATAGATAAGCCTTCTCTGAATCAACTAATATCTCAAATTTCTTTCCTTTCACATTCAATCTAGCAATAACATACTCCTTTTTGCTCAAACATTGACACCTGCTTTTTCAAGCAGCATCCCTACCTCTTCTGAAGCAAGTTTTCTAAACATTTTAGTATCTATATCTGCATAGCCTATCTCTACTTTATCTACCGTTAATGGCTCTTGAAGAGCAGCTCTTAGTGCTCTTAGACCTAGGATAATTGCTTCGTCTATAGTTAATTTTGTATGATAGTATTTTTCAATATAGCTAAGAGCTGTTTGTTCTCCTGCTCCTGCAACTGTAGCATAATATTTAAAGTACAGACCACTAGGTTCTGTCTTTATTAACTCTATATTACCTCTATCAATACCTCCAAATATAATTGATACTCCAAACGGTCTTACACCTCCTTGCTGTGTGTAAAGTTGTTTTATATCGCATATTGTTCTTGCAAGTAGTTCGATATCTATGGCTTCGTCAAATGTGAGTCTGTGCCTTACTGCAATCAATCTTGCATAATCTATCAATACCCTACCATCATGACCTAATCCAGAGAATGTAGCACCTACATGAGTATCAACTATAAATACTTTTTCAAGATTTAGGACATCATGTAGAGGCGCTACCTTTCTTTTTTCAGCAATAAGCACAACTCCATGCTCTGACTTTATACCAAGTGAAGTCCAGCCTCTCCTAACAGCTTCAGCAGCATATTCGACTTGATATAGTTTGCCATCTGGTGAAAATATTGTTAAAGCTCTATCATATCCCATTGCAGCAGGCATAAATGACATCAACTTCACACCTTCTGAGACTTACCACAATGTCTAGTACAGTAAAAAGCAGTATTGAACTTAAGAATCTTGTTGACGAAATGAATTATCAGCGGGTAGTCTTCATCAAATCATTGTTATCATATTAGCCGAGGGACTCATCACCTTAAGATTAATACTTTAATTTAGCTATTTATAAACTTTTGTTACACAAAGGACTAGCATTTTAAACTAATTCAACAAGAGAGTCGAAAGTTTCGGTCAGGTTCGTAACGTTTTTAGCTAGGTTAGCAAAGTTTAGTATGCTTAGAATAGTGGGTATAGGTATATGAATAGTAATGATGTTATAGCAAGTGTTTTCAAAAAAATTAGCGTCTTTAAGAATATAGAAACTCTATACCCTGAATACATTCCTGAAAATCTGCCCCGTAGAGAAATCCAACTAAGACAACTTGCTGAGATTTTTAAACCTATGATGTTATCTCCTGGAAGTGTATTCATAAGGGCAATGATAGTAGGAGGAGTAGGTGTAGGTAAAACAGCTACAGCAAAAGTTTTTGGTAGAGAAATAAGAAAATTTGCGTCAGAGAAAGGATTCGACTTACGTTATGTTCATATTAATTGTCATAGAGATAGAACCTTATATGAAGTAGTTTCTGAAATAATTAGACAAATAGGTGCACCAATACCAATAAGAGGTCTATCACCAAGAGAAATGATGTTGGCACTTCTAAATTACGTGGAGAAGCATGATATCTATCTTCTCGTTGCCTTAGATGAATTTGATTACTTTATTTCAACAGAGGGTAATGATGCTGTGTATTTTTTAATAAGGGTATATGATGAATATTCCGATACCAAAAAGAGGATAAATTACATATTCATTTCACGAAACATATCGTCATTAAGTATGCTAGATCCTACAACAGAAAGTTATATACTGAGACACATGGTTAAGTTGGATCCCTACACTTCTGATGAACTTTTTGATATACTAAGTTACAGAAGAGATTTAGCGTTCTATGAAGGAACAGTAGACGATGAATTATTGAAATTTATAGCTGATAGCAAGGGTGTTGATAAAGGTGGTGAAGGTAATGCGAGATCTGCTCTTGAAACACTATTATTAGCAGGACAAGCAGCTGATCATGAAGGTGTTCAAAAAGTTACCATAGAACACGTAAGAAAAGCTTTAGGAGTCGTTCATTCGGAAGTTATACGCATATCAGACGATATAAACTTTCTACAACTTCATGAGCTTTTATTATTAAAAGCAATCATAAGGAGCCTAAAGAAGAAAAAAACAGTCTTTGTTAAAATTGGTGAGGTTGAAGACGAATATAACTACATATGTCAATTATTTGGTATTAAACCTCGCAGACATACCCAAGTTTATGAATATGTTAACACTCTTAAACATATGGGAATAATTGAAGCTAAAGTTTCTGGCAAGGGATTCAGAGGACGAACAACGCTAATATCAATAACTGTTCCATTAAATGAACTTGAAATGAAAGTTGATGAAGTCATCAATGCAAAGAAAGAACTTGTAGATGCCTCTTGATCACAGTACTCCTTCCTTTTAAAAATTTCTGCACTAGTAATGGGGTAAACAAATGAAGATGTTTATTAATGAATTAACCCATTATAATATGTTGAAAAATAAAGTTTCAATTGTTGGAAAACCCTGTATATGGAGTGTATTATCCGTGCTCATAGAATCAGAAAACAACACACTTAACATTACAGCACTAATATCTAAATTAAACAGTAACTATATCACCATATCTAAATGTATAGATCATATGAAGAAACTTCAACTTATTGAAGAAATAAAAATAGGAAAACTAAGGCTAATAAAGTTAGCAGATAACAATATGACAAAGCTTATGATCAACATTATAAAAAGTCTTAATGAGCTTTCCACTATTTCTTTGTAAAGGATAGAAGATCCCTTGAAGTTTTTTCTAACTTTTTTGTTTTTTCTTCAGCAGTTCTCTGCTTCTTATTATTTAATTCGCTCAATGATTCGTTCTCTATTCTCTTCTTGATTTGACGATAGTACTCCAATACTTGTTGTTTATTAGGTCCTGCTAGAAACTCTATGATTTTTTCTGAAAATCCCATACTATATGCTATTTTTGCTGCCAATAAAGTGTTAGAAGCGAATATTGATCTCAAAAATGGTATTACCTCATTTTTTGCTGTTGATGTTGATATGTGTAACCTTGTGGCTATAATTTTAGCTAAATCGTCAAGTATCTCACGAACCTCCTTTAATTTAGATAGAAGTGTAATCCTTTGTGGAAATGAGTATTTAGTCCATTTGTATTTGTCTTTAGGATTATTCTTAGCAGAAAAAGCTACACCAGCCGTCATTAAGTCTATAGCATATGAAAGTAAATCCCAGTCACCTGTTCTGATAATTCTTCCCATATATACATCAGCTCTACTTAGAGCTTCATATGCTCTTGAAAGATCATTTGCATTCTGATACTGATAGGGTATATTTTCTTCAAGCCATAATTTAAGTTGTTCATAATCAAGTTGTGATTGATTTAATGCCATTTTGGCCTGCCACGAAAAATTTGCAGAAAATATCATACGTAATGTTTCAAAAGGATCTCGTTCTTTATCACGTGGTCTAAGCAGTAACTTAACCATATCAATAGTTATTCTGTTTTGGCCCTCGCCTACCGCTTGTAAATCATTTATTGCTGCACGCATGTCACCTTCAGATCTCTCCACTATATAATCTAGAGCCTCTTCTTCACATTCAAGACCTTCATTTACACATATCTTTTGCAGAAATTTTTTCATATCAGTTTTTGATAGCTTTTTGAATTGAACCATTTCACAGAGTTCTCTTAGTTCTCTTAATTTTGGATCCCAAGGATTATTAGCTATCATTATTACAGGAATAGATGAAGATTCTATAAGAACCTTTACTGCTTCAAGACCCCCCACATCATCTTTTACAGCTATACCGTCTACTTCGTCTAATAACACTAGCTTATTTTTGTATCCTTTTAGCGACTTTGACAAGGATGTTCTTATAGCTATCCTTTCTATATCGGTTTTTCTTCTATTATCACTAGCATTTAACTCAACTAATTCGTATCCTAGATCGTTTGCTATAGCTTCTATAAGCGATGTTTTTCCAACACCTGGAGGACCATATAATAAAAGAGCTTTTTTATCTACATTAGGCCATTTCTTTATCCAGTCCAAGATTTTTTTCTTAGCTTCATCCTGATCAATTACGTCATTAATGCTTTTAGGTCTATACTTTATGGTCCAAGGTAACTTTCTATTCATACTCCGTACCTACACCTACCTTATTCCTATTCTTTGACTTAAGAGTGCCATCCTAGCTAGAAGTGCTGTTAACTGTATTTCTTCATCAGAACCTTCTATTACTCTAAAATGTATTTCACCGATAAGATCTGCCAATGTTACCCTTACATCTTCTGGTATCTTTAGATCAGCCGAAAATATCTCCCGGTGAATCTGTCTTAAAACATCATTACCACTTAATCCGTAAACTATCATTAAATTCCTAAGTTTATCTCTAGCCTCTATAAATTTACCAGACAAAGCTAAGTTTATGATATCCCTTATCTCCTTAGGATGCGCTAGTCCAACAACCTTGTATACCGATGATACTGTTACCTCGCCTAAGGCGGCTGCACCTTGTAGAATATTTATTGCCTTTCTCATATCACCTTCACTAACCTCATATATAACCTCAAGACCATCATCTCTACATGAAACATTTTCTTTGCTACATATCCATTTAAGTCTATATACTACGTCTTCCTTCTTTAACGGCAGAAATCTGAAGGAGGCACATCGAGACTGTATTGGATCTATTATCTTGGTTGGATAGTTTGCTATGAGTATAAATCTCGTTGTTTCGACATACATTTCCATAATCCTCCTCAAGGCTTGTTGTGCATCAGCAGTCATGTTATCAGCTTCATCAAGTATAACTATTTTGAATGGAATTTCTCCAGGAAGCTTGCTTCGCGCAAATTCTTTTACTTTACTTCTTATTACAGTAATCCCTCTTTCGTCACTTGCGTTTAGTTCTAACACATATTTTCGCCATTCTTCACCATATAAATCATGAGCTAACGCCAATGCCGCTGTAGTTTTTCCTGTTCCTGGAGGACCAGCAAAAAGGAGATGCGGCATATTTCTTTCTTCAACAAACTTCAGTAACCTTCTGACAACTTCTTCTTGGTTTACTATATCTCTTAATGATCTAGGTCTATATTTCTCAACCCATAAAAGTTCTTCTAATGTTTTTTGACTCATTTGTTTTCCCTCACCTACTACACTATATTATTCTTGACTGCTTCAAAAAAGTAGTAGTTTTTAGATTTAAATATAAAAACATTAAAAGCTTCAGATATTTCATCAAGTTAACTTGTGTATGAGATAGCTAACCATATTTAAACTGTCAAAGCTTACAAACCTTACTGTGAGAAGGAGACAGCAAAATGATACTAAGATTGTTGAAGTTAATGTATGAATTACAACCAGTAAAAACTACAATCTTAAAGAGCTGTAAAAAAATTCCTTTAATTGATAGTTCATTACAAAAAGGATCTCAAGTGCCACTTCCAAGAGCGTTAGCAAAGATCTTAGAAAACAATGGACTAGCCGAAATAACTGAAGGTATAATATCACAACAAGATTTGGCAAGAATTAGATTCTCGCATATGCAACAAAAAGGTTCATTATTAAAAATAGACGATTTTTTCTATATGAAGGCTAAGGAAAGCATAAAAATGTTTATGGTTAAGGCAAAAACAGAAGGCGACATAGTTACGCTAAGAACTACAGAAAAGATGCGTGAAGACTTTACTGATATAGCTAGCGTAAGACTCTCAGGAATACTTAGAGCATTACAATTAGGTGGAATAGATATTATTGAAAAAAACTGCACCATAGAGGAGAAGATACTTATAAATATCATACAAAACAACTATAATCAATGGATTAAAGAATTTGTAGAACTTAACGATAGGTGAAAGTTATGGAGGAATTAGATAAAACTATTTCTTCACACATTATCGATTATCTATCTATGATCGAAGAATTCATTAAGTATTATAAAGATAGTGATGGAAAAGCTAAATATGTTAATTCTCTAAAGAGAGTCTTAGTGGAAAACAAATCTAGTATTGAACTGAGCTTTACTGATATACTTAGTTTCTCTACAGAACTTGCAGATTATATTTCCAGAAATCCTGAACAAGCACTAAACAAATTTAGTGAGACCTTTAGAAAAATAATTGAATTAGAAATACCAGAATATTTAGATAAAATACCTCATATAGTGCCCAGACTTGTAGATATACCTTCATCACTAATAGTGAAGATAAGAGATCTTCGAAGCATACATATAGGAAAACTGATAGCTATTGAAGGTATTGTAGTTAGAGCTACACCACCGATTGAGAAGATAGTGAAAGCCGTATTTAGACACGAATGTGGCAATGAAGTTGTGGAACAAGTTGTTGGAGAAATAATTGAAAAACCAATACAATGTCCATATTGCAGAAAAACCGGTGGTAGTTGGAGATTAATTGTAGAGAAGTCACAATATAGAGATTTTCAACGTCTTGTTATTCAAGAACGTCCAGAAGAGATGCCTGCAGGTAGAATGCCTAGATCCATTGAAGTTGATGTATATGATGATCTTGTTGATGTAGCACGACCTGGCGATAGAGTAACAGTTGTTGGTATACCAAAAATAAGGACTCCAGAAAGCAAGAAAACAAGAAGTATCTACACTATGTTCATAGATGCCAACAATATAATAGTATCTCAGAGAATGTTAGAGGAAATAGAGATAACAAAGGAGGATGAAGAAAGAATTCTATATTTAGCACGTGATCCATTAATCAGAAGAAAAATTATAGCATCTATAGCTCCAGCTATATACGGTATGTGGGATATTAAGGAGGCTATAGCGTTAATGTTGTTTGGTGGTAATCTAAAACAGTTGAAAGATGGTACACGAATTAGAGGCGATATACATGTCCTGATAATAGGTGATCCTGGTACAGCAAAATCTCAATTACTTCAATATGTTGCACGTATTGCTCCAAGAGCAATATATACAACAGGTAAAGGTGCTACAGCTGCAGGACTTACAGCAGCAGTTATTAGAGATAAACAGACGGGAGAGTTTTATCTTGAAGCAGGTGCCTTAGTATTAGCTGATGGTGGTGTAGCATGTATTGATGAAATAGATAAAATGAGAGAAGAAGATAGGGTTGCAATACATGAAGCAATGGAACAACAAACAATATCTATAGCTAAGGCGGGTATTGTAGCCAGATTAAATTCTCGTACTTCTGTATTGGCCGCAGGCAACCCACGGTATGGTAGATATCTACCGAATAGATCGATATCAGACAACGTCAATCTACCTCCAACAATACTCTCAAGATTTGACTTGATATTCGTTATTAAGGATATACCAACCACAAATAGAGATTTAAAACTCGCAAGACATATAACTATTACACATAGCGAATACGAAGAAATAAAACCACTAATAGATATAGAACTATTAAGGAAGTACATAGCTTATGCAAGAAAATATGTGAGGCCCGAATTAACAGAAGAAGCTAGAAGAATTATAGAAAACTTCTTTGTCGAAATGAGAAAAAAGAGTTTAGAGGTACCAGAATCACCTATAGCTATAACAGCTAGACAACTTGAAGCATTAATACGATTAGCTGAAGCACATGCTAAAATGGCTCTAAAACATGAGGTAACAGAAGAAGATGCTGCTGAAGCTATAAGACTTATGAAGAGTATGCTTGAAAGTGTTGGAATTGATGTAGAAAGAGGAGAAGTAGATATAGATGTGATAATGACTGGGCAACCTAAATCTCAAAGAGAGAGAATGTTGATTATAGAGGAGATAATAAGAGATTTATCAAAATCAGAAGGTTGTGCCAAGATGCGTGATATAGTTGTAAAAGCTAGAGAGAGAAATATTGATGAAAGACTTGTTGAAGAGACTTTAAGTAGAATGCGCCGAGAAGGTATAATTTATAAAGCTAGGGAAGAATGTTACGCACTTACTTTATGATCTTGCATATGATCAAGAACATTTTTAATGTTTCTCTAAGGCTTATACATATATTGGTTAGAATTGTATTTTAAGTTACAACATAATGTATTTCAAAAAGTAGTGGTGTACAATAAATGAGTATATGCCACAAGTATGTAGTAAAAGTTGGTGATAAGGAAATAGATTTAGATGAAAAAGTTGTTAAAATACTAAATACCTATGTACGAACAGAAACAAGCTTAGAAAAATTAGCAGAAGAACTTGGATTAGATGATTGGAGTGAAGCCTATGAATTCATAAAGAAGGTGCCGGCATGGATTATGTGGACTCCTTCAATTTTATGGAAAAAAGAAATGGAAAAATGCTCTTCAGCTACTGAAATAAAGATCATAAAGATATAACTAACCACATAATTTCAACATAATAAAAATTAATATCCCAATTTTTTTGGTGACTAACTTTAGATCAATCTGTGTGGGGCCGTCGTCTAGCCTGGCTAGGATGCCAGCCTGGGGTGTTTCCCGCCCGGATCGCTGGTGGTCCCGGGTTCAAATCCCGGCGGCCCCACTAATCTACCCTTAGATATTGTTCCAATACTACAAATAGTATTACTCTATAACGATATTACTAAATACCATTACTTCTTTGACAAATAGTATAGTAATTAGTATACCCTGGGTCTCACCGTCAATTTGTTTTCAAAACCTGAATGAAGTGTTTTACTCATAACTTGATCTGGGTATTATCTAAGTATTACTTGAATCCAGGTATAAATATCAAACTCTTCTTAATCTTTTCAAGAGAAGTTTTGGTGGGGTCTTTCATGCCTGTGATTTATAAATGCGCAAAATGTGGTACAATTATCTACACCTTTTTGAGAGCTGGACAGGATTACTATGGAGTTCCTTCGCCTTCAGAGCTCATTGTACGAATATCTAGTACATGTCCTAGCTGTGGTAAAATTCTGGAAAAGGAGATCGATGTATCAAGGATCGAGATAAGAGTCTTCAAGTAATTTCATAATTTTTTTGATTGGATCTCCTTCTAGAAAACTTCTTAACCATTCCTTGAATCCCGGATCTACTGTCTGTAGGGTTTCTCTGTTTCCTAGGTCCAGGACTTTTGTGAGTCTTAGACTCGTTGGAGAACATCTCAAGATGGTATCCATGATTATCTTCACTATGTTTGTGTCAATCATTCTGAAGGTATAGAGCCTTCCATCGTCGTTGATCCAGGGACCCATCCCTATGCTTTTGTTTTTGATCAGAAACCTCAGAGCATTGTGTACATCATATGCATAAGGACCTCTGTGTAATGTGTATCTCTTGTTACAGTAAATTATCTCTACAACTGTTATGGCCTTCGTTAAGGCTCTATCGATCCACGAGTCTGCTCGCACCACTTCACCTATTCCCTGGGACCTAAGGGTATTTGTTACAGCTTTGCGTAGCCTGTTCAATTGACCCCATACAACATCTGGGATGGGCTTCACTATATCGAACTCTAGCCCGTAGAGACAGCTCCCATATTCCTCAACATGCATACGAACCACCTCTTCTGTAGGGACATTACTGTGTATCTCTATTTCGTTGATTCGAAAGAACATAGGTGACGGTCTCTCTATGAATAATCCCGCCAAGAGTTTGAACAAAGCAAAGCTTTTTACCGATAAAGCAGATGCTGCATTTCTGCCTGGATCCACGGGATCAACTACGACCAATACATCATTTCTGAATTTCTCTAAACATTCTCTTTTGGATTTATATTGGTTCTCTATATCTATACATGTCTCGTAGGCTCTCCAGCTAGTACAGTTCTTCAGCAAGGTGAGAAACGTGCCATATGCTATCACAAGAAGCTCTGCTAGATAACCCGAAAAACCTCTAGTAGAGGCTTCAGCTCCATAAAGACCCCACTGTTTAAGGAAGTACTTCAGAACCCTTACTTCATCTCTTTGCTCAATAGAGAGGTGGCTTCTAACGTACTCAGTGTGAAACGGAGTTCTATCAACAGCACTAATTATCTTGCTGGGACTCTCAATCCTAAAAGCGGGCACTATATTCACCTCTGCATCATCAACATACAGCGTAACATAGGGATGAGAAGCATAATTTAGGGTGTATCTATAATCTTTGAAACAGTTTATAACAACAGGAACCAGAACCTCCTTGAACCATCTGTAGTCTGTATCACTACGTGGCTGGAACAACAGAAACACATCGATATCTGATTGACCTCTGAGAAAGGTATCCTTAGCCAGAGATCCCTGCAACGTTACTTCTACATCTCTATCTAGAGATAATGATAAACAAGTTTCTAGCGTGGACTTTACGTGTTCATATATATCCATAAGCCTCCTTCTCTCTTGTTCGGAGGGTCTTATCTCTTCAGCAATCTTGCGAATAATACTGTTCATATCGAACATCATTATATCATCTTACCTTAGACTAACGATAAATATGTCGTGATATATAGGTCCCTGAAGTCTGAGTATACTTTGTTTTAATTTAATTTTAGTAACAGACGATACTCCAAACAAATAATCACTATAGCGCTTATAGAAATCGTAAAATGACTCTATATTTCTACGACTTTTTACACGTGCTAATGTGATGTGCGGATGAAACTCTTGCTCATCTTTATGAACATCATATAATTTATTCTTCGATATCTCCTGATCAATTATTTTCCTTATCTGATATAATTCTTCAACACCTTTTCCAACACCAACCCAAATCACTCTAGGATTGCCAATTGATGGAAACACTCCTAGACCTCTAATCTCAATTTCAAATCTATTAATTATCTGACTAGAGCTTGAGAGTATCTTCTTTACAACCTCAACACTATTCTGTGATATATTGCCCAGAAATCTTAATGTTAGATGTATATTTTCATCTTCAACTAGTTTTATATCTAAACCTCTTCTCAATAATTCTTCTTTAACCTTTATAATCTCTTTAAGTACTTCGTAATTCTCAATTTCTATAGCTATAAAGCATCTAATACTCATAATAGATCACAATAACTCTTCAACATTCTGACACTGATTTGTTTGTACATAAAGTTAATTTTATTGTTCGTGTCTTAATAAAGCTTAAATTTCTAGACACTTAAATGCATTGTAGACATCTGCCTATATCAGCTCTAACATGTTGTGAGAGGTGGCTAAGGTATGGTGTGCAGAAATGAAGTAAGAGTTAAAGATCCTACATCCCATACAGTGATTACGATAGCCCCTAATAAAGTATATGTAATTAAAAATCACAGAGGTAAGGAAATCAAGATAGGATTATTCATAAGCCCTAGAACATCTAAACACTTTAGGGCTTTACTACCCTATACATATTCATGTGAATAATGTTATTTAAGTCATGAAAACAACAATTTGATAACAGAAAAACTACGTAACTGATTACTGAGTATTTAAATAAGTTTTGTATATATATTCATCTCGCCTAATCTCTAATATAGTTATGATTCATTGGTTACTTGTATACATTAGTTATTTAGTTATCTTGATTATTTCTAGTTTTCCTTAGACACGGATTTGCCTTATTTGCTTATCTTCGTTTCCTCGCCTGAAGCTCCAAGGGTTGTTGTTGTTCTTCAGAACTATTAGCAAAGAGATCTATAGAGTCTCGTCCTCGTCAATAGCTCATAAGCTCCTAATTACCCAAACACATGGGCATTTATAGGCTTTAGTATTGATTTCTGAAACCCATAGAATTACCAAGTAACTAGAAAACCAAGCAACCTGTAGACAGACTTACATAGATTAATGCAACTATTTCGGATTTTATATCTGTTTGTATTAATTGATATTGATGGAAATGTTTATAGGTATCTTATACATGGTGATGAAGATAATACCAATGATGCGTTGAAAGTCTATCAGAGCTCTCCGAGTCACTCAAGATGTGATTACCTGAGATCATCCTAACCCTAGAAGTGATGAAAACTTGAGCATGTTCACAATATGAACATAATTATTTAATTTCATAATTTCATATGTTTAACTTAAACAAACTTCATAATTCTATCTAGAGAATTTAATATAAATTATACATATTATCGAATTAAAATCGAAATATCTACAACACCTGATGTTGATGATGTTTCATAAGGTACATTAAAGCAATTATAATACCTAAAGACTAGGATGATATTGTGTTGCATTCCTTTGTTATCTTAAGGTAGCTATATGTTTCTTATATGTCTATATAGCAGATACATGACTTATAGTAATGTAGAGATTATTGGAAACTTAAATTATTAAAAATCATACATAGGCTTAATTTATTTTTATTAGTTGATTGATTTAGTCATGTCTAAAATAAGCATATTTACATGTATCATGAAATGAATCTAGATCAAATGAAGTAATATATTGTTTTTGTGAATATCAAACTTTAGTACATTATTAGTGTATTTACTGATAATATGTTGAAAAGATATACAATTTTTATAAACACCTAAACTATATAAAGCGAATAGTATAGCATGTTTTTGGGCATAAACTATGAGTTCAAATGAAAAGAATGTTTCGAAGATTAAACGAGGCATATGGATTGAAGGGGACACTATGTATGTAGCTGGCGAAGAATTTATAGAGAAGGTTGCAAGTGCCTTAGCATCTTTGACAAGATTAAGAATTCTTGGACTGATATTTAAGGAAGATGTAGGAATAGAAGACTTAGCTGAAAAACTTAATCAAAGCAAAGCAAATATCAGTACCCATGTGAGAAGACTTGAGGAAGCAAATATTGTTAGAGCTGTATATATGCCTGGTCATAGAGGTATAAAGAAATTGGCCAAACCTATGGTTAAGGAAATTAAAATATTGCTTTCAGAACTTGCAGAAGAAGTTGAAGAGAGAATGAGAGAAGCACCCTTACCGCCGGAAGAAAATATTCAGGAATAATTCTCTATAGAATGGCATAATTGCCCTAAATTCTTTAGTATTGCAATAATTACCTTAACCATTCAAAATCTTATCCTGGATTATTGTCTGAATGTATGGGAGATATTGTTTACCTCAAATACATTACTGTACAATTGTCTCACGATATTTGTAATTTAATATAATTCAATTCAAAGTAGCTATACATATTACTGATTACCTTGATCGACAACACCATACTTGTGTAGAGATCATTGAAGTGCATTAATGTAAGTTTGTAAATCAGTTAAGCCATTCTTGAGGAAGTTTAAGCTGTTCTATAATATACTTACTAGCTCTGTACCACCATTCTTTTACAGAGTTCTCTCGATCTGTGTTGAATTTAGATATCCAGTTAACGAAGTTCGTTTCAAGAGCGAGCGTTACGAATATATCTTTAACTTTCTCGCTTTCAACATACCTCGGCTTAGCACCAGATCTTATGTTATATAAAGCCATCTTAATGTATAGCTCATTCGCATATTTATCAAGGTCTATATCTATTCCTAAGGGTTTATAGAAATCAGATGCATTCTTTTCAAACCAGCCCCTATGGAATCTACATAATCCTGCATTTTCAATTATTAGCTCCTTTAGTATCCTTATTGCTACTGTTTTAGCAAACTCTTCTGGTTCAGCAAATGTAGGTGTATAATTAGTCAAGTACTTTCCTGTAATAACGAGAGGTAGCACAACACCAGGAGACCAATAAAATGTTGGCGTCATATATCCATCCTCGCCATAGGGTACATACACCACAAGATCTTCGAATTTAGTACGAATCTTTTCAACTCTGTCTTTAAACATGTTGTCTAATTCCTTAGCTGCAGCTCTAATACCTTTTTCTGCAACAAGTTTTAATACATCTGTTTTCTTCTCTAACATGTTCAAAATAATCTTTTCAGCTAACTTAATGTTCTTTGACCACAAGTCTATATTTAGTGCTGAGGGATCTAACGAGGGAACATCATCGATACCTACCTCTTCTGGCTTTAGTAGTCCTTTGTATACAGCTTCAAGAAGCCATGCAACAATATGACCTAACGTTATTAGATCATATCCAAGTTGATCACCTAGATCCACTACCTTTGCTACTGGTTCTATACTCAAAACACCTATGAAAGGTCCTAAAGCGTTGAAAGGTTCATAGTCAACTTTCTTACCTCTCCATATCTTTTTACATGCTGCAGGACAGGGTTCGCCACATGTTTCCCAAGATTTACTTTTTATAAAAGTTTCTTCAACAAATGGTAACCAGAAGTTCTCTAGCATTATATCGACCAATTTTTTCTTTATATGTTTAGGTGTGTACATAGTGTTATAGTTGAATAATGGTAGAAGTTCCCTATAGTGAGGATAATTTACACCAAAAGTTCCTCCAGCGCCAATAGATTGATCATACCGATACTTTACTGTGGACTTATTTACAGTAGAGACGAAATCTGTTCCTGTAATCTTCTTGTATAACTCATTCAATTTAGATATGTTAGTTAATTCTTCAGGTAACTTAGGTTTCCAATCTCCACCAGCTATTATAGCAACAACGTTGTGTGCTTGAGCTAGAACGGAACCTCCACCACCTCTAGCAGCATAATCTTCTCTCCCATGTATCAACAGCTTCTTGTTAGGATCTACATCAATAGATACTATAGCGCCATATATAGTCCTTAACGCAGCTGGACCCACTACTATTGGTCTAGCATTTATTGATCGTATAACCTCTAGATATCTATCTAATAGATAACGCACAAATGCAAAAGCTCCAATGTATCCTTCGTAACCTCTGTATATTCTTTCAAGCTCCTCTAACTCAATATAATCTAGCTTAACCCTTACATTACCTTCAGTACTCCCTTCTATTGTAATAATTGTGGGCTTTGAACTCATACCCTCTATTGAAACAGCATGAACTCCACATCCAATAAACTTATAGGCTGCTCCACCCATAGCAGAGAAATGTATTCCTTTACTTTCAGGACTTCTAAATAGTGCTATAAGTCTATGCGATCCAAATAGCTTACTTCCAGCAAAGGGACCTGCCCCTAAAATCAAGGCATTATTGGGACTGAATACATCATGTTTCCATGATTCAAGTTCTTCATGTATCTTCAAGCCTAGATCTATAGGACCTAGTACTTCACCAATAGTATATTCCTTTATAGTATAGCTTCCATTATCAACATTTATCCTAGCAACTCTATACATAAACTCCATACCCAAGGTCTAAAGCTAAGAGAAGAATATATTCGTTACTATTATAACTATTATAATGAGTAAACCTATATCTACTAATCAATACATTACGCATATACCAATATAACCTAACAAAATCATTTACACATTTATATCCTGTAGAATAGTATGAATAGATGATCAAATATGTAAAATGATACAGTTAACATCACATAATAATCAAGGAGATTATGCATGAAAATCAAAGAAGCAATAAATAAGATTATTTGGAAACATAGAGATTCTCTGGAAGAGTTTCTGATGGTGATAGTTGATAGGACAACAACATCTGGATACAAGTACATACCATTTAGTTGTATAAAAAATGTAGACAATAACTATATATACGTAGATAACGAAGTCAATGAATTCATAGTTATTCCAATTCACAGAGTTATTAGAATAGAGAAAAAGAATGGTGAAATAGTGTGGAAGAGATGAGCTCCAACCAGTACGATCATCTAATGTTATTTTTCTTATTAATTCTCAGAGCTAAAACATACCACAGAGTGATGTATTATATAGATGCACGATCTTATACGAACATTGATAGTATGTAGAACATGATTATTATCGCTAAGAACATAACAATAAAACCATAATCAGTATTACGGTGATGAGTCCATTAATGACTAATAATGGCTTTAATCCTATAATAACAAAAAGCATTAGGGAAATAATCAATGAGAACAACATTAAGAGAAGCGATGATAATGTATGTTGTGGCAAGATACTATCAGGACTAGATAAGGAATTCATATATCCATAAAGATACGATAGATGCAATACATACATAAATGTTAAAAATGAGACATTACCTGAATTGACAAATATATATGCCATAATTGGGGGAAGAGTTACTTGGAGAGGAAATCTTTTCAAGAATGTAAAGAGAGTTATTAATGACAATACAACTATTGATGTCGTTTTCTCTAGCCTAAAGAAATAAATGTAATCAGCATATACTAATAACAATAACATGAGGCTTGACGCATCTGCGATTGTTGCTATAGATTTTCTGGATGCTATAGAATCCAATTTTGTAGATAGTGCTTGTAGAACTAATGGTAATGCAAACATAAACATACTTGTTTTAATCAAGCTAAAACCTATATCATACACCAATTTTATTAAGATGCTATTATATATTACTGATATTATGAAAAGATATATCTTCAACATCCTTGAAACGATTAATTTATCAATATTTAAGGAAAAGAATCTAACAATGGAATTATATATTTTTGTATATATGTAACTAAAAAGCATGATAAAGATCTTTAAGTAAACATTCGTTTCTATAAGTAAGTAAAACGTTATTGTTAATGCCATGGTAGACGATAAACGTATGTTACGATTTTGTATCAATCTATTCAAAGTTATTCACTGCTATAGTTTTCAGTATTTACCTCTATAGGACTTGGTAAAACATTTAAGAAACTTGAACCTATGTTACTCTTATTCACTACGACAACTACAACAAGAGAATCGCCTACATCTACAGTATATGCATAACCGCTATTTACTGAGTTATAGATATTGGATGTATCATTCTGTATACTCTTACTATTTTTATTACTTTTATCATTTTTGTCCTTGAATGCTATACGATTTCTTAATTTAAAATTCAAAGCTAGAATAACTATTGATGAAGTAAGAAATGTTGTAGCTATTAATGTTGTAAATAATAATTCCATTGGAATTCCCAATATTATTGTATAAAAGTGTTATGTAAATAAAGAAAGGGGCGACATATTAGAGTATAGCGAGAAAAGTACCAGAGTATAACCCACAGAACTTTGAATTCTTAGATTACTTAGGTATAGGTTGATCTGATAGGACCTCACATTGAGTGTTATTGTTTCTAATGAATTAGAGGATATTCCTATGCATCTAGTGGAGGTATCTAGTGCACCCTTGCTGATTTACACACACCTAGTTGTAATGAACTGTTTCTCAAGAACAAAAGAAAGTAAGAAATTTTTAATATCTATAGTGAGTATATTAGTTCATCAAGAATAGTTATCGATACCCTAAACCATCATTGAATAACACTAAGTTTGTACATTAAACATACTGTTTAAAGTATTTAACATAGTTTAACTTTTTATTTGTGTACATAATAACGTAACTATTATCTTAGGTTCAGAGAGTAAGAGATCATGACTAAATACATCTTTATAACAGGAGGTGTTTTGAGCGGAATTGGTAAAGGTGTTACATCGGCATCAATAGCTATGTTACTTCAGTCTATGGGATATAATGTGACTGCCATAAAGATAGATCCGTACATTAACGTTGATGCTGGAACTATGAATCCTTATGCTCATGGAGAAGTTTTTGTAACAGATGATGGAGGTGAAACGGATCTAGATATAGGTCATTATGAAAGGTTCTTAGGCAAGAATCTCAGTAAGAAAAACAATATAACGACAGGACAAGTGTATCTTTCTGTTATAACTAAGGAGAGAAAAGGTGTATACTTAGGTTCAACAGTCCAGATAATTCCACATGTAACTAATGAAATAAAGAATATAATAATGGAGGTGGCTAAAGAACAAGCTGCTGATATCACAATCGTTGAAATTGGTGGTACTGTTGGTGATATTGAGGGTTTGCCATTTCTTGAAGCTATAAGACAAATGAGGTTAGAAAACGGATATAGAAATACATTTTTCATCCATGTAGCACTTGTGCCAACCTTAAGGACTACTGGAGAACAAAAAACAAAACCTGTTCAGCACAGTGTTCAAGAGTTACGAAGAATAGGAATACAACCAGATATGATCGTCGCCAGATGTGAGAAACCATTAAGTGATGAAGCTCGAAGAAAAATAGCTCTTTACAGCAATGTTCCTGAAGAATATGTTATATCTAATCATGATGTAGAAACAATATACGAAGTTCCCTTAATATTGTATATGCAACGAGTTCCATTACTTATAGCTCAGAGGCTTGAACTAGTGCATAGAGAGCCAGAGATATCGTTATGGCTAAACTTTGTGGAAAAACTTAAGAAAGCTGATGTAAAATTACGTATAGCAATGATAGGTAAATATACTAAGTTGCAAGATAGCTATATAAGTATAATTGAAGCTATTAAACATTCTTCTGCATATTTGGGTATAAAACCGATATTTCATTGGATAGAATCTTCAGAACTCGAAAATCATGACAATTATGATGTAGAAAAAATTATAGGGAAGGTAGATGGTGCAATAATACTTCCAGGGTTCGGTAAAAGAGGTAGTATAGGTAAGATCAAGGCCATAAAATATTTAAGAGAAAATAACATACCAACGTTAGGTATATGCTTTGGTTTCCAGTTAATGATTGTTGAATTCGCTAGAAACGTACTTAATCTACGTGATGCTGATAGCAGTGAACTTAATCCAACAACTTCTCACCCCGTCATAGATCTGCTGCCTATGCAACGTAATATAGATTTCATAGGAGGAACTATGCGTTTGGGTTCTAAGACTATTAAGCTCATAAAGGGAACAAAAGTTTTCGAAGCCTATGGAAGAGACACGATAGTAGAAAGACATAGGCATAGATATGGTGTCAACAATAAGTACATTGAGTTGTTTGAAAAGAATGGATTTATAGTTAGTGGTGTAAGTAGTGATGAAGAGATCGTAGAGTTTATGGAGCTGAAATCTCATAACTTCTTTATAGGTACTCAGGCTCATCCTGAATTTCGAAGCAAACCTTTAGAACCGTCACCTATCTACACATATTTCTTGAGAACGGCACTATTAATAAAAAATACTAATTTAAGGTAATAAATTATTACTATGTAAGTGTAACCTTAATTTTTCTGTTTAAATAAAACTTTTGGGCTTACCTACTACATTATTAGTATAAAAGATTTCGTAAGGATGATGAAGCTTACAAGGAGTGAAAAATGAACGTAGAACCCGCGGCTGAAGGTAATGATATAACTTATAGTAAGATCCTAAAAGAAATTAAAATAGAAAGCATAGATAGAAATGCATATGAACTTGCAAGAAAATATGGTTATTTGCCTTATATGGTACAGAGATACATAGATATGATTGATTTTGAAGAAACAATTGAATTACTTAATACTTTTGAAAATTATGAATATAGACCAGCAATTCTGTGTAATGTATTGAGAATCAAATGCGACATACTGATTGAGAGACTGAAGATGCTAGGTTATTCTATAACTCCAATCAATTGGTGTAACAACGGTTTTCTAGTAACAAGAGGTACTAGAAAACCTTCTTTAGGTTCGCTCCATGAATATCTAAAGGGTTTTTACTATGTTTATAGGGATCAATCATCATTAATACCGCCTCTATTACTCAATCCTAAACCAGGTTCTAAAGTTTTGGATATGTGTGCTGCACCAGGAGGCAAAAGTATACATATACTTGTTCTGATGAAAGATGAGGGATTGCTTGTAGCCAATGATGTATCAAAGCATAGAATTAAGTCCTTAATATCAAACATGTTTAGAATGGGATTTAAATCATATGTAGTCACACTAGAAAATGGAATTCGGCTTCCCAAAAAGATTAAGACGAATTTCGATTACGTACTTCTTGATGCTCCTTGTAGTGCCGAAGGAGCTATAATGTTTGATAAAACAAGAAAGAAGAAAACAATGCAAGAAGATTTAGCCAAGTTAGTACTTCGTGAAATTATGTTGTTAAAATCTGCAATAAGCTTAACTAAACCTGGAGGTAGAATAGTCTATACAACATGTAGTATAGCACCCGAAGAAAATGAATATGTTATTACTAAAGTTATTGATCTTATGAAAGATGAAGTTATTATTGAAGAAGCGAATATTGGTATAGGATCAAATGGAATAAATCGATACAGAAGTATAGAATTTTATGATGATGTAAGGAAATGCATAAGAATTTGGCCACATAAACATAAAATGGAAGGATATTTTGTCTGCATCCTTAGAAAATATACGTAAGAACATATTGAAAAACAAATTACTAGAACATTTTACAAGACTTAAATACTGTGTATATCAACAAGATGATTTTGAAGTGTGAGTAGTAATGAAGTATGATGTAATTGTAATTGGAGCAGGAGTTGCAGGGCTTTTCGCATCGTTTACATTAGCTAAGAATGGATTTAAAGTAGCCTTTGTGGACATGAAGAGCGAGAATAGTATTGGTGATAAAGTATGTGGGGATGCTGTAGGTGAACATCATTTTGTAGAATTAGGGCTCGATCCACCCAAGATATACGATGAAGCAACTAATGTTTATCGTGGTGTAAGGTTAGTTTCACCTGATGAACAACATATAATAGATGTACATGGTAAAGGATATTCTCTAAATAGACAAAAATTTGGATATAGATTGTTTACATTGGCTGTAAATGCTGGTGCTGAACCATATCTTGAACATTATTTTACAACCCCTCTTATTGAGGGATCTTGGGTTAAGGGTGCCTTAGTTAAAGACAGGTCAGGTAATACAAAGGTTATGAGAGCTAATGTTGTTATCGATGCTACAGGTGTAGCAGCAACTGTAAGAAGCAAACTACCTAAAGAATGGTGGGTATCGGAACCAATACCTAAAGAAGATTTCAATATTACCTACAGAGAGATAATAGAAGGTGATATCAGAGATTTAGAAGAAGACATGGCATACATATACATTAATACTGATATAGCTCCTGGAGGTTATTGGTGGTTATTTCCAAAAGGAAGAGGTATATACAATATAGGTTTAGGCGTTCAATGGAAAAATAATACCCAAAATCCAAAGTATAACTATGATAAATACATAAGACCTAGAATACAAAGATCCATAACTAGAATATTGCATTCAGGAGGTGGATTAGTGCCTACACGTAGACCTATACCTTGTATGGTATGGAATGGATTTGTTGTTATAGGTGACGCTGCAGCTACAGCTAATCCTGTACATGGAGGAGGTATAGGGTCTGCAATGATTAGTGCATATGCAGCGACAAAAGTAATAACAAAAGTTCTATCCAAAGGAGAGCCCACTATGGATAATTTATGGGAATATCATATAGAATACCATAAATTATATGGAGCTAAACAAGCTTCTCTAGATATTCTTAGAATGTTTATTCAACATCTAAGCAATAATGATTTCAACTTCATATTTAAGTCAAAGCTTGTTATTAGTGATGAAGTATATAACATCGGTTATAAGGGAGAGTTATCGGTTTCCATACTTAATCGTCTGAAAACATTTGTATCGCTAGTTTCTAAACCATCTTTCTTATCAAAACTCTACAAATTAAAACAATACATGGATCAAGCTTATTCACTGTATCTCTCATATCCTTCGTCACCTACGGAATATTTGAAGTGGAGAACAAAAGAGATAGAGATGTTTAGTGAGTTTAAGAAGTGGATCCAATCTATATAAAATAAACACAATAATTAAAGTGAAATAAAGATTGAGGACTCTCTTCCATGATGAAACAGGTAGATGTTATGTCAAGACATTTAAAAATGTTGAAATCGTGGCTCTCACTTATTAGAATAGGTAATGCGATTGCCTTAGGCTATGCTGCTATTGTTGGATATGTATTAGGTATACCAAGGTATATTGATATTTTAATGACAATAAAGCTTTTTACAGTAGCATTTCTTATTGGTAGCGGAAGCAATGCCATAAACGATTACTACGATAGGTATATCGATCAACTAAATAAACCCTGGAGACCTATACCCTCTGGATTAATAGATGCTACTACAGCATATGTTGTATCTATAGCCCTTCTAGCCATAGGCGTAGCACTCTCTTTTTCAGTATCACTTTTAAACACATTAATAGCGTTAGTTGCATCTGTACTCTCTTATCTCTATTCACAACGATTGAAAAAGATTATTCTCTTAGGTAATGTTATTGTAGCTTTCTTGACAAGTCTTGCAATAATCTATGGAGGATTAGCATCAAACATCACAATTCATGTATGTATAGCTAGTCTGTATGCATTTCTATTAAACATTGGGAGAGAATTTCTAAAAGGAATAGAAGACGTAGAAGGTGATAAAAGGTATGGTGTGAAAACTTTAGCTACAGTACTAGGTTCAAAAAATGCGTTTATGATTTCTATGACCATTTTTCTTAGCCTAATCCTGTTAAGCCTTATACCGTACTTCGATCCCAGATTTAGTTACTCTATCATATACCTGATCATTACAATAACTGGGGTAGATACTATAATAGTAATAGCTTTGATCAAGGCTTCATCGTTGAACCCTAAAGATGCATTAAAAGCCACAAAACTTCTCAAGATCCCAGTCTTCTGTGGAATATCTGCATTCTTTTTTGAGGCTTTAAGGATCATCTATGGTATATCAATCTAGACATTCGAACTCTATTCCTCTGATTACATCAACATACAATGCATAAACATACAAAAGATCGGAAAGCCTATTTAAGTAGACATAGACGCTTTTGTTAATCAAACCGTTTCTCAATAAAGCAACAGCTCTACGTTCAACAGACCTACATAAAGTTCTAGCAAAATGGAGCAATGAAGACTCTAGACTGCTTCCAGGCACAACAAAACAATGATTAACATTGACTATTTTGCTAAACGTAATAATTTCTTTTTCAAGATCTTCAACATACTTATTAAAGAGATCACTATGTCTATGATCTCCTGCCGCTATTCCTGCTACCTTCATTAAAGTTAACTGTATACTCTTAATTTTTGTTGCTATTTCTCTTAAGGCTTCATTTTCACCTATAGTAGATCTTATGATGCCAAGAAAGGATACAAGCTCATCTACACTTCCTATGAATTCTATTATGTATGAATCTTTAGGAATGCGAGCACCTATGATGTCTGTATATCCATCATCTCCTCTATGAACAATCTTCATTCTGTATCCCATTTGTAGTATATTTTTGAAGTTTAATCTATCTTTCTCATTTAACCGTTGATAATCAACTCAGTTTACATTTAGATATATCTCTATAAATGTATATCAGTTTATTAATCATGTGACAAATAAGATAACATGATTGATCTCATCAAATAATGCTTAAGCTTAAACAGATAGTGATGAATGGTGACGGAGAGGACCTCAGCGGGATGATGACAAGACGCCTAACTGAACATATAACATTTAAACTGAATAAAGATAACAATGTATAAGACTTTGTTTACAAAACTCTGGTGAATGTATATGAAGTGTCTAGCAATTAAGATAATAGGTTTTAAAAATATTAAAGAAAAAACTTTGGAAATATGTTCAGAAAGTAGAAAAATTTCAACTATTTTGGATATTACTAAGAAACATATAGACATTGAAATAGCTCAAGAAGAACTAATGATTATATGTGATAATAAACAACTTTATCTAGATGAAGAGGTTCCAGAAGAATGCAAAGTATTAATGTTGTTCCCATTAGCACTTGGTGGAACCATATAGATATGATGTTGTGCTCTAGTCTGAAAGGTGATGACTTCGAACCTCGCTGATTATACATTCACATAATTCAATAGATGAGACTTTACTGAATTAACTGTTATCTATAAACAAGCTTATTTTATCAAAAACCGTCACTTGTTTTATTAAATTAATCCATAGTCTATCATTACTTATAGAACCTATCTCTGAAAAATTATTTATGGGACTTATAATCAGTAACTTTTTAACTCTTACAATATCTCTAGAACCGTTGTATAAATATGACAAAAATTGTGTTGAAGGTAATGGTATCCATAAGTAGTAAAAACAGCTAAGATGTTGCTCTAGTACTGTAACATATGATGATAAAAATTCTATTATTAAAACATCTGGATTACAATTATTGTCTACTGATATGAATTTAAATCGTCTATCGTAGTCTATAGATACTCTATAATTACTATCATATTCATTAAATGGATCTGAACAGAAAAAAGGATTATATGCATTAACTACCTCATAATTTCTAATATATCTTAATGTATGTTCGATTATCTCTTTTCTACTCCATATACCTAGTAGGATATTCATGCCATCTATTGAAATGATACCTTCATGACGAGCTAACTGTGAGAAGCAAATATGTGTATGATTATCAGCATTCGATTTACTTACGATTATTGTAGGTATGTATTTTACTGATATGTGTGGCATAGACATAGGGTCATAAACAAATATCAAGTCGCAATCTTTCTTTAAAACGAGATTAAATCTTTGTAACCATACCTTTGAATCCTTTATAAATAATGTAAAGTCTAAAGGATCGGTTAATGTGGGTCTTCTGAGTAACACTAGTGCTCCGCCAGGTAGCAGAATGTAATTATTAAAATAACTTTTAATAGCATGATAATTACATGATAGAGGTAATATCATTGCTGCTGTATTTTTTAGAGAGATTCTATAAGCTTTTTGGAAGTATCTAACAATATTATTGAACTCGTCTCCATAATTTATCACGAAAATCTTATGTAACAATCTTAGAGGAACCTTAGCTAGTTTGGCTAATAGTATATTTGAAACCATATATAGTAGTCGATAGAACATAAATTGCCCCAAGTATAAGAGATAAATATATAGTGATGAAACGGCTGTGAACTGAACCATAATGAAGAACCGTGTTTAATCTGAAATTATTACAGTACTCTATGAAGACTTGCTAAAGGATTGTAATAAGCTTAATAATGAGTATAGGTTATAAAACTGATGTTGAAATGAAAAGTAGATAAAGATTGTTTATTTAAATAACACTTGTATAAAGACAAATAACTTTGTGTGATAACACTATGGGTGTAGAGATAGATACTGCTGACAATAAACCTCTAGGTAATACTGGTGAAAAAATTCCAGCCATAGGATTAGGTACTAAGGGTATACAGAATTATAGATGGGCTGAAGAAGCATTTTTACATGCATTTAATATTGGATTGAGACTTATTGAAACATCAGATCAATATGGAGAAGGTCTTACTGAAGAAGTTATTGGAAGAACGATCAAGAAATTTAAGCGTGATGAAATATTTATCGTGCTTAGAATTGATTCGTATCGACTTTCAGATATAGAGAGTGCTATAAAAGCTTTATCTAACAGCTTGAAACGTATGTCTGTTTCCTATGTAGATATCCTGTTAGTTGATGGACCTGGTGATGTTGTACCCATAGATTTACAAATGAAGGTTTTGGAGGGTGTAGCTCAAAAAGGTTTGACAAGATATATAGGATTAAGTGGATTTAAAGTTAAGGACATACTAAAGGCTCTTGAAGCTCTCTCAAAGTATAGTATTGTAATGATTCAAAATAAATATAGTATTTTAGATAGACGTGTAGAAAAGGATATTCTAAAAATAGCTATCGAGAATAAAATAACTATACAAGCATGTTCCCCTCTTGAAAAAGGCTCCGTGAAACACAATCCAATGATAATCCATATAGCAAGTAAATACGGTAAAACACCCATACAAGTTGCCCTTAATTATATTATTTCAAAACCATATGTGACTGCTATACCTAAATCTGAAAGAAAAACACATATAGACGAAATTGCTGGAACACTTGGATGGAGATTAAGTAGTGAAGATATAAAGTTTCTAGAGAAATTCTAGAACATAGATACACAATTTGATGAAGGTATACATCCATGAAATATGAAGTTAGGGATCCTCAGGCTGGTATATGGGGATTCTATCCAATAAACAAGAATAAATTGATAAAAGAAATAGAAGAGGCATTTATAAATAAAGAGCTGGGCCCTGGCGAATTACCTAAGAGATATATTAATGAAGTTAATATTGTTGGAGGTATAGTGCCTCATGCTGGATACCAATATTCTGGTGCATGTGCTAGTTGGTTTTACAAGAAATTAGCTGAAAATGAACCTAAAATAGATACAGTCATAATTCTAGGCACAAATCATAGCGGATTTGGAGGACGTATAACTACAACAACTTACTTTAGTAGATGGGCAACCCCTTTGGGTGATATAGAAGTCGATATTGAGCTAATAAAAATACTTAAAGAAAATTATAAAGAATTAACCGATGATCCGCTAGCACATATGAGAGAACATTCTATTGAAGTACAGTTACCATTTCTCCAATATATTTATAAAGATTTTAAATTAGTACCAATTGTAGTAAGAGAGATAGATTACGAAGAAGCACAATTATTTGCAAAAGTGCTATATGAAACTATCATTAAAAGCAACAAGAGCTGTATAGTTATAGCGTCATCTGATTTTACACATCATGGCGCAATATATGACTATATACTATTTACGAGTGACATAAGTGATAAGGTTAGAAAACTTGATATGATGTTCATTGATAGAATAATTGACCTAGATACTAAAGGTTTCTTAGAGCTTATTCAAAAATACAATGCAACAATATGTGGTTATGGAGCTATAGCAATAACTATTGAATATGTTAAGCTATTAAATGGAAAGGCTAAGTTACTAAAGTATTATCATTCGGGAGATGTCACAGGTGATGAAGACGTAATTGTAGGATATGCTGCAATAGCATTTCAGAAAGAGCGTTACAAATAATTGACTATGGTTACCTACTACTATAACATCTATTTGCATAAATCTTTAGATTCAAAACATCAATATAACGGTCTATATTTAGTATGAAATCACGAAACTTATATAATGAAACTATAGGTACACCTTTGAATGCTTTAATTTGTAAATCATGTAGTGTTACAATAACAGGAAGAATATTCATTATATGTCTAAGCTTGTTAAGTTTAAGACAAACCCATTCACAATTTCGCAAATATTTTTCAATTCTATTTATATGACTATCTATTATATCTTCTAGACTCGTATAGAAACTAGACATTCTTTTCCAATGCTTACATTCAATAAATAAAGATAGATTTAGAGAACGATTTAATGCTATTATGTCTATTTGAAATCTTTCAACTCTATCATGTCTATAATTTAAATATGTATCCCAACCAAATTCTATAAGTAATCTAGTTATGAATTCTTCAAACTCACGCCATTCTATATACATACTCAATCTACTCGGATCAATACCATACAAGGGTAGATATGTTAAAAACTCGACAGTATCTATGAGCTTTATGTTGTTACCTACCTTTTCCATTATACCTCTCTCAATACATGATTCAATTAGAGAATTAATTTTATCTTTATCTTTGTATTCTACTAGATTAATAAATTTAATTTCTATATTTCTATCTCTTATTAATCTTTCAAGAAACTCGTATAAAGATGTATAACCCATTATTATCACACTTCTGCATAATTGAACACATAAATAACATCCTTTAAGTAACTACCTAAGATATTCACGAACATTGGCACCATTCTTAGGATATATCTTGACATTATTTCACCTTGTTCCCAGGAATCAAAATAGTTTCTCCATAATCCACAAAATTTAAGAACATCATGATACTCCTACTCTTTGTCTTCACTCGTTACCACTTAGTATGAAATATTTAAGTATTTTACTTCTTTCAGTCAATAAGCTTAACTGATCTCATCAATATTTTATTATTAACACTCTTGATATAGTCTATAAGCTCTAATGACTCATTATCATTAATTAAGTATAAGTTTAGATATTATCGCATAGCCATAAACAAACCAATTATTAAAGGATTGAGATCAAATTCATAACAGGTTCTATAAACTCAGATATATTTGTTGTTATTTTATGTACCATGAGTTAAAATACTTCTTATATTTTAATAACCCTTCTATATAAATAGTTTAAACCACCCTCTATTCAAAATAATTTTTTCTATATGTTAAGAAATTTACTTATAGTGTCTAAACATCCTATCATCTATAACGTCATACATATTCATATCTTCATCATGTATGTATCTAACTAGCTATATGTGTCTAGCTATATGTGTAGTACTAATTAATTCAGTTTATAATTAGTCAAGGTGTTATCATAATTCTGTTATGTTTTATTATCTTGTTCATACATATGTATGTTAATATGTGAAGTCGTAATCTATATTCGTTAATTACAACCTTCTATACCAATAGTACACCATCTTTACATAATCCCTTACTTATTACTTTTGCTCCTAAGGCTTCAGCAACTACAGCCAGTTTATCTAACTCACTTGCTGATCGCGCTAAAGCTAAAAAAGCACCTCCACTTCCTGCACCACTAGTTTTTGCACCTATAGCTCCAGCGTTTCGTAACATATGAAGCAATGTATCATGTGTCATGTCCACTATACCTAGGGATTGGAGGACCCCATGATTTATGTTCATAAGTACGCCTAAGGTTTCTATGTCATGGTTTAGAAAAGCTTTTCTAGCATTTTCTACAATAGTCTTAATAATGTTCAATAACTCATTAAATATAATTTCATCTTTTTCTTTGAGTTTTCTGACTTTACGAACTAATTCAGCTGTCGTATTTTTTCGATTAGTATAGCCAACAATTACTGGTATCTGATCATCAATATCTATGAGTTCTGCCTTAGGTGTATTAGGTTCGATATATCTTAGTCCGCCCAACGTAATTGTGTATGTGTCCATGGGACTAGCTACTCCTTGTACAGTTTTCTCTACATTCCAAGCCATTTTAGCTATATCTTGCCGATAATCCTCTATATTCTCTATATAGCCATTTAGAGCAAGACATACAACAATTGTGCCAACAGATGTGGCTGCAGAAGTTCCTAATCCTATTCCAGTTGGTAGAGGGCTATCTATGATTAAACTGTATCCTCTATTTCTTGTAGTACCAAGTTCTTTTTCACATAGATCTATTGATGTTAAAATATAATTGAGTAACTTTTTGATTATCACTATATCAGATCGTAACTGTATTTCTTCTCTATCACGACGTATAGTTATATTGTTGAGAGATGTTGATAATTTGTTACTAAAAGTAATAGAAATGACTTCCTCTGATAATATTTTACCCTTTATGTTCATGTATACGGGGATTGTTGAAGCTATGGCTGGAACACCATAGATAACTGCATGTTCGCCAAATAATGTGATTTTTGTTGGTACTTTAACGGTAACCTCATCCATTATGTTACACCTTCAGAGGAGGTTCATATCATCATGAAATCAGTGTGGGCAACAGATCATCATCTGTTATTATTCTACAATTCATTTTCAGTTAATTATTCTATAGGTCTAAGATAATATAGTGTAGGCCTCTGGGATAATAGTAATGGTAATGCTGATGGTACTATCGGGTATCCTGCCATATCTTTTAAAAGCATAGATATAAGTTCGTCTAGCGTCATGATCTTCTGTACATTGTCTCGTCTAATGCGAACATTTATAGTATTTGTGTTAACTTCCCTATCACCAACAACTACAACATAAGGTATCCACTCAATTCCGGCTTCACGTATTTTCTTACCTAAACTCTCATTACGATCATCTATATCAACACGAAATCCATACCTCAATAATTCATGTGCTATTTTGTAGGAATATTCAAAATGCTCTTTCTTAACAGGTATAATTCTTACTTGAATAGGTGAGAGCCATGACGGTAGCACGGGGGCTTGACCTTTATTTTCAGCCTGAGTTATTGTATCAAAGACCATGTATATGTATCTCTCTAGAGAACCAAGTAAAGCTGTATGGATAATTATCGGGTGTAGTTTCTCTCCATTCTCATTTGTGTAATATATATTGAAGCGTTTAGCGTTTCCTACATCTATCTGCCATGTAGCTATTTCTCTAGGTCTCTTCATTTCGTCTATAATTATGTATTCAACGTTTATAACCCAGTAATATATATTAGCTGGATAGATTGCTATCAAGACGGGTTTTCCCTCTCTTCTGACTAGTTCTTGGATATAATCACGGTGATTGTTAAAGAAGTCCTCAGTCACATTATATATAGCTAGATACTCCCTACCAATTTTTTTAGCTTCTTCAACTATTTTGTCTCTAATTATATGAACAACCTTTTTTGCTTCCTCAATATCTCTTGTGAGAATGTGTAAATCAGGCATATGGAACTTTCTTAATCTAAATCCTAAAACAAGTTCTCCTCTTTGTTCATATCGGTAACTATCTGCTACTTCAAACATACCCAAAGGTAAATCTTTATAACTTAATGTCCAGTCCTTTAGTATAGAGAACTGTTGATAGCATGCAGCAAATCTCAGAATTAAGGTCTCGTTGTCCATTGTAATTTCATACATTCTTTCTCCGAAGAGTTCTGCATGTTGCTTTACAGGTTCAGCTCGTAGACTAAACATATTGGTTCCTCTAACCCTGAAAACAGGTATACCTAATGATGATGCTACAATCCATGAATACATTGAAACAGCATCAAGAATCACTGTAGCATGTGGTTGATATCTCATATGTCCTTTATCTGATATTTCTTCCCATTCGAATCCAAATTTCCTTAAATATTTATTGATTCTGCTCTCTCCCCCTTCAAGTTCCTTTCCGAAGACTTCTTTATCTACCAATATCTTGAATTCTTTTTCTTCATCTTTGAATATATACTCTTCAGGATTGTATATCATTCCATTAGGTGTCATTATATAAAATTTCTTTTCTATAACTTTCTTCTGCATAACTTGATCTACTTCAATATGTCTTGATAGCTCACTTAATGGATGACCATAGCAATGAATTAAAAATTCTTTGTACCATCCAAATGGAGCTTTATACACACGTACATTTCTTTTTAGCAAGGATCTATATAGATTATTGAGTATTTCTCGAGCTCTATACGGAGATGCTAGTGAATAGGATAAATGAGCATAGGGATAGAGAAGTATGGAATCAGCTTTAACTTTCTTATACACATCTAGAATCTCTTCACATGCTTTTTCTACAACAATTTCTGGAGCTTTTTCATCACTAGATTCAATGCTTGTAAAGACTACCAACACATTATTAAGTTCTTTACCATGAATTACATCATCTGTGATATCGTCTGCTTCGTCTACAGCTTTACTAACAATGTTGTACATAAACATTTTTGCGTGAATAAATAGTAATCGCATTACTTCACCCAATCTATAGATTAAATCCCTGATCACAACTACATAGTATTAGAAGTGATTATAAAGTTTATATTTTTCAGAACTTCACCAAGATTGTAGTTTACTCTATCATCTGTATAATAAATGGCTAAAACTTTCTGCTAGGTGCAGTAGACTATATTAGGTCTTTTATCTAGTATCACTAACTTAGTGGAGAGTGAAATCTATATGACCGAACAAAAGATTAAGAGTCTTGAAGATTTAGGTATCTCCAGTACCATACTGAAGAAATTACAAGAGGTAGGTATAACCACCTTAGAAGCACTATCGGTAGCAAATGCTCAAGAACTTAGTCAAAATTTAGCAATACCTTTGCCAACAGTTCAAAGACTCATTTCACAAGCAAGAGCCGCTCTCGGATTAAGCTTTAAAACAGCATTAGAACTAAAGAAAGAAAGAATTGGCCTTCCAAAAATAACTACAGGTAGTAGCAATCTTGATAATCTACTTGGAGGAGGTATCGAAGTAAAAACAATTACTGAATTCTTTGGAGAATTTGGTAGCGGTAAAACCCAGTTATGTCATCAATTAGCAGTAAATGTTCAACTCCCTATAGAAAAAGGAGGTTTAAGCAAGAAGGCTGTATACATAGATAGTGAAGGTACCTTTAGATGGGAACGAATAGAGTCTATGTCAAAAGCCCTAGGTTTAAATCCTGACGCCGTTATGGAGGGAATACTTTATATAAGGGCTGTTAATAGTGATCATCAGATGGCGATAATAGAAGAATTAAAGGAAATGATACCGAAGGAGAACATAGGTCTAGTTGTAGTAGACTCTATAACTGGTCACTTTAGAGCTGAATATCCAGGAAGAGAAAACCTAGCTATAAGACAGCAAAAACTGAATAAACATCTACATCAGCTTATGTCATTAGCAGAACTATACGATGTTGCTGTAATCATCACAAATCAAGTCATGGCAAGACCTGATATATTTTATGGTGATCCAACTGTTGCTATTGGTGGGCATGTGCTGTATCACGCACCTGGTATAAGAGTACAACTTAAAAAGAGTCGAGGAAACAGGAGAATAGCTAGAATTGTTGATGCACCACACCTTCCAGAAATTGAAACAGTATTTGTGATTACAGAAGCAGGTATTAGAGATCCAGAGTAAAAACGCAAAAACAAATTAATGTGTTCTTTGACAGTTGTGCTCAAACCCTAACATTGGCTCTAAACTTGCTTAACTCCTAAATGCAGATAGAGATAGGGAGATGTAGATGAGCTTTACTGGTGATTTAGATGTAGTTGTTATTGGAGTTATCTTGAAATGCATATTGTCTTATGTAGTATATAGTTATGCAGCTTTTAGTGACTGGATTAAGCGTGAAATCAATCCCTTAGTATGGATACCTCCAATAGTATTTGGAATAGCAATAAATGTGACATCAATTAAAAACATTGGAAACCACATAAAAATTGTCTATACTAGTTTTGTAGAACTTCATTTGTATCTATCTATTGTATTATCTATCTTAATGATACTATTATTAAGTGTTCTATCATTTGTATTAGGATTAATTGGGGGAGCTGATGTATTGTGCACTATAGCATTCATATCTATGTATCCAAGTAATATAGAATTGCTCGTTTTAGCTCAGAACCTCAACTACTTAAGTAATTCAGATACTTTACTATTGATACTTTTTCTACCACCAATAGTTATTATCTTCATATTGTACTCACTCATTGTATTTACATATATGATTTATAATGTTGTTTACAACATAATACATGTAAAGGAATTGAAAAAGCATCAAATAACTCTACGAAAAATGTTACACTACATACTTTTCGGAAAAATAGTCAAAGTAAAAAACCTTCAAGCTAAACGTTTCTATTATCCCATATATATACCAAATGTTTTAGAAAGATTAACATTTAGTGTAGAAGAAGATGATACTTACTGGATCAATGTCTTAAAAAAATTGCCACCAGATACAACTATTGTAGTTACATGGGGAATACCTATGGTTACGCTGATTTCTATAGCAATATTTCTTTATGTTACGTGTCATTTAGCTTTATTGATAATATAAACATATATAACTAGCGATAGCATCTAAATCATGAAACTAATGTATAGAGTATGGTGATATAAAATGGATGTATTATGGGCTCCTTGGCGCAGAAGTTATATAGCCTCATTATCAAAACATAATGAATGTATCTTCTGTAAGGCTGTACAAGGTGATGATAGATATAACTATGTTATTTACAGAACTAGGTACACAATCGCAATGCTTAATCGATACCCTTACAATAATGGTCATACAATGATTGCTCCCATAAGACATGTACCAAGCCCAGAGCTATTATCTGATGAAGAACTCTTAGATCTTGTAAAGACAGTAAACACCATTATATTAGCTATCAGACAGAACTATAATCCAGATGGTATTAACATTGGAGCAAATATAGGCAAAGCCGCAGGAGCAGGAATCGAAGGTCATTTACATATACATGTTGTTCCCAGATGGTATGGAGATACAAACTTTATGCCAGTTATAGCTAACACTAAAGTTATGCCTGAAAGTCTTGATGAAACTTGGCGTAAATTAAAAGAATACATAGATAAATTCTTCAAATAATTCATAGAGATTCCTCACTAATGCTAAACATTAATTCAATTCTCAGATAAGAGCCCTTCATCATTACAATCAGATTTGCTACATTTCATCATGATACTCAAAAATACGATATCAATATATTAGATGAGTGTATTATAAAGTTTTGATATAGAAATATAGAAATATTTATACCAAAGTTTGATATCAAGGACATATATATGATATACAACAATATTGATATTACTATGTATAATGATTATTCTACTTCCTTAATGCACAAGATAGATTTTGAGATCCATTCTTCAATTCTTCAGTAAACTTTATATTTTGCTAATAGATGCTTATCTAAGTATTAGTGAAATAACATGATTATTGTTAATAGAGATAGAATTGAATCTGTAGCTAAAATGTTTAAGTCCATAGGTATTGAAAAAGTGACAATTTTTGAAAATATTGATCCTCAATATCTATATATTATGAAAGCTATATCTATGTGTAAATCTGATCATCTTATTTACGCCTTCTATATTAACGCCTTAGTTGCATATAGATTAAAAACTAAAGGTGAACATTTTTGGAAAAAATTTACAGAATTCATTGTAAAAAATTGTGATAAGTTAAAAGAGCTTCAACAACTTCTAAACTTAATAAAGGAATTTACATATAGATACAATAATTATGCTTATGAGAACAAACTCAAAAGAATAATGAAGATAGGCAAATGTCTTGATGTTTTATCCTACACTACTAGTACGCAATATCTAGAGTTAGCTAGAAAAACATCAGAATGCTTAAAAACATCATACGAATATAAAACAGTTGTATTTTCAATAAAAATTGTTTATTACTTTCATAAAGCTCAAGGCTTAGAATCTGTACTACCTTTTGAGTTACCTATACCGGTAGATAGTAGAGTGGCATACATGACTTATACATCAAGTATGATAGATGTTGTAAATCAAACTCTAAATAGGAACATAATATCATTAATAATGAAAAAAGCTGATACTGTGAGAGACATCTGGAATAGAGTTGCAGCTACTTCTTATATACCTCCTTTACATATTGATGCTGTCCTATGGTATTTCGGTAAATATTCCCGCAATAATAATAGGCGGAGCATCCTAGAGGAAGTTTGTAAAAATATTTATATAATTGATAAAGAAATCATTAAAAAGATTGTAGATGAATTATATTTTAGATTACCAGAGTAAATGAGAATTCAGTATAATTAATAGGGTCATCAAGATCCTTATTCTTATATTTATCTTGAAAATTGTACATCTATGTAATATAATGTAGTAGAATTAATATGTATTTAATATGATGAGATCGTTATGTTACAGCTATAAGATTTCTGAAGCAGATTAACAATTAAACTTAGCTGTAACGTTTATAATATGAATATCGTCCTTTGCCACTTGCTTTCAACAATATTTTATTTCTTATTCACCTTAAATGAGAATATATAGATTATGATCCTATCTCTCGCTTGTTAATTAAGTACATGATCAGTATTGTATATTAATTGTATATTATGAATAAAAATTGATGAAATCTAATAAGGTCGTAGAATACACTATTTATTGGTGCAGACAATCTATGGCTATAATCAGAATACGGTCTACAGATGCTTTGATTATCGTTGACATGCAAAATGATTTTATGCCCGGAGGAGCTTTACCTGTACCCAATGCCCTTGAAATTATACCAACAATAAATAACTATATAAATATGTTTAAAGGAAATAAAGCAGTAATTATTGCAACACGAGATTGGCATCCGCCAAACCATATCTCATTTAAATCTCGAGGGGGACCTTGGCCTCCACATTGTATTCAGGGAACCAAGGGGGCAGAGTTTCATCCAGATCTAGCATTGCCTCAAGACGTACTAGTTATATCTAAAGCTTATGATGAGAATATAGAAGCCTATAGTGGATTTGAAGGAACAAATCTTGATCAAGTACTCAAATCAAGAGAAGTAAAGAGAATATTTATCTGTGGTGTTGCCACAGACTATTGTGTAAAGGCTACAGCACTAGATGCACTTAGACTGGGATATCAAGTCTTTCTCTTAATGGACGCTATTAAAGGAGTAGATATTCCAAGAGGATCTATTGCCAAAGCTATCGAGGAACTTTTAAATGAAGGTGCAATACTGATAACAGTGAATGATTTTGAAATGAGTAGATGAAGGTGTTACTTACCTAGTAGAGAACTTGTAAGGGCTATTCTATATGCAGTCTCTACATTGTTTACTATAGCCAATAGTATAGTGTTAGGTATTATCGAGATAAGCTTAGCCACAAATCTTGGTGAAAACGCCGTAGAACTCTTTAAATCTATTTCATAGTCGTTATATATAAGTTTAAAAACCCTCATAGTTATACCTTTGAGATATCTTATCTCTTTTAAGTTATCATCTTTAGGTTCGTTAAGCCACAAGATGAATTCAATTATGTTTAATACTTGACGATGATCTATTTTCAATTCTCCAAGAGACTTATTGTTGAAATTTTCAATTATTTTTAAAGCCACATCTATGTATGTTCTTATATTACTTGGCATTATACGTACAATATTTCTCTCGCTAGGTGATAGAACAATTTTATGTGCTAAAGCCGAAGAGACTAGAATCAGTAAACTTTCATTAGATGTCAAGTCTATGGCTGGAATATGAGTCCAAAAATTGTGGTTAAACTTTCTATGCAGGAAATAGCTCTTTATAACAGCATACATCTTTTGTTCATGAATATATATTGTAGTATATGGAATAAGTGGAACTTTAGGTATTCCATCTTCACTATCTTTAATTGCTATTGGTAATAATACATCATGAAGAGCTATATAATATCTACTATTTAGAGATGAGAGATCTAAGATCTTATGTTCAACGACATAAGAACTGATTAATGTATTCATAGAATCCAAGATATTCAAGAAATGCGTAATCTCATCGATTTTCATCATTAGACTCCCAAGATAATTTTATGATCTTAACCTCTGTAAATCATTTAGCTTAAAAATATAATATCCTTATATGATCTAATCTCCTTCCTCACTCCAAGTACGAGGTTTTTTGAGTTGTAGTCATCTAATGTCTCGTCAGATCATTAATACATTATGGTAAAATATCACAATGTAGCTGTTAATATAGTTAGGTTTTTAAAGTAGTATTACATTAAGTTAGTGGTTAAGACTGATGTACACCAGTAACATTAACGATGAAAGTGATGAGTTAAACGAAATACTAAGTAGAATTGCATCAGGAATGGCATCGAATGTTTCTAAAATTAAAACAGTTGAAAAAAGTTGTTGCAAAGCCTACTTAAGTAAAGGAGCCATTTCTGTACGTACGTATGATGAATTCATACAAGCCGTAGGAATATGTAAAGTAGCCTTTGTTCTTATAACTACGACAGTATGTCCCTATTGTCAGCTATTTAAGCCTATATTTGCTAAGGTTGCTAAAGTCTATTCAGATAAAGCTGTATTTATTGAAGTTAATGCAGACTATGTACCTGAGATTGCCATGATATTCCATGTATACTCTACTCCAACAACATTAGTACTGCATAATGGTAGATTGGTGGATACCGTTATCGGTTATATTCCCTATAACAGTTTTGAGAACTATGTTCGTGAAACATTATACAGTATAGGATGTATAAGTAGTTAAAAAGACTTAGGTAATTTCTATTATTTCTCTGCCTGAAATTATAGGTATTCCTATGAGCATCATGGCATTGATAAGGCTTTTTCTAGGAATCTTACTGATTCTATGAACATACTCTAGTGGTGCAGGATAACCAGAAGACGACCATCTCTTCAAACATGAGGCTATGTATTTTATGACTTCTTCATGTATCTCGTATGGAAATGAAATTTGGTAAACAGGTGCATTATCTCTTAATCTCATGTATGTAACAGTAATGTCACTAATACCAATATTACTAACATCAATGATTTTTGATAGAGCATTTATATTAATTTTGACTGGTTCTAGAAATCCGGATCTATAGTATGGATAGATTTTGTATAATCTCGTAAGCTCTAAAATATACATATCAGAATATAGACCTTGTGTATAGAATCCTGCGTTTGATGATTTTGCTAAGAAGACGCTATATTTCTTTTTGCTTAACTCATTAAGGTATACATTCTTTTTATTTTCTATAGATTCTAGACTATATACACCTTTGACGCTCTCTATAGTTGTCTTTGCTTCCTTGCTTATCCTAGTTGTTGCAAAAGAAATGAACGAACCATCAATAAGCACAATATCAACTGCTTGTGTACTTGTAATATCTACTATATTCTCTAATTCAAGCATATATGCATAACTTGTTAAAGCTTTCTTGAAAATTGATTTCCTAACTACATAGCTTTTCTTCGTAGGTATAGCACTAATTAATCCTACATCCGAGAAAATTTTATAAGCTAATCTCTTTATGGTATTATCTTGGATTATATAAACTGCCGCCACTCCTTGAATGACATATATATGTCCTATTCTAGATTCTATAAGTAAGAAACTTGAATCCGTTGCTGCACAACTACATTCTGTTTCTTCTTCTACTACATACCATCTATATCTCTTTAAAACTTGTTCTGTAGAATCTTTCTCTTTGTTGAATCTATCTCTGATATTCTTAAGGAGCAGGGGTAGTCCTTGCTCTAATTCTGGAAATATTGTTTCCAATGATTTCACCATAGTATCATCAAATCATTGCGACATATGTTGTGCCAAACATCTTCAAATTTACTGAGGTAGTTGGATCTTGATTTACCGGTATTACTCTCATTGCAACATTTCTCCTTTTTATTTTATGTATAGTTAACATATCAATTGCTATACTATGAATATTCGTATTAATCGGTATAGCGACCATATCTAAACCTGCTACGCACACCAAAGAGTAATTTATCAGGTCTCGGAGTCTTATATCACCATTTTTTATTCGTTCATTTAATATAGAATCTTCTGCTACAGGTAACATAACTTCATTGAAGCCTATACTACGAAGCTTAAGTCTATCTATAATTCTGTTTATCAATTTATTTAAACTATATATAGCGTTTACGGTTCCCGGATGCCCGATTTTATCTCTTATGAGTTTTTCTATTAATCCTGCAACACTTTCGTTCATCCACGGAGATAATGATAAATCAATTCCAATGAATGGTATGTCAGAGCATTTAGAAAGACACATAGCTTTATCATTAGACTCCTCTATAAATTTAAATAATTCTAGCACATTGTTGTCAAGAAGAGCTTTTTCAACCAAATCTACATACCTTAATGAAATACTTAATCCGAGTACATTACTAAAATTGCATGTAGCGGGAAAATATGGTGTTTCAATCCATGTACCAAAAACCAATGCAAATCTTGTATAAACGTTATAATCAATATCAATGTCACGTCTAAGATACACATTATCAACAACTTTTTTGATACATGTATCATCATTGCATCTTGTAGACATATAGAGCTTTGGGTATGTAGTTAATAATGGAACTATATTATTTATACATTCTCTATGTTCTTCAGTACCTAAACCCACCATTATATCATCATTTAACACATTAAATAAATCTCGTAACAGTCTATATAGTTTTCTACAGTCTGTAGCTGTAGGAAGTATCAAACGTAATGTCCAAGGCTCCATACCACAAATACCTAAGCATTCGGAAATCTTATCCATGATCTTAGTTATAGTATCAATAACACTCTCATCATCATTAAAAAAAGGTATATGTAATGCTAAAGCCCTTATTTGGGCCATGTTACATCACAACAATCTACTGAAATTCTCGTTAATTTTGAGATATTACGCTTGACTACAGAATACTTTATTCGGTTTATTAATTAAGATACCATTTAACATTTCCACTACCTAAGATTACAATAGTTGTAAGCAAATCTAATTCGCTGAGTGTTGTGCCAACTTTATCACATTACTCTAGGCTTAGTATTTAGATGTCTTGAAATTATTTAGCTTTAATGTATCTACCAACGTAATAGAAGAACATACCAGAGCCGTGTAGAGGTATATTGATTTTTGCAAAATTCCATCCCCAAACATCTGCCACATCTTCTTTTACATAATATTCAAGCACCTCAAATACATGGAAACGTGATTCACCTACATCAACCACATTAATAACCTTAGCCTCGATCCAGCCTACGGCATCCTTGAGTATGGGTACCGAGACTTTTTTAGCTTTCTCTAGCTCTATTTTAAAGTACTTAACTTTGTCTACATTAGCTCCCGAAATAGTTCCTAAGCTATAGACCTTATCAACTTGATCTATAGATGGAATATTTATTGTAACTTCTTTGTGATATTCTAAGCAGTGATATGTATATGTTTCTTTACTTATTGCAGCTCCTACTGTTGGAGGTTCCTCGGAGATCGGTGTAATCCATGAAACAGGCATAATATTTACGCGATCATTGGGGCATAAAGAGACCAACAGGATTACAGGTCTTGGATGAAGTAGATAGTAGAACTTCCTAGGCCTAGGCATATGAATACCCTGCATATTCTCTATATTCAATTACATCAAATCCCATCAAATAAAGTGCTTCTGTAAGCTTTTTACTCAGATTTCCCTGCATAACGATATGGTGATTATTGGGAACAATATTAGGTAGATATTCAGTACTGTGACCAAATTCTAAAATCATTTGTGTTCTACATGCTGAGTAACTTAAAGCACCAGATGCTACAACATTGGCTGTAGCAATTGACGCTACAGTAAAGTCTCTATCTATTGAAAGAATAGTTACAGTCTCACCAATATACTCTCCAGTTACTCCATAGGGTTTCCCAGATTCGTAGTGAGTTACACCTCTAACATTTTTAGCAATATCTAATGCTATGGTACAGTGAGCTAAAACACATCTATTAGATGAAACATCAACTACATTAGCTATCCATCCACTTCTTCCAGTCAATAATCGCGCCAACATGAGACCTAATAAAGCTGGAAGATCTGCTTCACATCCAGCTATAATACCCTCAGAATTGAGTAACGATAAAGGTATACAAGGCGTTACACCCTTCTTTAATATAAATGGAAAACAATCAATAGCTATAGCATCAAGTTTATCATTAACTACAAAGTTCTTTAAGACTAGATAAAGCCTTGCTATTTCATCCATATACTCGCTTGGTCCCTCTACCTCTATGACCTTCATAATACTTTTCTTTACCTCATTAATGTCGCTTTCACTACAACGATTCATTTCCTCTAAAACTTGCTCAAAAGATTTTATATGAATTGATGAATTAAACCTTGATTCAAAAGTTTCCTCAATCTCATTTTTAGTATCTCTATCAACTACGAGACCTATTCTAGAGCCTATTACTGTAGTCACGGATCTAACTACATTCATCATATCTCTAATGATCAACATACATTCAATACTATTTATGTTAGAACAGTGATAAACAAGACTCATAATACCTTTTCTTTCCATTTTACTCCTAGCTGAAACTGCTGAAGCTAAACTATTATGTTGAGAATGTGAAAACATTATAATTCTTTCAAAGTTACCACTATCACTAAAGTTCTCTATAAGACTGCTCGTACCTCCGGTTAAAATTATTGCTATAGGTAGAAATCCTGAGTACTTCTTACCTACACGTATAGCCTCTTCTGGATCCGTAATTACCTCTTTATGAATCTCTACACCGTATGTAGCTATATGATTCTTAATTATATCATAAAGGCCTACATAGTACTCCTTTCCATGTATTTCTGACGCAAAAGGTACAACAACTATTGGTATCATATGTTTATACCTACATTATTTCTAGAAATAGAAGAAATATTAAAGTTATCATTAAACACAACTATTCGATGAAAATTCTACAGCCTTTTTCATCACATACCTCTCTAATATTTTTACCCTCAAGTAAAAACTTTCTCAATTTCGAAACAATTTCTTTTGATTTATTGAAATCAAAATCTATATATAGAGATCCGTTATCTGTTTCCTCTTCATGATTTTCTTCTAAGCATCTCTTCATTCTATCAAAAGTACCGTTAACAAATATCTCGAGCTTATCTAAAGTATCTACACCAATTTCTCTCTCAATATATACAGGGGTATTGTTTTCAGATACTATGACCATAACTTGTGGTGTTTCTAAAACCAGGTATAGTATGAATGTATCAGCAGCATCATTATCAAAACATTCATAGAAGAAATGTGTACACTGAACTATTACGAATCCTTTAATGTTATTATCTTCTCTATGTTTCTTAATATACTCGATCCATATTCTATCAAAAGCCTTACAACCTGGACATTTTCTGTTTCTAAAGTACACTACATACAGACCATCTTCACGTGGTACATACGGCTCTCCTAGCTTTAGTTTAATCCATGTTAAGACGCTTTTATTATACATGTAGACTCCATCTTCATCTACATTCATTTGAAGTCACATCATATTTATCACCTCTCAAAATTATAAAACTATAGTGATGCATTATGTTTGAACCTAGTAAATTACATTTTGGGACAGCAGGTATACCAAACTCCACGCCTAGAAAAAACACAATTAATGGTATTAAGAGGATAATTGAGTTAGAACTTGATGGTATGGAGATAGAATTTGTACGTGGCATCAAGATGTCTCTAGAACTTGCTGAAGAAGTGAAAAATGTTGCTGAAGAATCTGGAGTACTTCTTACGGTTCATGCACCCTATTACATAAATCTAAATTCTTCAGATTCATCAAAAGTTCAGGCAAGTATTCAAAGAATAGTAGAGAGTGCTAAAATAGGATACAAGGCTGGAGCCTGGAGCGTTGTATTTCATTCAGGTTACTACAGTAATTCATCTCCTGAAGCAGTATATAGTAACATTAGAAATGCACTAAAAGTTGCTATAGATATACTTAGAGATTCAGACATCAAGATATGGCTAAGACCTGAACTAATGGGTAGCAAAAGCGAATTTGGATCTCTAGAGGAAATCATAATGTTGAGTGAAGAACTTGACTACTATGTGCTACCATGCATAGATTTTGCACATCTTCATGCTAGAACGATGGGAAAGTACAATACCTATGAAGAATTTAGAGAAGTATTAGTAACAATAGAAAATAGATTAGGAAGAACAGCGCTAAATAATATGCATATACATGTAAGTGGAATTGAATATGGGAACAAAGGTGAAATACGACACCTAAACTTAAATGAGTCTGACTTTAATTACATAGATCTCATGAAAATACTGAAAGAATTCAATGTTAAAGGTATAGTCATAAGTGAATCACCAAACCTAGAAGATGATGCACTACTAATGAAAAATACATACCTAAGGATATCATAAAATAAATCCACCACAAAGATTTATAACCATGTACTCAAACCATTATTTGGGTACAAGGGCCCGTAGCTCAGCCAGGACAGAGCGCCGGCCTCCTAAGCCGGTGGTCGGGGGTTCGAATCCCCCCGGGCCCGCCACACATTAGACTCTTCAACCTTAATAGTTGTCTAGGTATTTCATAATACATATATAGCATATATTATACTCATGCCATTTCTGTCTACAACATGTTTCTAGTAATGATGTTGTACATATAATTCAATACAATTGATTTCTAGAATTGATAACATTGGTTCAAGGTGATACTAAATTGAGTAAGAGTTGAATCATGTGGCGGGCCCGCCGGGATTTGAACCCGGGACCTCCGCCCTTTCTGGTCTACGGGTTAAGAGCCCGCCGCTCTACCTGGCTGAGCTACGGGCCCAGAGGCTGGTAAGTTTAAAGCTCGTTTTGTTAATAAGCTTATCACAGACTGTTTAGCTATATCAATAATGGTTCTGTTACATTATTTCTTAATTACTGCAACAGTTATTAAGTTCAGAAAGCAAAGTGTTTATAGGGAGTGACTTGAGTTCTACATTGAAATTACCACCACGTATCAAAATCTTAGAAGCATTAGGTTGTATTGGTGATAACAGAATTAATTTAATAAATGATAAAAAAGCTATAGTTATATCATCAGATGAATCCAAAAAGTATAATGTTTATGTAGATATTGATAAAGGTATAGCATATAGTGATGACAATGGTACTAAACTACGAAGATATATTGGCTACCCCATACTAGCATTGTTAATGATTAAGGGTCTTATACCCTATGATAAGAACTTAGCTAATGCTTTGTCAGGTATTCAGTGGAAAAAGCTAAATGAATATTATAAAAATTATTATGTTGTAGAGAAAATTGTTTTAGACGTCCTTAAATCAAAAGGAATAAGTGAAGAGAGTGTTAACAGATTTATCGAGAATACTATAGAGATACTTCGTAAAATCACATTACGTTACACGTACTCTATACCGAAGAACTGATAATGTAATTTTAATGATTATCCTATATATAGATCTAGAACATTTTTATGTTAGCTCTATTTAATTTCAATTTCAGAGGAAAATATATTAGTGTCTCTAACTTATGTAAAATATGTGAGAAGAGAATTGACACTATAGAGCATGGGGAAACCCTTGGCTCTGTCCCTAAAGGACATAGTAGCTAGAACATTATCATCTACAAAAGGAGTGAAACCCTCTTTTGATGATTATCATGTTATAAAAACACTCTTAATTCTATACGAAAGGGGTCCCATGGGACGTCAGTTATTATCTAAAAACTTAGGTATAGGAATAACTCCTGTTAGAACCTTAATAAAACGATTGAAATTATTGAATATAATTGAAGTAGATCCTGTAGCTGGATGTTTCCTAACATCATATGGATACAGAATCGCAGAAAGTATTCGAAATACTATTAGTAATATCATTGAAGCAAGTAATATACTAGACAAAGAATTTTTACTATATGAAAAATCATATGCATTTTTAATAAAAAAAGGTACTGCAATACTTAGGCAATTTAATGTTACCAATGTGAGAGACCATATCATCAGATACGGCGCTAAAGCTGTCATAATAATATACATAGAGAATGGTCTAGCATATATCCCACCATATAGAGAATTCAATGAAAAAGGATATATATCACTAAAGAAATTAAGATCTATTCTCAAAGCTGAAAATGAGGATGCAATAATTTTAATATTCTCTAATTCGGATATTGAAGCAGAAAAAGCATTATATAGTGCATTATTAGAACTTAATATACTCCACTAACTAGTTAAACTAGGTAAGCATGATCATTGTTTAAACAAGCGGTGATAATTTGAGTTCAAATGTGATGAGTTCAAGAATCCCAGGATTTTATAATTTATCAATCGATGAAAGATTGAAGATAATTAAAGAATGGGCAGGACTTAGCGATGAAGAAGTAGCATTATTACGAAACTTTGGAAACTTGGATCCAAAAATAGCTAATTCTATGATAGAAAATGTTGTAGGAGCAATTTCGTATCCCTTTGCTGTAGCAGTAAACTTTAGAATAAATGGAAAAGACTACATAGTGCCTATGGTGACCGAGGAACCTAGTGTAGTAGCTGCCGCAAGTAATGCTGCTAGATTCATGAGGGAAGGTGACGGCATATGTGCTAATGCTGATAAACAATACATGATAGCACAAATCCATATAGTTAAATCATTAATGCCGCGATATAGTGCTATGGAGATCTTGAAGTATAAAGATACGTTAATCGATGTAGCTAATGCTACCAATAATACACTAATAAAGCTTGGTGGTGGTGTTAAGGATATCGATGTTCGTGTAATTGAGACGAGGCGGGGACCTGTTATAGTCGTTCATCTTATTGTTGATGTTTTGGATGCAATGGGCGCTAATACTGTTAACACCATGGCTGAAGCTGTTGCATCATTTCTGGAACGGATAACTGGTGGTGAAGCTAGGCTGAAGATAGTGTCTAACTATGCTATATATAGATTAGCGCGTGCATGGGTTCGGATACCCATACAAAATATAGGGCTAGAGATAGCTGAAAAGATAGTTGATGCTTCCGCTATAGCTGAAGTTGATGTATATCGTGCTGTAACACACAACAAAGGAATAATGAATGGTATAATAGCTGTAGCCTTAGCTACAGCTCAGGATCATAGAGCAATAGAAGCTGGAGCTCATGCATATGCTGCAAGAAATGGTAGATATAGACCCCTCAGTTACTGGGATCTAGAAGGCGAGTACTTGGTTGGAACATTAGAACTACCTCTTCAAGTAGGTACAATAGGAGGTGCAGTTAAAACACATCCTATAGCACAAATAGCCCTCAAGATACTTAAGGTTACAACAGCAAGAGAGTTAGCCGAGGTCATGGCTGCTGTAGGGTTAGCACAGAACTTTGCTGCACTCAAAGCTCTTGTTACTACTGGCATACAAGCAGGACACATGAAACTTCATGCTAGAAACATTGCTATAATGGCTGGTGCAAAGGGTGAATTGATAGATGTGGTTGCGGAAATGATGATTAGAGAAGGTAGAATCTCGTACGATTATGCCAAGCAGATCCTTAATCAATTACAAAAATCTATGCAATAGAAAATGATGTATAATTAGTACATAAAACTCTTATCTCTTTAGTAAATTCAATAAATTTCCATGTAGTGAACCATATGCAACAAACTACCAATACTTTTGAAACACTCCTCAGCTAAAATAATCGTATATTATTTAGTGTTGTAACTGACTAAAACATATAAACCGATCTTGATGTATATTATCTATATGGATGAAGACTCCCGCGCTCTTGATAAACAATAAATGAAGAAAATCGCGGCCGCCGCTGACACATCTAAACAGTATTTATAACATCCTATATATTATTCTAATCAGTCTCACAAGGTAATGTAATGCATCAAAGGAAGATAGACAATATCACTACTAAATTATATGAATGTAGGGTGAGCTATTGGTAAAAATAGGGATTATTTACCGAAAACTTGTTCCAGAGGACTTCATTTTATTAAAGTTTTTGGTCAGAAACTTAAACAAATTTGAATACATACCTCTAGACATCATTGTTAAAAAATTTAGAAAAAGATATACTCAAAAAGAGATAGTAGCTAGGATTAAAAAATTAACACGACTGAAATTGATAGCTAAACATCCAACAATTGAATCGTATAGAGTAACGTTTCTAGGACTTGATTGTTTAGCTCTTAATCTCCTTGTTTATAAAGGTGTAATCAAAGCTATAGGAGATAGAATAGGTGTAGGTAAAGAAAGTGAAATATATAGAGGACTTGGTAACAATGATAATCTTATTGCTATTAAGTTTTATAGAATTGGAAGACAAAGTTTTAGACATGTTGCAAAGTACAGAGGATACTATGAGAATATCGAGCAAGGTAGCTGGCTCTATAAGAGTATTGTAGCTGGAAAAAGAGAAAGAGAGGCTCTATTCCTTCTTAATAAACATTTGGTGCAGAATGTTCCAAAGATATATGGAGGTATATTGCATACTGTTGTCATAGAATTCATAGATGGTCTAATGCTTTATGAAGTCAAAGAGCTTAGTGATCCATATAGCGTATTCAATCAGATAATCAGTACTGTGAAAACTATCTATAAGACTGTGGGTATAGTTCATGGCGATTTAAGCGAATACAATATTCTAGTTAATTCTAGTGATGATGTAGAGAAAATATATATAATTGATTGGCCTCAGTACATCCTAGTTACAGACCCTATGGCTTTACAGTTACTAGAACGTGATATTAAACATATAGTTGGATTCTTTAGAAGGCGTTTCCATTTAGATGTAAGTTTAGAAGAAACATTTAAATATGTGTTAGAAGATAACAAGTCTTGAAAGTTACATATACTACATATTTATGTGGATTATTGATGGGTTATAGCTTCCCATAGGAATAAGATATATGAAGATACTTGGACTAGACATAGTCAAGGGAAGTCCATTATCACGTACATCACCTCCTAGATATTCTGTAGTCATTATAGATGATAAAGGAAAGGTGATATATGAGTCACCTGAAACTTCACTAAGTGCTATAATTAAGCTATCTTGGGAATATTCGATAGATAGAATAGGTCTTGACAACATATATGAGCTTGCACCCACGTCTCGAGACATAGCTAGAATTCTTTCATTATTTCCAAGTCATACAGAGATATATCAAGTTACTTTAAATGATAATGTTTTTACTAGTCTACTAAACCAAGCTTCTAAGTTAGGCATACCTATATCATTTAAGCCTACACCTCTCCAAACAGCATATTTATGTGCATTAATAGCTCTTCAAGGTTTAGGTACACCGATAAAAGGTGTGGAACGTAAGACAAAGATTATAATTTCTAGAGCAAAATCTATAGGACCTGGTGGTAGTAGTTCTAATAGATTTGCTCGAGGCATGAGAACAGCTATATTAGCTGCTGTTAAGGAGATTAAATCATTATTAGAAAGAGAGAAGCTAGACTATGACCTAATAATTCGAAAAGGTACTGGAGGTCTTGATAGTGCTGTTTTTACAGTATATTCTGATAGCGAAACCGTGAGGAAGGTTATTAAACCATACAAAGGTAGAGATATACGTATCATAGTAAGACCTATATACTCCAGTATTACAACAATACCAAATGATGATATAAAGCGAAGACCTCTAATAATTGGAATCGATCCTGGGATAGAAACAGGATTAGCTTTAATAGATCTTTCTCTAAATGTAGTGTTGCTGGAATCGTCAAAAAGCTTGGATAGAATCGAAATAATAAACAAGATATATAATCATGGATTGCCAGTACTTGTTGCTGTCGATACTAATCCTCCACCAGAAAATGCAAAAAAGATAGCAGCGATACTTGGTGTACAGTTATATGTACCTTCAGAATCTCTATCAACAGATATTAAAGATAAATTAATTGACTGGCTCAAGAAGAAAAAACATATTGAATTAAACATATCAACTTCACATGAAAAAGATGCTCTTGCAGCCGCAATAAAGGCCTATAAATCCTATGAGAAGAAGTTACTAGAACTTGAGAAGAAGTTACTAGAACTTGAAATAGATGTAGATCTAGACGAACTTAAAGTAATGATTCTAAAAGGCAAAAACATTAATGAGGTAATAGAATATGCCATAGAAAAACATTTAGAGGAGCTCTTAGAAACAACTAGTAGCTCATCTAAAGGTTATTCTAGACAAACGATAGAATCTGATGAAAGAATAAAGAACCTCGAGATGAGATTATCTGAACTCATAAGAGAAAATGAAAGTTTAAAACTTAAGTTACGTGAATTAGAGAACAAAGTAAGAGAGCTAGAATTTGAAAAAAAGTTTCAGACACCAATTGGCTTAGATCTTGAAACTCATCGCGACAGAATAATAGTAATGTTAAAAGATCAAATAAAACAATTACACAATACAATAACCATACTAAAAAACGAAAATGAAAAATTAGTTAATGAAAGGATGAATCTGGTCTCAATAATAGGTAAAATTATTTCAGGAAGATATGTAGGTATTCCAAGGATCAAGAATCTAACTTCATCTAATCTACACAGCTTAAGAGGATTAGTTTCTAGAACAAAGATACTGGCCGTGAGTGAGGACACAATATCTCTTGATGTTATAGATATACTTAGACAATACAAAGTCTTAATACTATTCGAGAAATGTTCAAAAGATGTTAAACAACTACTTCTTAGAAACGGCATACCTGTAGAATGTAATATCAAGGTTGATTATACATTCGACGATTTCATTCTAGTAGATAATGACAATCTAGAACAGACATTATTCGATGCTATAAGTACTCTTTATTCTAGTCGTAGAGAAAAATTCTTGGATCTAGACGATATCATTAGAATAATATCGGAATACAGAAATTACTTACACTCTAAGAATACTACAGAACATTCCGTATAAATATAGATTGTGTTAAAATAATGTCACTTTACCTTCAACTATGTCCATAGTTACTTTATGTATATTCTCTAAAGCCTCGTTAGCTATAGCTTTTGCTTCATTCATCATGTCTAACGTTAATGTTCTCTGTGGCACTAATTTTATGTCTACAGCTAGAGGATTATCTATCGGTTGACCTATCTGACTAAGTATACCCACATATACCTCCATTACATCATTTATTTGTCTATATATCTCATTAGCAATATTACGCGCAACAACATTGTATATCTTACCTACATGACTTACAGGATTTTTACCTGCCGTAGCCTCTAAACTCATTGGTCTCATAGGCGTTATCAAACCATTAACCCTATTTCCCCGGCCAGTAGCCCCATCATCACCGTGTTCAGCTGAAGTACCTGTTACAGTTAAGTAGAACACATTTTTCTCAGGTTTATCACCTACGTTAATCTGAACATCAACTTCATAGTTTTGTGCTATTTTTGAAATTTCGTCTATTACTAAGTTCTTTGCATCCTCCTTGATACTCATATATTCTTCTTTGTCTTTAACCCACTGAGAAACCATGGCTACAGCTATTGTTATCTTTATTTTTCTACCTATTCTCAATCCCATGACCTTAACATCCTCGCCTAAAGCTGGCATTAATTTCTTAACACGTGAACTATTCAACAATTGCTCAACACTTAGAACTACTTTTTCTAATGTTGATAAGGGAGCATATCCTATACCAAAACTTGTATCATTAGCCAAAGGAACTTTAGATACACCAAGCTCATATATACTCACAAGATCTACGCTACCTTGACCTATTTTGTAATCTACAATTATGTGTTCTCTAGGGTCAAGGTACCTAAAGTTAGATTTTATCCATTCATTAGCTGCCTTCAACACTATGGTGCCTATTGGGATAAACTCTAGATCCGAAGCTTTCTTTACATAAGATGTAGCTCTCCCTGACACAATTATATGTATTGGATGTAGAACCTCACCACCGCCAAATCGCGGATTTGATTGACCCCCAATTACGAGGACTTTATCTATATTATGATGGAGAATGGTTCCATAATTCTTCATGTAGTATTTGCATAACTCTCTACTTACAGCTTCTGCTATACCATCGGCTATATAATCTGGATGTCCAAGTCCTTTTCGTTCAACCATTTCTATTGTTAGATTTTCTACTCCTTGCCATGGGTATTCATATACATATATATTCCTCATGTTACTGGCCTCATTTAGGGTTATCGATACTCATAGAGATTATGTATATTGACTGCGTTTTTATTTTATCTTGATCTATCGCTATATCTTTTTAGCTAGTTTGTATGCCTTCATAAATATGTTTAAGCATGAATCAAATTGGTTGCATATTTTACATTCTATCCTATCAATTGAGAATTCAAAATTTATTGTACAGTTACTGAATCTTCTTGATGGATTTTTATTTTTATGCTTTTGAATCAACCTATACCTCCTTAGCTAATGCTTGTCTTAATTTAGCTTCTGTAAAATCTACCGAAATGTAGAGTATTTGACTACCTCTTATGAATATCCTTCCATATTTTGCAACAGCCTCTCTACCCCCATCGTTGTATTCTGTAGCCTCCTCTAGCACTACATTCATTGTGGGATCCGTTAGTACCAACCTTCCCACAAACTCTGAACCTTCTTTTACTTTAACCATTACAGTTCTATTCATAGAGCCTCTAAGCACACGTAAAGGCGTTATAGACGGTCTCGTCTGTGGTTGTGATGCCAAAATTTCTCTCCCTAACAATGAACTACGATTTTTGGCGGTATTAAAAGTTTAGTGGGAAATAAGTAATGATGGTTTAATAGCTTACTCGTTTACCAAAATTAATGAGAATTTAAACGATATGATACTAAGTTGGTGTATCAATAATGCTAAGTTTCCTAATAGTTATAGAACATTTAGAACCATGTCTAAACAAATGGTTATTGACAGAATACGAATTTGTAACAAAAATCTATGGATCTAGAGTCATTTTCACAAATGTGAAAAACGAAGAACATCACAGAATATTGTCGCGCTATGCTAAGGTATACAGTATATCTGCAACAGATATGCTGAAAGATCTTGACTCTGTAATCGTTCTGGATCCTGAAGCTAATAAAGAACTAGAGCCAGAAGAACTAATGAACACGAAATACGTTATTTTAGGAGGTATAATGGGTGACCATCCACCTAGAAGAAGAACAAAGCTCTATATAACTAGTAAATTACCTCGTTCTAGAGCTCGTAATCTCGGAAAACTTCAGTACACCATCTTTGGAGCTGCATATGTTTTAAAACAGATTGAATTAGGAAAGAAAGTACATGATATAAAGTTTATTTATGGATTAGACATAAAGAAGATTTTAGGAAATAACGTAGAGGTGAATATACATCTTCCTTACGCTTTTCCTCTGGATGACAATGGAAACATAGTTTTACCCAATAATTATCTTGAGATAGTTACAAACCACCTCATAGTTCATGAGAGTCGCATCTTAACCACAACAGTTAAGGATAACATATGTTAAAATTGTTGTAGCAAAATAAACAGAGCCTCCGCGCAAGAGCAGATCAAATTTTGTGTCAACTCTTACAAACAATTTAACAATAATGATACTGGGTATGTATAGGAGAAACAAATATATCCATGTAAAGTACGGAGCTAAATCTTTAAAAATATTGTAGAACACTGGAAGAAATAGTAATCGTGTGTCGGCTAAGATGGATAATATGATTCCGCATAAAACTCCATATAATCCTCTAACAAGTATTATAATGAACTGAATACTTGATTTTGCTGCAGTGTTACTGTATGGACTCAGCATATACTCACCGAAAAAAACTGAGTATGAGTTGGCTAGATTTAAAACTATGGTTAAAAGAACAAGGCAGTATTGTATCTCATTCGTATATAGATAAATTGTACTATATTCCAGAAGGACCTATACTTCTAATGAAGTTATACAACAGTAGCAAATCTTTATCATTCTGGTTAATCATAGAACCATCAAAAAGGGTAAGTGTGTCTTTTAGTGATCTAGCCCCTGAAAACTATCCTGAGAATCTTCAGAAGATATGGAGATCTCTACTAAAGGATTGCTACATTAGTGATCTCTTCCAAATATCTTGCGAGAGAATATTCTATATGGTTCTAAACTGCAGATCTATAACTAGAAAAATCGTTGTAGAGCTTTTACCTAGAGGAAGTATATGTGTATTAAATGAAGATAACAAAATACTTTTATGTAACGAATACAAACATATGAAGGATAGAGATTTAAAACCAGGTTTAGTGTATATACCTCCTCCTTCACAACATTCTTGTATAGATCTTTCTGACATATTTAATAAAATTAATAAAACAGCTGACCTAGATGTTACTCGAAGTCTCGTTAGAGAATTTGGAGTACCGCCAGAAATCGCTGAAACTATATCAATTCAATGTTATGTAAAAGGTAAAAAAATAAGGGAGCTATCGAATTCAGAAATCCAATGCTTAACTACAACCTATAGAAGCATTATTAATGTAATAGAAAATAACTATAAACCGTGCATAGTTTATGATGAAAATGATATGCCTATAGGTTTCTACCCCTACGTTCCATTGCAATTTACCAATCATAAGATCGAATATCATTCCACACTTAATGATGCAATAAACAGATATTATGAAAACGAATTCAAGGAGATACTATTAACAGCATATTCACATGATCTAAAGAAAGAAATTGATAACATGAAGAAAACTATAGATAGAATTGATAACATGGTACAAGAACTAAAGAAGAAATCTATAGAATTGGAAAAGAAATTAAAAATAATAGAGGAAAACTATACATATCTAGAGCAACTTCATAAGTGTATTCTTGATAAAATAAAGTCTGATGGCTGGAATGCAATTCCATTGTGTGGTTCTATACATGACTTCTCCCCATCATCAGGAACGTATAGAGTGAAACAAGGAGAAATTATTCTAGAGTTCGATGTTAGAAAAAGTTTTATCGAAAATTACAATAATTTACGCAAATCTCTAGCATCAATTAATAAATCTATTAATCGAGCAGAGAATGAGAAAAATAATATCTTGAAGAAACTTCAGGAGCTATATAAACAAATTGAATACAAAGAAAAAAGAATTAGCTACAAGATGAAAAAAACGAAAGAATGGTACGAGTCTTATATATGGTATGTTACATCATCTGGATTTCTAGTAATTGGTGGAAAAAATGCTTCACAAAATATGAAAATTATAAGGAGGTTGGTTAATTCGGATGATATAGTGCTTCATGCTGATGTTCATGGTGCAAGTACTGTAGTTATAAAAACTTATGGAAAGAATGTTGATTATGATAGCATTAAGGAGGCATCTCTAATAGCAGCTTGTTATAGTAAAGCATGGAAGAATAAGTTATTTAGTATTGATGTTTTTTGGGTGAAAGGCTCTCAGATATCATTATCTCCACCTTCAGGAGAATACCTTCAGAAAGGTTCATATATGGTCTATGGGGAGAGGAATTATGTGAGAAATATTGAACTTAAGTTGGCTATAGGCATTGAGATAGTGGATGGAAATATGATTAGAGTATCAATAGGACCTGAAGATGTGGTAAGTAAGAGGACTATAGCATACTTTGTCATAATTCCAGGAGACGATGATCCCCAGAGTGTTGCAAACAATTTCATTGAGTTCTTAAAATCAAAAAAACTCGATGAGATAGCAGTAACGATAAATATTAATGAAATCGTTGATAAGATACCTGGTAGAAGTAAAGTAATTAAACTAGCAGTAAATTATAAGTAAAGTTTAGGTGACTGGTGTGTTAAAAGCTTCAGACATAATGGTTCCAAATCCCATACAAATCAGGGGTGGAGCCACGGTATATGAAGGTATAAAACTTATGGAGCAGTACAATATAGCTTCATTAATAGTAGTAGATGATAACGGTGTTGTTTTGGGTATTGTTACAGCTAAAGACTTAATAATAAAGGTTATAGCCAAGAATCTCGATGCAAAAACTGTGAAAATGATAGATATAGTTTCAAGACCTGTGACAGTAGTTGAACCAGATACTCCTCTCAAAGATGTCATAATGCTGATGATAGGAACAGGACATGGACATATTCCAGTAATAAATAGGGCTGGAAAGCCATTAGGAATAGTTACTATAGATGATGTTCTTAAGTTTGTTCCAGAACTTCTTGAACTAGCAGAGTTGCGAAAGTAAACAGTAATAGTAATATGGTATATGATAATACAATACCATATCCTATGTTCTTTATGTACCGCTAACCATATTAGAGGTGAATTAGAAGAATCTTAGTTAAGTATTTCTAACCAGAATTGATGAGAATAATGTTTTGTATTCACCTAATAGTTAATCCAATACAAAATCATGCTCCATACTTCTTTGACCATTCTTCATATTTTTTCAATAGTTCTGGAGAGATACTTGGTTTTCTATTCTTCAAAACTTCTATAAAGTCATTCATGACGATAGGTCTTGGAGTTCCATCTATTTTTCCAGATCGGAATAACTCCCTTATGGTTCTGAGATACGATTCTAAAACTATGTCCCTTATGTCACTCGCTGAATAACCTTCTGTAAGTACAGCTAACTTTTCGAAATCAACATCATTTGATATATTCAAAGATCTTGTATAGTATTCAAATAGATGTTTTCGTGATTTTGTATCTGGAGGAGGTATGTATATTCTTTTTTGAAATCTACGTAGAAAGCCTATGTCTAGCTTCCATGGCTTATTTGTTGCTGCAATGACATATATAAAGTATTTCTCTCCTTTTTCAGTAAGTCCATCTAATTCTTGAAGGAATTGATTTCTGACTCTTACTTCTCCACCGATTTCATGCTCATATATACCAAGCAGATCATCAGCTTCATCGAGAAATATTATAACAGGTTTTTCTTTTCCTACTTTACGGGCATACTCAAAGATTGCTGATACCTTTCGCTCTGATTCGCCAAGCCATTTTGATAACAGATTCGATGACTTGATATACATAAAGATCCCCTCAATTTCATTAACTATAGCTGCAACTAGTAGCGTTTTACCACAACCTGGAGGTCCATATAGAAGTATTCCTTTGTGCCATCCAAAAGGAAATAGATCTGGTCTTTTGTATGGATATATTACTGACTCTATTATTGTTTGTTTTACTTCATCAAGTCCTACTACATCTTCAAATCTTATGTTAGGCTTTTTATTTACAATGAACTGCTTAACTGCTTCTTCTATATCGGCTTTAGATTCACTATCTCCTCCTAATGGTATAGAGATTTGAGATTCTTTTTCTAATTCTTGAGCCTTTCTGATGTAGGATTCAGCAATGTTTCTATACATGTTGCTAATAGTATCATTCCTATAGTTGTTTGCTAACATGAATAGAATTTCTGCTGCTTTTCTATAGCTTTTTGCCGCATCTAGCTTGTTACCCATTTTTTCATTAATTAATGCTTCATTCAAATGCTTCCTTGCCAAACTTTCAAGATATTCTCTACTACTCATATACTCACCAAGTGATGTTACTCCACCTCTCCAGAACTATACTGCTTAACTCTAAGAGTAAATAATAAAAATCATGTAATTCTTATCAATCCTTTTTCTTCCAATCTTTTGAGTATCTTTATTACTTCGTCCTTCGTTATGCCAAAAATCTTTACACATTCATTTATATCCAATGCTCCATTTTTATTCAATATATAATGATATATCCTCATCTCTAAGTTGTTACCAGCATTATGATTGTAATAAGATGTTGGTATAGCCGTAGGAATAGAACTTCTATCGATTATGAATTTCTCTTCTCTTTGTATTCTATTAACTACTTCCCTATTCACAGAATCAATCATATTTTTCAGCTGTATAGGTAAAGGCTGCAAACCCGATCTCATATTTTCTTCAGCTCTAGACTCTGCCTCTTTCATTATTTCTTCTACTTCTTTTGTTTTAATAAATATATTCACACTTGGTTCAGGAGCTTGTGTAGACGATACTAATGAGTTCGTATTGCTGACTATAGTATCAAGCATTGATGCTAGTTCTGGCATAGTGTGTGTAAACATATTCTTCAATTCATTAAGTATACCAAGAGCTGTAGATAATGTCTTCATATCATTAACTATATCCATTGTTCTTAATCGCTCTAATACTCTTTCTATAGCTAGCAATGCTATATTGACGAATTTTACTAATTTTCTAACCTCAACAATTTCTGATGCATATATGGCTGCTCTTTCTCTATCATTGTAACTTAAAGCTTTCACAGCATTAGCTAATAATTCATCGTCTCTTTCTTTTAACCTCCTCTTAACTTCTTCAAGTCTTAATTTAAGTTCATTGATAGAGGATGATAGATATATAAAGACTCCTTTCTGTTTATCTTCTCTAGATGTTATTCTTATCAATTTAGCAAAAGAATCGAAAATTCCTGCAGGTGTTGACATGAATTTCTGCCTCACGAATATTATGATCTACGTTCTAGCCCGTAACCTTAACAGTTATTGGCCCACTTTGCACACTTACATTTACTATTTCATCAGCTTTTTCAGTCTCAAGAGATTTAAGCACCGACATGAGTTCTTCTTCAAGTTTGGAAAGTAGAGATACGTGCTTCTCAATATCCTTTTTCTCATCTAATGCTGTTTGTTTTGCATACCTCATAAAGTCTGCAGAAACTTTGAAGCCGTTTTCAGGTAACTCGCCTGAAGTATAGCTTATCATTAAATTTGTCATAGCCTTCTCTATATGTATGATGAAGTTCTCTATCTCGTATTGTCTTTTCCTTATGGTGTCTTTAAGTGATTTTACCTCAGCTTTTACTTTATTTATCTCTTTATCAAATTTCTCCTTAAGCTCTTTATATGCATGTTGTGGAACTTGATTCTTTTTGTAGAGTTCCTCTAGAGCTTTTACCCTCTTTCTTAAAATATCGAGCTTTCGCTCAAGCTTTTGAGTTTCTACAAGCCATTCAGGTAAAACTTTCACTCCATCATCTTTGGTTTCTAATCTTTCTGCAGGTATAGTTTCATATGTAGAATCGTTTATCATAACCTCCAGAGCTGTAACCCTGCCATCAACTTCACTATATATACCTACAACTACACCAATCTTTCTGCCATAAACATCGGATATTGATTGACCTAAGCATGTAGCAATTTTTTCTATAGTTATACTCATGAATATCACCCTGATCTATTTGCTTACAGCATAATATTTATAAAAAGTGTGACATACATAAATCATTCAACTGTATATATACAGGATAATATAATGTTAGCTAAATAAGACTGTTGTAAGACATAATGTTAATGTTAGTATATACACAAGAGAAAACGATGCTAACAGATATTTAACGATTTTTTGGCTTATGAGTTTAGCCAATTCAAGAAGCTCAAATATTTTTTGACCTACAATTTTACTCTTAACTACTATTTTGGATGAATATACTGTAGCATCCTCAATAGAGCTTAGGCTCATTTTCAACGCTGATTCAACTGCTTTAACTAGATGAAGATTCAGTTCTATTGCTTGATATGGTTCTCTAAATGTAATACCTGAACATGTATGGTCATCAGCTGTAAATATCTCTGCATCAGTATACCCCATATCCATTGCTAGTTTTTTCAATGCTTCTCTAACACCAATTAAGGCATTATTGCCATACAAATATATAATAGCATATAGGGAGTCCTCGCATCTGATAGTTAAAACCTTAACTTTATTACTACACAACCCACCTACATATCCTTTAACATATGCTTCACCATAACCTACACCAAGTCCTTTACAAATTCCTGTACTTCTTGATAATGATGACAGTATTATGTTTTCATATGCATTTGAATTCTCTATAGGTGTTCCTTTGACATTATGACAATCTATTATGGCTACATCTCTTAATCCATATATCTTTCCAAGCTCTAAAGCCCTTAACTGAACTTCGAATGGTATATCGTCATTGCCTACTATTGGTGTTGAAATAGCTATAAAGGATGCAATATTTGTTTGAAACACAAATGCCTCAAAATGGTTATCGTGAACCCTAAAAGGTTTGTATAGTATGTCTTCTGTAAATTCATTCATTGAATTCAATCTATTAACAATTTCTTTGACATATCGCTCACTTTCATTACTACTAACTATGTTTCTTTCATGAGATCCAGCACCATGAAAAACAAGAGGAACTATATTAGTATTTCTTGTTAATTGATCAAACATATGTGGTACTGCTGAACTACCAACATTTCTGAAGGGTCCAAAATGAATCTCTGGTACTAGATATGCGATTGTTTTCGATTTTGTTTTGAACAATACTGTATGTGTAACTATGTTTGATTCTTGACCTACGAAATTGAGTATTGATGAAAAGTCTTCATCCGTATTTAAAAGCATTGACTTTATCCAAGCATTTGCTATCTTGAATATATCTAGCTCTCTGTAGCTACTAGATATGATTTTCACAAAATACAGCGATATAGCTATTGGTGAAACCAATAAGATTAGCCTAACAACAATTCTATAGAATGTAAATCTATCTACAAATATCATGAATAACAATTCTGCAATTAATGCATATATAATTGTTGTATATGATTTATACCGCGATCCTGTAAAGCTCCTTAATACAATAACACCTAACAATGGTATGACAATGTAGACTAGTCCATAAATTCTTACCAAAGCCCCTAACAATTCAAGAGGTACTCCTGGAACTAGAAGAAAAAAAGCAATATTTATAGCCTGTCTAGTTCTTGTGTACGATATTAATAGCTTTACATAAAGCGGTAAGAATGTAATTAACATTGTATGGATTATAGATACTGATACCATCTCATTTATATTCAATCTATCAGTATACCATAGTAATACATAGATTAGAATTAATACAATCAAAACAAGCGCATAGAGGTATTTTGAAGGTCTAGAAAGACTTGAAGGTATTCTTAACGCCCTATAGTACTTTAAAGCTTTCTCATCTAACATTGATCTCTACCTATGCATGTAATGTATATCAGTAGCTTATAGTCATTACTGATTACTGAAAAGATGCCTTAGATTAAATTTTTAAGTATTAAAACTATATTGAGTTATATCAGAGCCCAGAAAATCCTGGCATTGGTATAACAACATGAACTATAATTCGGTCTATATAAGAACGTTACTAGAAAAAATAGGTTTTAAGAAGATTTATGTAATTGAAGAAAGGACTAAGTGCATTCTTTTCTTAGCTTTGTATAACGATGTACAATATCTGATAGCCGTAATTAATGGTGATTACTCTATATATTCTAAGGTTGTTCCGGCAGACCTTTTGATTGAAACTTATTGGAATTGCAATTACGTACTGTACACTCCACAAGGTCTTTACGTTTTTGCTAAAAATGTCGAGGAACTCGTAAATAAAATTATTACCATAGTGATGAAGTATGATAAAACATACTATTATAACACTTCTTCTACATTTTTACCATCTAAGCAAACTGACTAAAACAACTTCAATACTAATCTATAGAGGTGAAAGTACAACACCTTTACCTGGCACTATATCCAATTTAAATGCGTGTCTCTTATGATTTGTCATCCTCATTTTCTTGATTATTATATATCTTCTAACCTCCTTGCTACTTTCTACATCGTCCATCCATAGGTGTAGTACTCCGTCAGCTATATGCTCTAATCCAAATCCGAATGTTGATCTTGTGGTCATTGCATATTGACTAACTAGATATGCTGTTACGTTTTCTCTATGTGTAGATACTTTTAAATCATAGCTATATCTTCTAGCCATAGCAGGTTTATCAGCCCAGAAAGCTGACATCGAATCTATAACCAATCTAATATGTCTTATAGGTGATCTCCCACCTTCTTTTAGAACCCCAAGGATTTTGTATGCTTCCCTTATGGATGCTACAAGAGTCTTTACATCTAATGCTACAAATCTTTTCTTTTTAATAAACTCAGAATCTGTTGATGAAGTCTCACTAATCTGTTTAGCTACTCTAAGTAGACCAAAGATATCTATAACAACTATGCTCGGAGTTTCTTGAGGTTCTTTAGGGCTCGATATATCGTGTATACTGTACTGCTCAAAATCCATACCAAATTGTTTAGCCTGTCTAATAACGTCTCTAAATTCTGCTTCTGTCGTAATATATACTACAGGATCTCCCGTCTTTAAACCAGCCCAAGCAAAGTGCATACACAAAATAGATTTGCCTGTACCAGGTTCACCAGTTATAGCAACCCAAGAACCTTTGGGAATACCGCCTTCAAGAGCTTCATCAAGTTCAGGAATACCTGTAGAAACCCGTGTTACAGTTGTAGTCCTCAAGGTCTGCTTTAATGATTTATCAACATTATGTTCTTGATGCTGAGTTTTTGACTCATATTCTCTCAATTCTTCTTCGATACGTTTTAGTTCTTCCTCGAACTCGAATTCATTAGACATTGTTTCTCCTCTTTATACATAACTCAGTTTAGTAATGCCTACAAGACTGAAAAACTTATTGCTCCAATGTCTTTGCATAACAACTTAATAATTTTTGATACTATATTTATACTCTATAAAACTACAATATTAAAATTATACATCTAGTGCTAGAATTTCAAGAAAAGAGAACTAATCTCAATAATTTGAGGCTTATATAATGGAAACTCCATCTGAATTTGATAAAGAAATATATGAAGCTGCATATGACTATAGATACCTATTAACGAAACGTTACCCAGTTAAAGCATCATTGGATATTGTTACAGCTAGATATACGTTGAGTAGCAAAGATAGATTGCTTCTTTATCGATGTATACATTCTGAACACTATGTGTCTGAAATTAATAAAAAGCTTTTCTGCAAAAAATTGAATGGATTTAAACTAATTGTAGATTTTTACAACATTTTGATCTCATCTGTAAATATGCTTCAGAAAGGAGAAATATATTTATGTGATGATTGTGTTCCTAGAGATTTAAGAGGATCAAAATTACGTACAGAAGATTCTAGGTATATTGAGAAAGCCATGAAAATTATCGCAAACGTTATTCTATATCTTAAGCCCAATAGTCTCGTCATTGTTGCAGATAAAAATATCAGTTTTAGTTTTAATTATGTACTAAGATTCATTGAAATTTTAGGTTATGAGAATATATCATATTCATATGAATTGACTTCAACACCAGATAAGAGAATAATAGAGTATTCAAGAGAGGAAAAATCTGTAATAGCTACAACGGATTCTGTTATAATGACGCAAAGCTCATTGATTTTTCCTCTAACCTACATTATTATGTATATTCTGAAAATCTCCCCCGTCTATAACTTCGCTACTTTGTTCAATAGCGTGTGTTCTGTATGTTACAATAATCTCATAAACGATATAAATGAATATTGTAAATGAAACTCCAAGAGGTATACTTATAGCTAATGCGCCAAATGGGCCACAGTTAGGTTTTACACCACATTCAATTAATATAAATACTGGTGGGATATATATAAAGCTTTGTGGTATAAGTCGAGATATATCTATCAAAGAGCCCAAGAAAGAATATAGTGATAATACTATGAATAATATGACTGATACAACTTCCCTGTAAAACGCCTTTATCGAAACTATATCACGAATAATTAGTAGAGCAATTGAACAGAATAGAAAAGCATTTGTTATCGGCATTAACTCTACTGTCATCCTTCCTCTTAGTAATTGAACATCACTGAAGTATCGTAGTATTAATAAACAAAAAGTAGATAATGTCAAAGTCAAAGAGATAATAATTTTCACAAACCTAATCTTACTTAATGACGCTATGCTAGTCACCTAAGTCTACAAATAGAGTTGAGCTTAAATTTTTGTAACAACATTACATTATAATGTGTTCTCGACTATTATAAAGAATCTTTGTATCCTATCCATATACTAATCCACTAATGACCTTAGAACATGTAAGAATTATGGGCCCGCGGGGATTCGAACCCCGGACCACCCGGTTATGAGCCGGGCGCTCTACCTGGCTGAGCTACGGGCCCATATCCAAAACACTAATCTATGTGCCAGAGGTTTTATACCTTACGTTCTAATTAGATTACGATCAGCTATGCTGTATTGATTAACTATACATATTAGGTAAGATGGTATACCGTTTCTGCTGATAACATACGTTGTAATTATTACACTACTATAAATCTTAATTGTCATTGGTACACATTATTTTGTAGTAAAACCTTGGCACACTAAATTGTGTTATTTATGTTTTTAAATTCTGAGAGAATCAACTTTATACAGTGTATATGCTATGTGGATACTAGAGAAGCTTAGGAATGTGCCCCAAAATAGTAATACAGTAGCTATAGCTGGTTTTCCGGGTATGGGGTTTGTTGGTAAGACTGTAGCCGAACATATCAAGAATTACTTGAATGCTGAAGTAATTGCCCGGATATATGGTTATGGCTTTCCAGCACATCTGATTTCAAATGATAAAGGAGAAGCCGATGTTCTGAATATAGAGATTAGTCTTGCAGAGATTAATAACCTAGGGATATTGGTGATAACAGGTGAAATGCAACCCATAAGTGATCAAGGTCAGCATAGCTTAGGTAGATTCATAGCGTCTAAGCTGGGCGGCTTTGGTGTTAGAGAACTTATAACTGCTGCTGCTTTTGTTTCAGAAGCTATAACACATACGAGAAGGGTATATGTTGTAGGAAATGATATAGAAACTATTAAGAAGTATGTAGATAAAGGAGCTGTGCCGCTATCTGGGGGTGTTATAAGCGGATTAAATGGGATAATGGTTGGATGGGCTAGACAATTCAATATAAAAGCTGTCTGTCTATTAGGTGAGACTTGGAGAAGTATTGTTGAAATGAACTATATCGATTATACTGCAGCCAAAATGATTATAGAGTTGTTGAATAATGTCTGGCATTTAGATATAGACACAAATGAGCTTGTAGAAAAAGGAATAACTATAGAGAACAAAGTTCAAGATATAATAAATCGCTATATACAGAGACAGGAACAAGCTCAGGATAAGAGACCTTACTATATAACGTAACCATTAAATAATTATCGCGAGTAAAAGTTTTGTTCCATGTCAAGACATGGCTTCAACGATGTTAGTGTTCTTTTGTTCTATTTCTAGTATCTCTTCATTGTTTCCTCCATCAACAGGCTTCACCTCAATACTATACCTTTCACTTTTTTCTAGAACCTTAATCAACTTCTCTCCTTCACTAGACAGTTTGTAGAGCTTATAATTCCCTCTGATATAGACTAGTTCAACAATATTTAAAGCCTCAAGTATATGGAATGCTGCTAACACCTCATATCTTGGCAAACCTGTTGCAGCTATTATATCACTAGGAGAGGCTATTCTGTCTTTCAATGAAATAAGTATCTTAAGTAGTTTCTCACGAGCATCCAAGGATTTCACCAATGTTTTCTAACACCTTTGAGAACTATTTTAGATAAACTACAAATAAAAGAATTGACTCAACATTATATAAATCGGTGTCTATTTCGGAAGGGCTCCATGCCTACATTGCCCATAGTTATAGACTTCAAGAAAAAACTAATAGATCCTCAAAACCTAAATATCAAACTATACAAAACTGGTCGATATGTACTCTTAGAACTGAGAAGCGATACCCTGCATCTCCATCCTCCACTACTATACGACAAATATAACAAGGAAATAGATATCTCATTAGCTCCCTTTATTGTCGCAGAACCCCATGGCTATATAACATTGTACTCTATAGTATTAGATTACTCTTCCAATCCTTATCACAAAATACCATGTAACAACTGTAAAGCAGTAGTACTAGACAGATCATCAGCTTTAATAATGGACGTAACTACCGGCAAGTCTGTAAAAGTCGTTAGAGCATCAATCGATAAAGGAATACATATTACTAATGTAGATAATATAGACATAGATATACGTTATGTACATCCTTTGACTACTCATGCTATTTACATCTCGAATAATGGAACTGTATACAAACTTAACGTAACTGAAGACAGTATCTATTTTGAGCCACGTAATCAGTGCATTAAACTTTATCACAGTAATAATTTTCATAAAACTTCTTTATGTGTCTATGATTCTTCTTTGTCAGAAATATTTATTAGTAATAAAATTTATGGAACAAGTTTAAGACTAGACTCCTTCCATGATTATGAAAATATCAAAGATGTTCGTGGATACATTATTAATAATGTTGGATCTATAGAAATAAATGGTGAAAGAAGTTATGTGTATGATCTAAAATCGATGTCATTAATGAGTGTTATACATAGATTTAAGCCTTTATCATTGTTAAATAATAACAATATCTTAGGTATATTGAATGGAAATATCATGGCTTTATACGATATCGAGAAGAATATTCTAAGAAAGGTAACGAGAATAGCTTTCAATAAGTTAAAGGATCTTGATGTAAACGAAAGCCTAAATAGCGCTTTGGTAGTTTATGAAGGTCTTGTCTATATATTTAATTTTACAGATAATTTTGTCTACTTAAGGCTGAATGCTGAAAATATTTATTCTGCTACTCTAGCGGATACTATTTTGTTGTTGTTTAAAAAGAATTGTATTGATGTATATAGTGTAGATCTAAGTCACAACGGTATATATCTAGAAAAACTATCGTCTATACCTAGATACTTTGTTAAGTGTAAATCTCTTACTGATAAGAATATCGTATGTGTTGATATATTGGGAAGGATTATTATTGACAAAGCTGAAAACATAGCTTTAAACTACAATATGAAGAGCTCAGTTCTGCGTAAAAGCTACGGTAAGTCTATATATATGCGAGGATATGTCACATCAATTCTACTCAATAGAAATTTTGCATCATCCACAGAATTTCATAAGATAGATGCACTTAGTGTCATAGCTGATGCCGAGAATATTGAGAATTGTATTCATATACTATGTAAATCCTATACCGGTAATTATTTAAATAATGCTAGACAAAGTAACTCATTATACGTTCAATCTATTCCTAAAGTATATAAATTATTGATTATTGATGAATATGTGATACCCATAGAAGCTAACAATGTAGATAATCTGAATTTTTTGACTATATTGTGGGAAACAGAGTATATAGAAAGAAGGATAGGTTATGATGTAAGTAACTTTAGGGAGTTTATTAGACTCTTAAAGGAAGGATATACCGTTTTTCTATCTAGTAAAGGTAGAGATATAGACTTCGGGTTTGCAGTAGATGGAACAAACATAGAGATCATTGATTTAACTAACTTTCTAAAAATTGAAAACAACCTTCTATGCATCCTAGAGAACTTTAACAAATTCAAACACATACCAGATCTCGTGAGACTTTCAGTAGCGTGTACTAATACTCTACTAGAACAAAAAGGAAATAATTGTATCGATCTCACCTCTTGTGAAAAAATATTGTATTTTGATATAGAGTTCGAGATCAATGGTACACGGAGACACATTATTATACCTCCATCTAAAGTACTTGAGTTTAGAAACAGTATAGAGGATTATAGCAATAAGATTTACGTAAAGTACATGTATGGTGTACCCCACATATCGATACCTAAAAAATGTATCGATCTAGTGAACCCTAAACTCACTCTAAATAACAAACTTTGTCTAGAGTTAGACATCATTAACCATTGCAAAAACATAGGAGTAACCATTGTTACTAGTAAAGGTGTGGTGGAATATATACAGCCAAGTACAAAGAAGAACCTCAAAATAGATATAGATTTACACGAACTTGTGGGATCTGATGTTCTTCAACTAGTAGCATATGAATCGATTGGCAGGATAAACAAGTACATAATCTCTATCAATCTGCGTGATGTAGTTAGAAGAGCTTACACTAACGCTTTAAAACTATCTAAGATACTAGGGATTAGAAACGATTACAAATTACGTCACAATGTACTTCATCATGATTAAAGATATGCTAAAAAAAGGATTAAATTTAATTGCAGGTTGTCGAAGTGATAGAACAAGTTGTAGAAACATCAAACCTGGGATCTTCAGATGTAATGAATACTTTGTCGCATTATATAGAATCAAGGACTGGTCTATCAATATACATGAGTTAACTTATCTAGACTATGTATATCATTTAAAGAGACTTCTTGATGTATTTAATATGGAACTCTGTCAAACAATTTTCTATACAGACATTCAACCTGTAGATGTCAATAAATACCTCTCTAAACTAAATCACATGATACAAATGAAGCTTGTAGAACTTGAACTTGATAAAGCTAATACTAGATTGCGTAGCTATATCGAGAAGTTACTCGACATTAGAAAGCGTGTTTTAATGGGTATAAAACCTGTAAAAAGCTTGAATATTATTGCTATGTTATGTAGCAATAGAGTTGATTCAGATGATATCAGTAAAGTGGTCTATAAAGCAAAAAATATTCTTGATATAGATCTAGAACCTGTACTTGAAACTCATTATGCTGAGCTTTTCCTCAATTTTCGTTCACCATAGGTCACGTAGGAAAGTTATTCTTCTCGATACTCTCTCTATACCTTTAACACTGATAATGCATAATAAAAATAATCGTAGTGGAATATATGTGGGTATAGATATTGCCTCAGGTAACAACGTATATTGGGATATATCTAAATCTTTCTCGCCTCATGTTCTTGTTATAGGACCTACAGGTAGTGGAAAAACATTAACTTTAGCAGCTATAGCTAACAGGCTTAAGAACCATTATGCAGGGTGCACAATATTTATGGATGTAAAAAATGAATACGTAGATATTCTAACCTTATATAATTACAAAGACATCTTCGTACTAGATCCCATTAAAACACCGTTACCCCTTTGTTTCTGTCATGATGATAAGCACCAGAAATTAGAGTCTGTGAATATCGTTGTTGATGTACTTGCTAAGGTGTTTTCTCTACATCCAACAAAACAGAGAGTTCTTCAGAATATTCTTCTGGAAGCATGTGTTAAGTGTAGTGACGTTAATGATAGTTTAGCAATTGGTGATGAAATATTGCTAGATAGAAATGTCGATGAAGCTTTACAAACGGTTATGAAATTATTTAATGTATACCTTGATGCTAATGAGCATCCACTAGCTATACAAGATAGTGAAAAAGCTTATGTAATTAACTTAAAGTCTCTCTTCCTTAGAAATAAAGCCGATAGTGCTACAGTCATTCTATATACAACAAGATTTATTTTAGAGAAACTAGGCTATAGCTTGATTACAACCCCTAAAATCGTTATGGTTATTGATGAACTTTGGCATGCTTTACCATACTTAGCTGAAGATTTTATCATGATATTGACAAGATACAGTAGAAGTTTTGGTTTATCCATCCTTATGGCTACACAAGGAGTAGATGATCTTTATCCTTATTCTGATACTATCGTTAACAGTTGCGGAGGACTTATATCCATGGCATCAAGCTCAATAGCATATTGGCAAAGACTTAGACGATATCTTAATCTTTCTAACAAATCTATTGAAAAGGCCTTGACATTATGTAATCAAGGTGAAGCTGTAGCTCGATTCTCGCCACAAAATGTACCACTATTTCTATACATAGATCCATTGGAGCGATAACGTAGTAAAGTTAGTTGAAATTTGTTAGCTGAAATAAAGTTACTTCTCTATTCCTAGCTCTTCATATACCTCTTTAGGAGCAATGAGTCTTGCACCACGGCTAGCTTCATGTCTTCTCTTAAGTATTCTTTCTTTCTGCTTCTTCTTCCATTTGTATTTATGGGTTCCTCTAATACCTCGGGATCTTATTAAGCCTCTCATCTTTCTACCAGCTGACGTTTTTCCTCTGAATACTCTACCTCTTTGACTTGAATTAACTATCCAGTTTATATCTGGATCACTAAGTATTGCTGGATGATGTGAATCTACCAATATGACTTCATAATATTTGTATAGACCGTCTTCACCTACATAATAACTATTCAAAACCTCAAGATTTCTATATTTACGAGCAGCTCTTTCTTCTGCAATGAGTCTTAGACTCTTTTTAGGTGTATGACCATATATACCCATTCTCTTAGGTCTTCTACCAGATCTAGGTCTAGGCTTTCTGAGACCACCTTTTCTTACTCTTACTCTTACTACTATGAATCCAGGTTTAGCTTTATAGCCTAGTCTTCTAGCTCTATCTAGTCTTGTAGGTTTCTCGATTCTTACTATTGATGGTTCTCTACGCCATTCGATAAGCCTACTTTTCATCAGTTTTTCGTATTCTTCGTCGTGTTTTCTCCATAACGTAGCTATGTAGTGATACATAGATTTTGCCACTAGCTTCACCCTACAGATGCTTAGACTAAAGTAAGCATGTAATAAGTTTTAAGCTGTGATGAAACTGTAGATATGTGGTGCTAGATATAGTGATGCCCAAAGTCTCAATAGGACTACTGGGAAAAACGAATGTTGGTAAATCTACATTCTTTTCCGCAGCTACACTTATACCTGTCCCTATAGAAAATAGACCATTTGTTACATTAGATCCCCGTAGCGGTATAGCATACCTTAGAAAGAGGTGTATTCATCAAGAGCTGGGCTTACCTAAATGTACGCCAATATCATCTTTATGTATAAAGGGAGAAAGATTCATACCCATAACCCTAGTCGATATACCTGGTCTTGTCAAAGATGCTTCAAAAGGGCGTGGATTAGGCAATAAGTTTCTTGATGCTATTAGACAGGTTGACTCATTAATACATGTCGTTGATATCTCTGGTTCTACAGATGAGGATGGAAGACCCGTCAAACCTGGTTATAGAGATCCCTATGAAGATATAATCTCAATAGAACTTGAATATGAGGAATGGATGTATGGCATAATTTCGAGAGATTGGTCAAGATTTGCTAGATCTTTAGACAACATGAATATAGGACAGATTATAGATGCATTAACACAAAGGCTTACAGGTTTATCCATAAAGAGAGATCATGTTGCAAAAACGTTAACGAAAACTAAGTTAGATTCTGTTAAGCCTTCCAGCTGGAGAGAAGAAGAATTAAGAATGTTTATACATGAGCTACGTCTAGAAGCCAAACCTATAGTTATAGCTGCAAATAAAATAGATATACCTGAGGCAAGAGATATACTTAAGAGCGTTGTTAAGCGATTACCTAATAGATTGATAATACCTGTTACAGCCCTAGGTGAACTCATATTAAGAAAAGCAACAGCTAAGGGTTCTATAGACTATCTACCAGGGGATCGTGAATTCAGAATTGTTGATAAGAATAGCCTCACTCAACAAGAGATAAAGGCTCTAGAAATAATCAAGGAGATAATGGATCTCTATGGAAGTACAGGTGTGCAAAGAACTCTAAATGAAACCGTATTTACAGCTTTGAACATGATTGTTGTATATCCAGTTGAAGATCACAACAAATTTACTGATAGCAAGGGCAATATATTGCCAGATGCATACCTAGTACCACATGGTACAACAACGTTAGATCTAGCATACATGGTTCATAGCGACTTAGGAAAGCATTTCCTATACGCTATAGATGCTCGAACAAAACAAAAGTTAGGAAAAGACTACATACTACAAGATAATTCTGTAGTAAAGATCGTGGCCTCTGTGTAGATGATTAATATGCGCAAAATAGCTATTTCACGAATTACCATAACGACACACTGCCATGCAACAGAAGATGTAGAGAAAGTTAAGCAAGCGTTACTTAACATACTTCCTCCGAACTTGAGAGATAGGATTAGTGTAGGACAGGAGACATTATATGGTTACCACGGTAATCCTATAATCAGATTCAAGATAGTTCTAGAAGGAGATGAAGCTGTAGAGGCGCTAAAATATCTACTGAAAATGTTGAGAGAAACAGATAAGAATTTGATCATTAATACAATTGATATACGTTACGACAAAAAATCTAATGAACTCTTCATAAGATTGGGTAAGCAGGAAGCATATATGGGTAATATAGCTATATACGATGGCGATGATGCTATCAGAGTTTCTATCTCATTTTCAATTGAAAAATCGTTGAATGCAGTCCGAAACCTTCTAGAGAATCTGATTAGAGATGGTGTATAGAAGTGTTTAACTTGTATCTAGCCTATAGTGAATGTCGAGACATGATTAAACATGTAGAGATAGATAGCGCGATAATGTTTGGATTTGATTCAGAGCTTCTAAAGAAATGTGTAGATGCATTAAATAGCGCAAGAGCAGCTATAGCTATAGTTCCACGAGCTATACATCAAGTATCTGAAGATACTATAGATACTTGTTTGAAAAAATCAAGATATTTATTGAATGGTTGTATACCTAGTGATACTATATCAGCTAGAAAATTGGCTAAATTGGGTGCAACAGTAACAATAGTTTTAACTCCAACTAGTCTTAAATTTATTGATGAGTCTCAGATAAATGTTATGGCTCAAACTCCCACACCTAGATATCTAGAGATACATCTATATCAATTCCTTACACATTTAGTAAATTACCAAAATATTGATGTAGAGAAGGAGTTCTACTATTTGGGTACAGTAATCGAAAGAGCACTAAAGAACGATGTAGCTGTAATTCCTTCAGCTTCTAGTCCGAACATTAGGAAAGCCATTTTAGTTAATCATATAGACCTTGTTTTGTATTCTATGGGTTTCTCTAGAAGAGAACGTAGGTTAATGTTAGAGTTCTATCCAATGGATCTTGTACAGAGGTGGTTAAAGACTTAATGGTGTTAATACTCCATGAATATAGAGGTGAGTAGTACAACAGCTGCGTATCTAGCGTTAATTTTATCGTTAATGTCTATTGTATTAATTGTTATAATGAGCACTAGATTCTATGGATATATCAAGGCTTTACTAGATGAATTAGGATTACATATAGCTCTACATAAAAAGTATAGAAGGGTTAAACGTTACATCCTCGTTAAGTTCATTTGTTTAGATAATGGCTTTGAGATTTTATCAGAACACATAAAACATTCCTTAAATAAACTACTAGGACCTATACTTAGGTATAGATGTAACGTAGATGTAGTTTCATATAGGCCTGAGAAAAAACGTGCGATAATTAGAGTTCGAGGCGAAGCTATCTGTGTCACATATACGCTTCTAGCTTTAACTATAAATCATCTAGAGAGAAGTAGTGATTCATGTATTGCTATACCTATAAAGACAAGTGGACTTATATCAAGACTTAAACGCAGATATCTAAGGAGCTAATAATGCTGATCTTATGTCTAGATCATCAATTTAGGTCTTCAACTTATCTACGAGTTTTTTAATAAATTCTAGAGCCTCGTAAAACTCTTTTCTTCCTCTATCCGATAACTTGTAGAGTACCTCACCCTCGATTTTAATAGTGTCTAGAAGACCCTCCTTACTCATTCTGTAGATTACTGTGTATACTGTTATTGTTGGAGGATTGATATTGAAAACTTCTTGCAGTTTCTTCTTAACATCGTAAGCTTTCATAGGCTCAGAGTCATGTAATATGCGGGCTATGTAAAGCCAGAGAGTCTCTATTGTTATTTTTCTCATAAGTCTTCTTAAAGCTTTAGAGTGAGTCATTATGCTCAACAAGATTAAGTACTCAAGAAAACTTTATATATCTTTTGATACAATATTTGTTGCAGAAAATATTTGTGGGTACAAATATGGTTAGAGTAGGAATAATAGGTGTAGGGAATATAGCATCTATGTTTATACAAGCAATAGAATATGCTAAAACTCATGATGAAGTCTTCGGTATCATACATGAAACCATAGGTGGCTACAAACCTAGTGATATAGATATTGTTTATGCTATCGATATATCTAAAGAAAAAGTGGGAAAAGATCTAGGAGAAGCAATATTCTCATATCCAAATATTGTTCCAAAGCTGGTCGATATACCTATAAAGAACGTTATTGTTAGAATGGGTAAGATACTGGATGGTGTAGCAGAGCATATGGTAAATGACTTTAAACCTGCTGAATATCCAGAACCCACGTCTGATGAATTAGTAGATGAGCTCAAGAGCTATAGAGTAGATGTACTTGTAAATCTACTACCCGTAGGAAGTGCAAAAGCTTCTAGATTCTATGCTGAAGTAGCAGCAAGAGCTGGTACATCTTATGTAAACTGTATACCGGAGTTTATAGCAAGTGACCCTGTGTACCAGAAATTATTCGAGCAACATAGAGCTGTTGTACTTGGAGATGATATAAAAGGGCAACTAGGTTCCACAATTATCCATAGAGCTCTTGCAAGCCTTATAGCTATGAGAGGAGCTGAAATAGTAGAGTCTTACCAACTTAATGTAGGAGGGAACACAGATTTCAAGAACATGCTTGCTCATGAAAGACTAAAAAGCAAAAAGATATCAAAGACTATGGCTGTAGCTTCAACGCAAAACAATCCTGAGGCAGTTCTAGACAATCTATTTGCAGGACCTAGCGGATATATACCTTTCCTAGGGAACACTAAAGTATCGTATATATACATTAAGGCTAGAACATTCATGGGGATACCTATAACTGTGGATCTGAAGCTTGTTGTAGATGATAAAGCTATGGCTACACCAATACTTATAGATACTGTAAGACTAGCTAAAGCCTTAATGGACAAAGGTGTATATGGTTCACCAGATTGGGCTTCTATGTTCTACTTCAAATATCCACCAAAACAAGCTAAAAGCGATGAAGAAGCCTTGCTCAATCTCTACATGAATTTAGAAAGACTGGGAATAGAGGTAGAGCCAAAGAGACTCTACTTATGGAAATATATCAGTAGATGATGTATTCATTCTACATCAACTCTTTAACATCATTATTACGCCCTATTTATAGCTTAATATCCTTGTATCCAGTAGTTAATGTGATGATGAAGCCGCTCCAAACCTAGACAAAGAGATGAGGATCCCGTGACGAACTGAATCTTTGAATTAAACTATGAATTAAACTATTAGATATGTATATCCTGTATAGACAGTTGATCTTAATATCACAATGATTGTGTTTCTATATCTTAGATATAGCCTAGAGCACTCCATAATCAATAAGATATTGTGACCATGTATTTGCTGATTCATTCAGTTTTCTCTAATTAGATAATGATTATTCATAAATAAGATTATCGTTTTACAGTATTTCTGAGGCTCATGCAATAGTCTGACCTCCTCTCATCCAGAATAGCGAGAATTTTGATTGATAAAATAGTTATTTGGTATTAAAGATTTTAAGCTTTCAGTACGGAAGCTTATTCTGGTGCGAAAGTATGTTGTTTGATCCAAAACCTAAAAGGAGAAAAGAAGATCTTTTCAATTTTGATGAAGAGTTCAATATGTTGAAGAAGTTTCTGGGGCACCCCCTACTTGTTGTTACTGGTCTTAGGAGAACAGGTAAAACATCTCTGATACTGACTGTTCTTGAGGAGTCCGGTATCCCTTACGTATTTGTTGATCTAAGGGGATTTGTTAGATCTTGGAGAGATCTCTACGAAACCCTGTCTGTAAGTATATCGGAATTTGCTTCAAGGATGTCTAGGTTTAGAAGTTTCTATGAATCGTTGGTAAAGATCTTGAGTATTGTAAAGGGTGTCTCTATTTCTGGGATAAGTATAGAGTTTAGCTGGGGTCGAGATAGGCCCCTTCTTACACAACTGTTTACAGCTCTAGATAGAGTTGCTGAAGAACATGGAGTAAAGGTGGTGATGGTTTTTGATGAACTTCAGAGAGCTGTTGGAGGTATAGGGATGGCTCTTCAAAACGCTTTAGCATATTCTTACGATCATTTAAAGAACATCTCGTTCATTATTAGTGGTTCAGAGATGGGTGTTATATACCGTTTTTTAAAAGATCCTGAAGCACCTCTATATGGTAGAGCTTATCTAGAGGTTAAGACTAGAAGACTTAGAAGAGAAGAAGCTGTAGAATTCTTAGTGAAGGGCTTTAATGAAGTAAACTATGATGTGAGTATAGACAGAATCAATGAAGCAGTAGATAAACTAGATGGTATAATTGGTTGGCTTACGTACTATGGTTATTCAACTGTATTTCAAGGTAAAAATATGGATGATATATGGAGAGATGCTGTAGAAATGGCTAAGAAAGAACTTGAGAATTTTATCAACTATAGGGTAAGTAGAGAAAGGTATAAGATGGTTTTGAGGCTGCTTTCGTTAGGTGTAAGAGAATGGGGAAAATTAAAGAAGAGACTCGAGGAATCTGAGGGCAAGTCTATAAGTGATAGAGTTATATATGAGATTCTACATACACTAAGAAATCACTCTATAATAGACAATGAAAACAGATTCCTTGATCCATTACTAGAAGAAGCTGCAAAAGTTTTATAGACATATCCTAAACTACATCTTCATAAAAAGACTAGACACATATTTTAATAGTATAGTATTAACGTAATTCTGTGTTCTCAACAAATCTATTGAATCAATCTCAATAGATTTGTGAAATCTATTGTTTGCTCTAAACATTACCCAAGCTTTTAGTAATGTCTTTAGATGGAATGGTTAGCCACTATCCATAACTTCTAGACATGGTATCAATAAACATTTCGTCAGCCAGCCACCGCAACCTCATCTTATCGGGAGCGGTCGGGATTAACATCATCCAGTATAGATCTAGCAACTATACAGCATATAGAGTTTTCGTGATTCATTAGATACTGAATATATTTATAGTTCTCAATACTCTCCACACTATGGGGCTGGGATTGACTAAAAAGATCTTGGTAAAAATATCTGGCAAACTCTTAAATCCTGAAGCTCCATCTATAGTCAAAGACTATGCAGATATAATGAATAAACTATATGGTGAAGGCTATCGTATAGCTGTTGTTGTTGGTGGTGGAAGATATGCTAGAAGCTACATAACTTGTGCTAAAGCTCTAGGACTTAACGATGCTCAAGCCGATATAGTTGGTATAGAGATTGCGAGAGTCAATGCACTTCTACTAGCTCTAGCTATAGGAGACAATGCCTATACACCTATACCGAGAAATATAGATGAAATCCAGAGGGCTTGGAGCACAAATAAGATAGTTGTTGTAGGAGGTCTTCAGCCAGGACAATCGACAGCAGGAGTAGCTGCTGTTGTAGCAGAATCTCTTGGGATAAAGAGGCTGCTTTATGCAACAGATGTAGAAGGTGTGTATGATAAAGATCCCAGAAAGTATAATGATGCAAGAAAACTTGATGTAGTAACTGTTGATAAGCTTGTAGAAGTGCTTAGCCAGAGATATGAAGCAGGAGGATATGAATTATTGGATCCAATAGCTATCCAGATTATAAAGAGAAGCTGTATAGAGGTAACGGTATATAATGGAACAGATCCTACAAATATATACAGGGCTTTAGAAGGTAGTATAGGAACAAAGATACAATCCTGTTAACGCAACTTACTCTAATCTAGATCCACTATACATGTTTTCACGAAATTCTTGATAATTTTGTAGATCATATATCAAGAGATACCTGTTGTCTGTAAGGTTCATCACTATACAGGCTACCAATACATCAAGCAGTACACCAACAATATACTGAACCAGTAGAAGAATAGATGAGATACTCTTTCTATCCTGATTAATCAATTCAAAATAGTTATATACATTCAACTGTATACATAGCAGTACAGTAAATGAGCTCCAGAGCTGTAGATCTAGTACAACTACAAGATAGATAAAGTACTTAGAGTTCCTAACTAGATCAAGACTTATGGGTATAGAGATCTACAGAAATTAACTAGCGGATAGCTTAGGTATACTCCATAGATACTTACTATAATCTTTTTTCATACATTCTATGTATTAATTGATACACTCACTAGTATATTGATTAGTGTACAAATATATGAAGTATTTAACAAGATGCTTCTGCTAGAAATTAATAATAAGTAGCTTCTATGTATAGACCTAGTTCGATATTCAAACAGATTAAATTTAGAGTCTGTGGCTCTAGCTCTAAACAATTAGTATCTAAATAGAGTCTGATTATAGATAGAGTTCGATTTTCTGTAGTATAGATTTTGTATCACAAACTATATAGATTCTGAGACCAATAGTTTACATTGAGCTCCATCACTGTCATTAGGATCAATGGGGCTCCATAAACTTATGGTGTGTATTGAGAGTCAATAACTTCTGCTTAAATTTACTGAAGTAAGGTTAAGCACCACTTAACTACACCATCAAGCTACGAAACCTCAAAAGGTATCCAGAAACTCCTTAGACACACCATCAAGTGATGCACCTCCATGAAATGATGAACCTGTATAGAGCCTAAAGTAACTATATCGAGTCTCGTATCTGTCCATATTAACTGGTGTTAATGAAAACACTTATAGATGCCTTGCACATGGTGATAATGGTGATTATGATGAAGTTGAGAATTCATTAAGGTTCTTCCTGAGTTACTCAAGATATGGAATGCCTGAGATGACAAAACCTCAACACCTCTAAGCCTGATGAAGATTCAGGCAAAATGTAGAGGAAGCAGGAATGAGGTACTGATACTAATCAACATAGACCTATATCATAGCTAAATCACTCAATAAGTTTAGAGAGTTGTTAAAGTTGTGCTCTAGATAGCATCATCTTCTCAATCCTAATTACATGATATACTAAACTATATTATTTTTAGGTATGTTTCCACAAATCATTAAGCTTGTATACATAAGGCTTCAAGTTAATCTGTATCCAAGATAAGCTTAGAGATTAAGTGTATCGAGTAATCGATCTACTAATTTGCTAACAGTTATAAGCACTAATAATATGTATACAGCTCTATTTAATCTAGTTAATAGGTATAGAACTTATCACCAATATTGCCATAGCATATAGTCTTTATAAGTATACATTAATTAAATACAACAGGTATTATTTTCATTATCTTGATTAGAGTTATGTAGCTAACCATAAATATGTATTGAGGATTTTGTGTATCTAAAAACTTAAATATTTCTAACAAAACACAATTACTTATTATCGGAGATGTAAAAATATGATTAGGTAACTATTGTTAGTAGCAGTATAGTGAGAGGAGAATTGAGATGGGATTTGAGAAGAGTGATGTTGCAGGTTTTGTATTTAAGGATGAGATAATAGCTGATTTGCTTGGAGATATCGAACCTGGTTCTGTTCTACTAGTTCTTGGTCATCCTGGTGCAGGTAAATCAACTTTTGCAGCTGGTATACTTTTTGAGAATTGTTTAAGATTCAATGTCAAGGGTGTATACATAAGTCTTGCAGAAACAAGAGAAAAATTCTATAACTATATGAAGAAATTCTCAATGGATTTTGAATATGGTGAGAAAAAGAATCTTGTGGAATTCATTCATATGCCTACTCTAGCAGGTAGAGAATTGCTAGAGGCTATAACTTCTACGTTAAGCACCAAGATCTTTACTGAAGGATGCTCTATAGCTGTTGTAGACTCGATAACACCTATACTAAATGTGCTTACAACAGATGAAGCTAGATCATACCTACATTCAACACTATATAACTTATCATCAGTAGCTAAAGCTCTCTTAATATTAATAGCCGATCTACCTTTTGCTACAGAGACTGTTGATCTAAAGGGGCTAGAGTTTATTGCTGATGCTGTTTTTGTGTTCAAGACAAGAATAGAGAAGAGAATGATAAGCAGATTTATGGAGGTTAGAAAGTTTAGAGGAAAATCAATACCTATGGCAGAGATACCGTTCGTAATAGAAGAAGGTAGAGGTATTAGATGCTTATTATCTCCAACAATAGCTGAAGTACCTTACTCTATGGCTATGACAAGCTATAGAGATGAATGCACCAATTCTGTTTGGGGATCAATACTCTCAGGTACATATGTAGGTATAGTATCTAGATGCAATATAATACCCTTCTCTATATGGCTTCTCTTAACAAAACTCATAATGAACTATGGCTTAAACTATGGAATTCTAAGCTTTAGAGAATCCAAAGAAGTTACCAAAGAAGTGATAAGTAAATCAGCTCAAGCCCTAGGCACTCCTCCACACTATATTCTACAGAAATCTGTGTTTATCGAAAGCCTTAACCCATCGATATTCTCTTCTCAACAGTTAGAGGCTATGCTTTATCGATTTGCTGAACAAAATATCAACTTCTTTATAATTGATGGAACTGAAGCTCTATATCTACACCATGATCCGCTATATGTTGATCAAATGCTGAGATCTCTTTCTACATATATTAAGAATGGATTGATAACAGTATTCGAGTTAATCAATGGTGTATATACTCAGACCCAGACATCTAGATACGATATAGTTCATGAAATCATATGTAGAGAAAATACTGTAGAACACAACGTAGTTAGGGGACGTATCGCCGCTATCGATATAGCTTCATATAATCTTGTAACAAGAATTAGTGAAGAATCTATACTCAAATGCCTAAATATTGTTCAGAGATGATGAAGAGAGGTTCAAAACAGTATGGATATCTACTACAGAGTTCGAGATTCAGAAATATATGTTGTTAGAGATGAAAAAGAAGACCCTCTATACATACTAGGTGTAACATGGGTTGGTTTTGAGTATCGTAGTCATGTAGTTCACGGGCTCCACATCAGAAATTGGGTTGAGATACTCCAGACAATTAAAAGTTTAGGTTTTAATGCAATAAGGCTACCCTTCTGTGCTAATTCTGTGAGACCTGGTGTTAGGCCTGCTCCTAGAGTTATAAGCTATGCCTATAATCGAGATCTCTATGGACTAGACTCTATATCTATAATGGAGAAGATTATAGCTAAAGCTGCTGAACTAGGTATATACATACTTCTATGTTTTCATAACATAAGCTGTATAATTATGGAGCCTCTATGGTATACACAAACATTTAGTGAACAAAATACAATAGATACATGGATAGCCATTGCTAAAAGATTTGGAAAATACTGGAATGTTATAGGAGCAGAATTGTTTAATAATCCCCATGGTATTGGACCTAGACAAGCATACTATACAAGAGGTGATAGCGCTACCTGGGGTATGGGTAACCCGAAAACTGATTGGAATCTAGCTGCTGAAAGAATAGGTAAAGCTATACTAGAGGTGGCACCTCATTGGCTAATAATAGTTAAAGGAACGCAGTTCACCAATCCACAATCAGATAATGTACCACTATATCCTGATTCAATGTTCTGGGGCGAGAATTTGAGAGCAGTGAAAGATTATCCTGTGAACTTACCTAGAGATAAACTAGTCTATGGTGTTAATACCTACGGACCTGACATATTTGTTCAATCCTATATCGATGATCCTAGCGTATTTCCTGATAATCTGCACCTCATATGGTATCAGAACTGGGGATATGTGAAGAAGCAGCTAGGATATCCAATAGTTATAGCTGAATTTGGTGGTAAATGTGGTGAAAGTGATCCTAGAGATGCTGTATGGCATACCAAGTTTATTGAGTATCTTATCGATAATGATATGTGTTACTGGTTCTATCTTGCTCTAAATCCTGAACATCCTGAAACAGGTGGACTACTTAATAATGATTGGGCTACAGTAAAACAGTATAAGTATGTTCTATTAAAGAAACTCATGGATTATTGCATAAATAGGTATAGCAGGAGGTAGTTAGCAGGTTTTGTGAATAAAGTATCACATGTACATGTAGTTGTCTATATCCTATCTCTATCCTCTATCAGTTATAGTCTTTGCTATTCTTGAGCCACTCTGTATCTAGAGCATATCTAAGTATTGCTATAACTCCTCCCAACATCTTCACTCTCTCACCAGGAGGTGATTTGCTTGGAACTATCACTATATTACCATTTTTCTCAACCACATTTCTTAGAATCTTGTCAATTTTTTCTCGTATCTCGCTAAATCCGCTAAGTAGCTCATCTATTATTAGAAGTTTTTCTATAGCACCTACTTCTGCAGCAATCTCTACATGATCTATACCGTAGGCAACTCTACCTATATCTTTAGCCATAAGCATATCGAAGTATTCTAGAATTTCACTAGCTTTCGCTATAGCTGTATCCTTTACAATAGATCTAACAGTATCTCTATGGAGAAGTTCTTGAAGACCTGCATAACCACCGTTTGCAACGCTATCAGTATAGATCCTGAGTTCTCTATCGAGAGACTCTATAGCTTTCTTAATACGATTCTTCAGATCTCCAGGAGAACCTATTACAACAGCTTCAACTCTATATCTACGAGCAGTTTCAACAATCCTTCTAGCTAGTTCATCAACAAGATCTTCTACAGCTTTCTCAAAACCTTCATCACTTACAGGAAGAGACACATTCTTCTCATCAACAATCCTAAGCCCTTGTAGCTGGAGTAGAGCTATAGAATACTCATCAAAATCTACAGAAACCAGAAGAAGATTCATAGGTTTCAAGAATTTGAACATATCCTCCACAGTCCTTCTATCCCAAACATTTTTAAATATCACTACTTCAGAACCAACACCAACAGAAACAGTATGATGAGAACCCAAAACACCAAAACGATCAGGACCTTCAACAACAATACCATGAATCCTCAACTTATTTGTAAAAGGCTGAAACTCAAGCTTCAACACCTTTACTGTTAAAACCATAGGAAGTCTCCTCTTCTCATCCCCAATACTAACATCTCTTGTAGTTAAAGCTTTAACAAGATCACCAGAAGAAATAAATAAGCTAAGAAACCATAGATCATCCTCAGAATCAACTCTAACCCTAATCACACCATGTTTATCATCCAAAACATCTAAACGCAACAAACAACACCACAACACAAGCGGTGCACAGCCCTCAATACTGGTGTGTATAGATGTATATAACCTACTACACAACCGAACCTCGACCCCGTAGACCCATGAACGCTGGTGTCAGAGGTTAGGTTGCTCCCTTCCGGGCCTGGCCGATTTCCCCCTGTAAAGATGGTAGCTACCTCCCTCCAGAGGTAGCCCCACCACCACCAGCCCCATGGGGCGGGGGTCATCGTGATTGTGTAGTAGGTTATATACATCTATACACACCAGTATTGAGTTACTGGCCCCCGTAACCCGCCGGGTTCAGGGGGTGGGAGGCCCCCTAGCCCTACCTGTGCACCGCAAGATACAGTATTTGGACATGATGGTTTAAAAGTTCTGTTCGTCTATAGATCAACACATTAGTATTACCTTATTCTCTATTCAGTTTATTCTTTATGCATACATGATTATCATTACCTTTTCTCTTGAAGTATTATTTGTACAATGACTTGTGCATTGGTTTCTATGATCCTTAACGTCATGTTTATATATTTTGTTTGTTCTATTTCTGTTTTGGGTATGTGTTATGGCTGCATGTAGTAAAGCTGTAAGTGTTAAAACACCTGATGGAGCTGAAAAAAGTCTTGTGCCTAAGAAGGTTTGGAGTTTAGCACCTAGAGGTAGAAAAGGAGTAAAGATAGGTTTGTTCCAAGATCCAGCATCAGGAAAATACTTTAGAGCAAAAGTACCAGACGATTATCCAGAATGCGGATAACCAAACAAAAATAAAAACATTTTTTTAAGAATTGTTTCACCTTTACATCTTCTATGTATATATAAATTTATATACCCGGCTATTGTTGTATGCATATACGGTGATAACAATCGGTATTGCCTCCGAATGTTAAATCTGTGGTTGAGTTAGTCATAAGGCATAACAGTTGGAGAAGATTTGAAACAATAAATCTTATCGCTTCTGAAAATGTTATGTCTCCTCTTGCTGAGGCTGTCTATGTTAGCGATATGATGCATAGATATGCTGAAGGAAAGCCAAAGAAACGATACTATCAAGGAAGTCTATATGTGGATGAAGTCGAGCTTCTAGTTCAGAGATATATGTCTGAGTTGCTTTGTGTAAAATTTGTTGAGCCTAGAGCTATAAGTGGAACTATAGCTAATGCTATTGCGTTTACTTCAGTTGCTAAAGCTGGAGATAAGGCAACTATTTCTACTATCCAGGCTGGAGCACACATATCTCATACAAGGGAAGGGGTTTTAGGAGCTCTAGGCATAGAGCATATTGAGATGCCATTTGATTTAGAGACATGGAACATTGATATTGATGCTTCTAGAAAGATAATCGAGAATATTAGACCTAAGCTTGTTGTTCTAGGAGCTTCAGCATATCTATTCCCACATCCAACAAAAGCTATAGCTGAAATAGCTCATAGTGTTGGAGCAGTAGTTATCCATGATGTTGCTCATGTACTAGGACTTATAGCGGGTAAGAAATGGCCTAATCCGGTACATGAAGGAGCTGATATTGTTACCTCTTCTACTCATAAAACATTCCCAGGGCCGCAGGGAGGTCTACTCTATACAGATGATCCACAACTCTATAAAGTGATCTCAAAGAATGTACTGAAATTCGTAAGCAACCACCATCTACATAGATTACCAGCTCTAGCTATAACAGCTCTAGAGATGATGTATTTCGGTGAAGCTTATGCAGAACAGATTATACGGAATGCAAAACGATTTGCAGAAAGTCTAGCAGAAGAAGGGTTCAATGTTGTTGCAGAACACCTAGGATATACTAGCTCCCATATAGTTCTAGTCGATATACGTAAACACTGTCCTGCAGCAAAAGCGGCTAAACTTCTTGAAGAAGCAAACATCATAGCAAACAAGAATCTGCTACCATGGGATTCTCTAGATCCTGAAAATCCAAGTGGACTACGCTTCGGTGTCCAAGAGATGACTAGACTTGGAATGAAGGAAGAAGATTTTACCGAGGTAGCTAAACTCATTAGAGAGGTACTTATAGATAGAAAAGATGTTGATGAAATAAGGAAGAAGGTTATAGACTTCCGCAAACAGTTTACATCAGTACACTACGGCTTCAAGTTACCTGAGGAACTATATAGTGATCTACTCATATCATTCAGATTATAATAAACAGAAGTTAATGATGTTTAGCGCCGGGGGCGGGATTTGAACCCGCGCGGGGAAACCCCCAGTGGGTCTCGAGCCCACCGCCTTGAACCACTCGGCCACCCCGGCACATATCTTTTTACACTGATAACCTAAGCTAGACTTTAGACTATAGGTTTTATAAAGGTTTTATTAGGTATATAGAATCTGGTTGTAAAGGATCCACATGCTACTATATGATGAATTGCTTATTAAGACACTCTCTAAGGTATTTAGGGATAAACTTGAAGAGTTTCTGAACTCTTTAACGAGTCCTGGTAAAAGGTACTATGTACGTGTAAATACTTTGAAGACTTCTCCTGAACATGTTGTAGAATCTCTTAGATCTAGAGGTGTAGAGGTGTATAGAGATGAAGATCTCTACGAAGCTATATACTTTCCTATTAAAGGTCCATACAAAGTAGCTCCTAGGGATAAAGTCGTGGTAATAGATAAATATGCTGCTGAATCAGTCTACATGGGCTCTCATCTATATGGTCCTGGTGTTATCACTTGCTCAAGAGATATAGAGCGTGGAGATACTGTAGCTATCGTATCTGAGAATAACGTTGTTGTGGGTGAAGGTATAGCCATGATGAGTTGTAGAGAAATGCTTATGAAAAGAAAAGGTATAGCAGTACAGGTTACTGCTTCTGTTTATAGAGTTCCATCCATAAGAAGCTTCCCAGAATATGAGAAGGGTATGATTTATCCACAAAGTCTTGCAGCTATGTATGTAGCCCATATTGTTGATCCTAGACCTAGAGAGCTTATACTTGATGTTTGTGCTGCACCAGGAGGTAAAACAAGCCATATAGTTGAACTCTCTAGAGGTAGAGTACATGTTATCGCATTAGATCATTCAGCGAAAAGGTTAGAGAATATGAAGCTAGAGATGGATAGACTAGGGTGTACCCCTTTTATAGAGATATGGAGATCTGATTCACGATATGTACATATAGATTTTGGTGGGATGAAGGTAGATAAAATTGTTGTTGATCCTCCTTGTAGTGCTTTAGGTGTAAGACCAAAGATCTACGATATTAAAAGCTATAGAGATGTGGTTGCTGCTGCAAAATACCAGATACAGTTTCTAAGGTCTGCCACAAAACTACTTAAGAGAGGTGGAGTAGTGGTTTATTCTACTTGTACAGTTACGTTAGAGGAGAATGAAGAAATAATTGAGAAGATTCTTTCTGAAGATAGATGTTTAGAACCTGTACCCATAGATGTTAAGAGAGGTTCAAGAGGCTATAGAGGCTCTGTCTATGGTGATGCTTTTCTTAGGTTCTATCCCCATGAACATGATACTACTGGTTACTTTATAGCTAAACTCGTTAAGAGATGCTAGATCCTCTTTCCACTATTTATGCCTAGGTTCTTGATAGATCTAAATTCTATACCGATGGTTTTTAGTATCTTCTGCATATCGTAATCATCTGTAAAGACTATGGGTCTACATCCTTTAGATCTATACTCTATAGCTAGTGCTAGAACCTCTATATCTGTTTCAGATAGTTTTTCATAAAGGTTCATTCTCTTAGAAATAGATTTTGCTTCCTCAATGTATCTAGCTGAAGGCTCCTCTACATGGAATCTATCTACAGCAGCTGCTACATCAAGTCTAGCAATGCTTTCGCTATCCTTAACCTCCTTAACTACACTAGGTGTTGTAACTATCTCTCCTCTGTATATGTAGAGCTGAAGAGCAGAGAGAAATGCAGCTGTATCGAATATATATACCTCAGAATTCACAACTCTGCACCCTTCTATATGTTTCAAATCTCTTGAATCTGACAAACTTAACCCTAAACTCAGCTCTAGATATAGTGACTCTTCCTCTAGGTGGTAGCTCAGCTACAGTATCACCATCAACTATACATGTAGCTGTATCACTTTCACTAACATTCTCTATCTCTAGAACTCTGTTAGCCGATAAGACTACAGGTCTAGCATTAGGTTGAAGTGGAGCTAGAGGAGTGATAGTTATTGCTTCAACATTAACATCTACAACAGGGCCTCCAGCAGAAAATGTGTATGCTGAAGAACCGAGTGGTGTTGCAACTATAGCTCCATCACCATCAAATCTGTAAAGAATATCCCCATCAACTCTAACCTCAAGCGATATAACTCTAGATCCAAGGTATCTAGAAACAGCTACAACAACATCGTTTACAGCATAAGGTATACGCTTCTGTTCTACACCATCTATAGCGATCTTGAGCATCATATACTCATGTATAGTGTATCTACCTTCAACAAGATCTCTAAGTCTATTTCGTACCTCTGGAGGATCTACATCGAATAGGAATCCTCTGCGTCCAGCTTTAATGGTAACTATAGGGATTCTCATTGAGCCGAGTTTATGAATAGTTCTAAGAAGAGTTCCATCTCCACCTACAACTATTAAGAAATCTATATTTTCAACTCCTAAAGAGAATGTTTTACTCCATTCTAGATCTTTAGCAATATCTTTATCAACAAGAACCTCAATACCAAGAGTTTCACAATACTTGAGTATCTCTTTAGCTATTTCGTAGGGTATTCCACCACCTTTTTTAGCTGTAAGACCTATAATCATTAGCTATCCTCCAATACAACAAATGTTATTCTGTATCAATCTTGTTGTTTCCAACATTTATTTCTTTCTCTATAAATCAGAAAGATCCCATCGATATACTCAATAAAGTGGGTAAGCTGATGATGAATCATATAACTGGTTACTTATTATAATCAGCTACAATATGTCTATAGTTTCTAGATCTAGAACATAGATATCCATCACAAGTGTTGCATCTTGACTCTTTAGCCTCTCTATTAGATCTCTTTTTATATGCTTAGATCCTTTATTTGCATTTATAGCTACTGTTGCAGAATCTATGTAGCTACTCCTTCTCACCACTATTTTTCTAGGATCATTGAGAACCAGATTCTTACTCCCTTGAGCTATCACGATATCGGTAACATTATCTACTTTCAAGACTATTAAAACAATTGATGTATCTTTCTTCAGTAATTCTCTAATTTTTGGATCTAGTTCTGATGCACTTTTATCAAGGTTTATACCTATTATACAGTCTCCTCTCTCTGTCAGATAATTATCTTTCGTGAGTTCAAATGTTGTAGGATGTAGTGCTTTAATGTTTTTGTGTCCTTTTGCTACAACTCTATCTCTGTATACAGGGATATAGTTCATAGATACACCATAAATATAATATCTTGGTGAAGCTATTAATGTATCGAGTAGTGTACCTAGGGATGATGCCATGAGCAATACATATAGCTATGAGAGGAAACAACTTGTTGAATATCTAAAGCGTGTAGGTATAATCAGGAGTAAAAATGTTGAAGAGGCTTTCTTGTCTATCCCTCGAGAATACTATGTACCTGAACACCTTAGGGAATACGCTTACCAAGATACTCCACTCCCCATAGGCTCTGGACAAACTATTAGTGCTCCTCACATGGTTGCAATAATGACAGAAGAACTTATGGTGGAACCAAATCACAAGATTCTGGAAATAGGTACAGGTTCTGGTTATCAAGCATCTATACTTGCCAATATAGTCTCGAAAGGTTGTGGACATGTATATACAATAGAACGTATACCTGAACTAGCTCAAAACGCTTTAATAAATATATCGAAAGCTGTACCCCATCTACTAGAGTACATAACCATATACGTTGGTGATGGAAGTAAAGGTCTACAGGAATTTGCACCATATGATAGGATAATAGTGACTGCAGCTGCTCCAAGAATACCTGAACCTCTTGTAAATCAGCTAGCTCTAGAAGGGGTAATGGTTATACCTGTAGGCAATAGATATGAACAATACCTTACTATAGTAACTAAAGATAGAAGAGGTGATGTATCGATTAGACATACAATATCATGTGTATTTGTTCCTCTCTTAGGAGAATATGGATGGAGAGAAACATAAATAGATGATACAAATATCGAATTGACTAACTCTATAGAATGAATATAGATAAAATCAGGTTAGTCAATATCATCATAATATATACTACAACTACAGAACCTGAGAACATATGTGTATTTCATATAAGGTTTGTATAAAGTAGTTTCTAGAGTCAATCTCCATGATACTGTATATATGTTGAATGAAAATAGGCAGAAGATAGAAGAAGTTGTAGATATTCTTGCTAAATATGTTTAGACTGTTTTAGACATACATTGATCTAGAATATACTTAAAGCTTTTTCCAAGCCCTACACGAATCCCAAATCTTCTGTCTGTATATAGATAGACAAGCTTCTTTGTCTGAAGTTTTCTAAGGATGTTCATTAATTCATGTGATGGATAGTGAAGTTCGTCAGCTATCTGGTCTAGGTAGAGATATGTGCTACTCCACTCTACATAATGTTTGATTAAGTAGTTCAATATAGTGATCTCTTCTTCAAGTAGATCTTTAGTCTCGAGAACTTTTTTCACACAACTTAATGCTTTTTCAAGTGTTGTTTTTGTGTCTGTGGATGTATTATGGGAGTGTTTACCCACATTTTTAGCTGTTTCTGAGACAATGAACTGCTGTATTTCTGTGCTATATGGTGTGTTCTTTAGCTTATTCTTGTTGTTTATTGTTGTATGTATCTGTTCATTTATCAGTTTGTGGGCTAACAGAACCACATCTCGAGGAGTAGCTATAGGTACTCCTATAGATTCGAGAAGGGTTTTCACATACTCTTCTCCTAGTTTTGTAAGCATCCAGTAACCTGTTCTATATACCACATATCTTCGTGTCTTCCAATAACTTAGATAGCTACTAATCAATTTGCTTGACTTGTTGAGTATTTTTGCTATTTCTGAGCTTTTCATTGGTTTTACATAGAGTAGAAGGAGTATAGCTTCAACTACTCTAGATCTAGGTCCTCTGTCACTAGCTATAGACTCTACTGCTTCATCACTTGAGCTATGTCTTGTTGCTATAGGTGCTACAAATTCGATGAACTCATTATCTACTTCATCTTCAGAATACCTGTTTAAATTCAAAAACTGCACCTAAAAGAGACAACGCTAGAGTATATTTTACCTCTCAGCATAATGTTTATAAACAGAGTTTATGGATAAGCTTTTAGCTGTTCTAGGATGTTTATGTGTAATAGGTGAGGCGTATTTAGCGAATGGGAATCAAAGCTATCTGTAGATAGAAGGATGCTGAAGCAGATTATAAAGGAGTTGAAGAAGTGGCGTGCTCATGCAACAACACTACTTAGCCTATATATACCGCCAGGTAGACCTATAAGCGATGTAGTGAATCTCCTTAGGCAGGAGCTAGCTATAACAGAGAACATAAAGCTTAAGAAAACACGTGATGCTGTGCAATGGGCTCTATCTACAGCTATAGATAGACTCTCAATGATAAGACAGACACCTAGAAATGGTTTAGTCGTGTTTAGCGGTATAAATGAGGATACAAACGACACTATAACTCTTGTATTCTCACCACCTGATCCCATACCTGTGTTCTTCTATAGAACTGATAAAGAGTTCCATACAGAATTTCTAGAGCCTATGATAGAGGAACAAGATATATATGGTATAGTGATAATAGAGAGAGATGAAGCTACAATAGGTCTTCTAAAACCTTCAGGAGTACAGGTTCTAGATGAAATAGAGTGGTTTATTCCAGGTAAACATCATAAGGGTGGCCAAAGCCAAAGAAGATTCGATAGAATTATTGAGCAAATGGTTGAAGAATTCTATAAACATGTAGCCGAGAAAATAAACAACTACTTTGTTCCATTAATTGAAGAAAAGAAGCTCAAAGGAATCATAATCGCTGGACCTGGTTACGCAAAACTAGACTTTCTGAAGGAAGCCGATAATCTAGACTATAGAGTGCGGAAAATGATTATCGGAGAACCTATAGATGTCTCTTACCAAGGTATTGTAGGTCTTAGGGAAACTGTCTTTAAAGCAAAAGAGATACTTGCGAAACATAGGTACTTCGATATACTTAACACTATAGAGGAATTCAAATACCATATAGCTAAAGATGATGGGTATATTGTCTATGGTGTTAAAGATGTTGAAGAAGCTTTAAACAATGGAGCTGTAGAAAAGCTCTTGGTATGTGAAGACCACCAGGATATTGATAGACTTGAGAAGATAGCTCAAGATAGAGGTGCATCAGTAGTAGTTATACCGTCTTCAGTAGATGAGTATGAATGGTTTAGAGATACCTTTGGATGTTTAGCAGCTATAACTAGGTATCCTATAGGATAATATTTATGTAGAGATAGAAGAATATAGTCTGTATGGACATTCTCTCCAGTATCTACTACATAGATACACATCATATCGTGTTAAATGTCTATCGATAAGCTTGCAGTAAGCAAATCTAACACCATTCTCTGTACTACTGATATCACATTCTGGACATCCACAGTTAAGTTGAGGAGGTAGCGCATGGATAGGTGCATATATCTTTACTCTATCTTTTTTGGTTTGATGTTCTTTTCTAAAATGTTTTACAGGTTCTTCTACATAGTATACACAGTTTATGTATATGTTCTCAGAACCACATCTATCGATAGCTACTACAGTATCTACAGGTTCAGGTAGTTTTGGAGAGGTACACATACCGTGTTGATACCATGGACAAGGCAAATATTTACACCACAAACAAAAGCTGTTTGTTTACTCATTATATAAAGGGTGAGTATAACTGGTATCAACTAATTAAAACAGTTAAACCAGTAAATATAAAAGCTGCTGAAGAAGCTAACCTACCACGAATCTGACCCTAATGAACTATATGCATTAGCTATGTACAACACCGCTCTATATGTTTACGAGGTGAATACATCTATATGCAAGAAAGATATGTTGAAAGAAATGTACTTGAATTAGATAAAGACCTTAAACTCAAGGTACTCTATGAAGATCCAGAAATAGTTGTGACAATGGCTCCAAACGAAAGCGAGCTTAGAGAAATTGTTCTAGAGATGCTTAGATCAGGATCCAAATCTATTAAAGAAATACATTCAAAACTCGCAGGTATAGCAAGTGAAGATAAGATCAGGAAATGCTTAATCAAGTTGATGGATGAAGGTATAGTGGCTATGGATGAAGAAGGTAGATACAGCATAATAGGTTCAGATGGATTTGATGAAAAAGAGCTAGAGTATTAGAGATCTAGCAACAGACCTATCACCTGATCCTCATACACAAGCCATTAGATTAGCTGGAAGTACTGTGTATCGTAGTTGTATGCAGTAGATATCTGTATCATGTTCTTTACTTAGATTAATGATACTTCTATAGTTCTCGATATCTCTAAACCATAGTGTTATGATGAATGTAGTATAGATTTGATAAAGAAGTTAAGTATTATTGTTTTGTGCCACAATATGGACAAAATCTAGCTGTATATGGTATCTGTGTACTACAGTTATGGCATATCTTTGTGGTATTGGATGTGTATGGATCTAGATTAGTGTATGGTGTTTGTTGATGTATGTAGGGTTGGAGTGGATATGGGTTTATGTTTAATGGTTGCTGTATTAATGATTGTCTTGGTTGTATATAGCTTGTTGTGCTGAAGATTCTTAGGTACTGTTCCTTTATATCGTCTCTAAGTATGTGTAGATATATCTGTGTTGTCTTTAGGTCTCTGTGTCCTAGTAGTTGCTGTAGGAATACTATGTTCAGTCCTTTCTTTAGAGCTTCTGTAGCGAATGTGTGTCTAAATATATGGGGCCTAATTCTTCTGGGATCTATACCTGCTCTTTTAGCTAGGCTTTTGAGTCTTTTGTAGAGTCCGCTATAGCTTATAGGTAGAACTCTTTCTGTTGGTGATGGTCTTCTCAACCCTATTATGTGGGTAAGTATCTGTGTTGTTAGATCACCTATGAATACTGTTCTTTCTTCATCATATTTAGCGTTTCTAATCCTAATTTCTCTAGCAGCTAGATCTATATCCTCGAACGTTATGCTCAACGCTTCTTCAGCTCTTAGACCTGTTTCTAGAAGAAGCGATAGGATTAGTAGATCTAGATGATCTCTAGAGGCATTAAATAGACGCACTATTTCTTCAGGTTTGAGTATAGGTATATCTCTTCTCCTAGGTCTTTTGACAGAAGGGATAACTATATCTATCCCCATCCAGTTGAAGAATCTTTTAATAAATAACGTGTAGTAGTAGAGTGTAGCTTCTCTAGACCTTCTATCACCATATTTAGCATTAGGAAAACCATTCCTAAGCCTCTCAACTCTCCACAAATAGAAATCATTTACAGTAACATCTCTAACAGATTTCCACCCTATAAAGCTAAAGAAATCATATAGAGCAGATCTATAGCTCTTCACAGTCTTTTCATCAGCACCTGAAGCCTCTAAAGCCATTAAAAACCTCTCAACAGCCAACCTAGAATCAGAACCATCAACATCACTAGGAGCTCTACCAACATCAATCCTAGGCATCACAATCCCTAAAAAAGCTACCCAAAGTAACAACATATTAAAACTAAACCAAATAAAACCAAAACCTTATAACACCCATACAACAAAAACTATACAGAACCTAAACACAATCAAAGCCGGGGTCGCCTAGCCTGGTAGGGCGCCGGCCTGCTAAGCCGGTGGGGGAACACCCCGCGCGGGTTCAAATCCCGCCCCCGGCGCCACTCCTCCACGCTCCCTATAAACGATTACCGTTTTCATGGGTTAGTGTTCTCTCATGTTAAGCATCTTAACCACTTATTCTCTCAACAGTTTCCTACATAAGCTCATCTTCGAGAATACTTCTACTAGCTACCGAGGTTCCATGGACTTTCCCTTGGAGAGACTGAAGCATTTCTGTGAAAAGCTTAAAATCTCTTCAAGTAGAACACAACTACGAGATACAAAAAAGACTATAGGCTAAGGGTCTTCTTATGGAGAAGTTTATGGTGGATCTAGAGGCTGTGGTCAGAGAGCTCGTTAATGAGTTAGATATGGAGCTGGATTTCAAACCTGTTAAGGCGAAGACTCTTGTTAGTGAACTTGTTAGAGAGATGCGAGATGAAAGAG
>JAWBDT010000001.1:0-145711 GCA_038821645.1 Ignisphaera sp. | reverse complement strand
TTTGAGCGCATGTATTGAAATACCAAAATGTATAGAATTGAATTCAAGATTAAAACCTAATGATAAAAACAAGCTATATGTAGAGATCTTGAATACATGTGAATACGATTTAGTGCTGTCTCTGTATATTGGAACTAGAGATAATAAATCGCTGTATAGCTTCTCTATAGAGTTAAACGCTAAAGAAAAGAAACACATCGAAATATCTCTAGAAGATTATTTAAACATTATTGTAATCTCTGGTGAATGGGGTTTAAAAGGTACAACACTTAAGATTCCTCTCGAAGAGGTCGTAATATATCGTTAACCCTTAATAAAGTCTATCTTTATTACTTTAGTTTCACACAACTTCTTTTAGATTCTTCATTTATTGTTATTGTATGTGTTTTCTTTCTAAACTAATTACTAACGATGAGTTAATTATATGTAGTTTTTCTAGAAATGATCTAGAAATGTTCATTATATGAAAAACTTAATATGTGATTTAAGTATCTCTACGTTCTTAAAGATGTTATGCAGAATAATAGAAAAGTCATTGATGTTAATTAATACAATATCGTATCAGAATTGCCTCATCTATACTAATCCATCAATACATATATACAAAACAATAGCTATAGAGTTTGGGATGTAATATATGAGAAAGATACCTCCTATAGTTACGACAGATTGGCTTGAGGATCATCTTGATTCTCCTAATCTAGTGATAATAGATATAAGATCTAGAAATGAATATAGAGAAGGACATATACCTAGGTCTATAAACCTACCTTTTGATCCATTGAAATCTGCCTGGACTGTAGTTAGAGATGATCTTCTTCTAGAAATTCCACCTCCAGAAGAGCTTTTCCAGACAATAGGTGATGTTGGAATAAGTAGAGAATCTGTTGTTGTTATTGTGAATAAAGTTGATACAACATTTAATAGAGCTGATACTGCAAGAGTTGCTGTAGAACTTATATATGTAGGTATAGATAATGTGGCTATTCTTGATGGGGGATACAACAAATGGGTTAAAGAAGGAAGAAGAATATCAACAGAAACTATACAACCCATCTCTAGACAGTATGTAGGTGAAGTTAGAGATCATATCTTTGTATCAAAACGCTACGTTCTTGAGAGGATTGGAAAATCAATTATAGTTGATGTTAGAGATCCTGAAGTATATTTCGGCATAGTTACAGAGCCTTGGGGACCAATACCTGGACACATACCAACAGCAAAAAATCTCCCTACACCATGGATATGGACTCCAGAAGGAATGTATAGACCTATAGATGTTATTGAGAAAATGGTTCAAGGTGTTATAGGCACCGATAAAGATAGAGAGATAATAGTATATTGTGGTGTTGGTGGATATTCATCTGTTCTATGGTATGTATTGACTCAGATCCTCAGCTATACTAATGTGAAGATATATGATGGTGGATGGCAGGAATGGTTAAAGGAACCTCAAGGTCCTATATCTGTCTATAGATGGGAATAAATATCTGTAAATGGTGTAGAGCTAACCATATAACCATTTTATCTAATGATTATCTATTTCTATTAAAATTCAATCTATGCTTTATTTTGCTCCACATCTTTTAAATTTAAAAACCTTTTCTATAGTTCTTTTCATGAAAATTCTATCTCTATCAATATCAATAACAGTATCTATATCCACTACAACTCCTTGCTTAACTAGAGATATATACACTACATTAAAGCTTTATCATAATCATCAATTGTAGCTATAAGGTATGGTATAGAACGAAGCATAGGTTATTTTCTTCACCTCTATGATAATAATGGTATTCATGAACAATATACTGAGACATATTGTTTATAAACTTAAACACTTGAGGTAATTCTTATGGTATCTTAGGACCATGGTAAGGCTATAGAGTTACTCATATCTATTCAATCATTTGTATATATTATCAAAACTCAACATACATACAAAAACTGTTATTGAGGGATGAAAACTCATTAGATCATGTAGATCTTACCTCTGTCAATAGTTTGATGGCTAGACTAGTATAGTGCTGGAAGATAAGGTCCAAAGATTCTTGCTATAGAAAGATAGTTAGGTATATATAATCTTTTCTTCTTTTTCTTGATGGCCTTAACTACAGCTTTCGCTACATTGATTACCTCTATACCTTTTTTGATGTCTCTACCTGCTCTACTATGGAACTCCGACTTTACAACACCTGGATATACAGCTAAAAGATGTATTCCATATCTCTCTAATTCATATCTAAGTGCTTCAGTTGCATAATGTAGAGCTATCTTTGTAGCTCCATATATGGGAAGATTTTTCATAAGCACATGGATACCTGCAGTAATGACCATGACTACTATAGATCCTTCATGCATTAGGTTCAATAATTTTTTAGTAAGAATTAGTGGTGCAATAAAATTTGTTAAAGTCATAGTTATTAGCTCTTCATCGCTATGATCTATGATGTGTTTATATAGACCGAAACCAGCATTATTGATTAACACATCTACTCTATCTAGACGATTTCTAACTTCCTCGACAACACTATCTATACCTTGTGGAGAAGAGAGATCTGCTACTATGTACTTAAAGCATTCAGTAAATTCTTTCTCTAATTTCTCTAATCTTTCCTTACTCCTACCCACACCAATAACTCTAGCCTCCTTACCATACTCGTGGCAGAGTGATCTAGATAATTCAAATCCTATACCAGAAGATGCACCAGTGACAATATAGTTCATCATATTGATTCAGCTATGAATCATTATCTTAATTATAGCATAGATATAGTTACTGTAGATCTAGACCAAGTCTATATAGTTTTACTAATTATAGTGTTGATTACTTTTTCGTGCCATTCTTCATCTACAACAATTTTATTGAGTATAGACTCAATAGCACTAGCGCTATACTCATCTACACAACCCTCTTTTATAGCTTCACTTAGAAGAGGTATGAGTAATTTATGGTAACTTTCTTCACCAACAGTTTCTTCAATCCATCTCTGCTTATCTACAAATTCTTTCAAATCTATATGCATACCATTTACAATATCATTGAGGAGTTTCTGTATAACTATCCAAGGCTCACCAACAACTTCTCTACATTCAATACTCTCTTCATGAATTCTAAAGAATCTGGTTAAGAGTTCTATGAATGCTGCATGTTTGGTACTCTCAATAGCTACAGCTTTAAGTATGATCCTAGCTTTACGCATTTGAGGCTCTGAATCATCTAGTTTTTCAGCATATAGTGATAGAAGATCGGATACCAACAACTCTAATCTATAGCAACAGTAGAGATTCTTACGTATTAGACTACATACATCCATAAACCTCAACCCTTTCAGCATATCTGATACAAATAGATATTTTAATCTAAATGATAACAGCGACTAAAAGAAGAACCAGTATATAATATGCAATATGTATAGAGTTGTACGTTTTTGGCTACAGATTGATTGAAGTTGAGAACCTCATCTTTATGGAGTTAATAGTCTTTTAAACTATCTATCCTATTCTGATTTTTCAATCCTTATCTTACTACCACTTCTGACTTTCGAGAATACTGAAGGATCATTTAACACTCTACCAACAATATTTACAGGACTTGCAGGTCTTATCTCATCTCTTGTTCTACTTGCTGGTGTAGGTCCCCAAAAGATGCATAAAGCTTTTCCTGGAGGCCAGTAGGCAATTGTTCCTTTCTCTACAACTTCTCTAGCGTTCTCCTCTTCAGCTTCAACAGGTGTTGAGAAATATACTTCATCGCCCCATCTATAGGCTGTAGACTCTATGGGTAAAGCTGCAACTATTTTCTTAAATGTTTTAGGACTATAGCTATCAAAGAGTTCAGCTTCTATACAACCTGTGGTATTTGTACATATCTTGATCCTAAATACCGTAATAAATATCACCCAGGAAATCTATGTAACGCTCTAGATAAAAATCCTTCATTTTCTTCTATAACTGTTTCTGTTCACGTAGATGAATTACATCACCTGCATAAACTTTAACTCTATTACCTTTTGTTGTTCTGATCCTCAAAGCACCATCATCTTCTATATCTTCTGCTACTCCTTCAAACTCTCCATCTATTGTAATGACCCTTACATACTTATTTAATGTTGATGAATATTGTCTCCATCTCTTTACAGCTTCTGAACTACGGTTCTGGTTAAACAGATTGTAGATACTGTCTATACTCTTGAGTATGTTGAGAAACAAAGGTATTCTTGGAATCTCGGTTCTCATAACATCTTTTAGCGATATTGCTATATCGAGTAGCTCTTGTGGGAGATTGTTATTCACATTTACCCCTATACCCACAATTATGAAGTGAATAATATCGGCTTCAACACTACCCTCGATTAGTATTCCAGCCACCTTTTTTTCGTTAACAAGAACATCGTTAGGCCATTTAACTCTAGCCTCTATCCCTAGAACATTGCTTATGGATTCTGCAACAGCTGTGGCTATAGCTAGACTAAGTAGATGCATATGTTTAATTGTTTTAGGTCTAAGAACTATGGAGAACCATAGACCTCCTCTAGACGCTATCCACTGTCTACCCATTCTACCTCTACCACGCCTCAGTTCTTCGGCTACAACAACTGTTCCTTCTGGTGCACCTTCTTTTGCAAATGCAGAGGCTATATCTTGTGTAGAATCACATATCTCTACATAGTGTATGTAGAACTTCATTTGTGTCTCTAGGTAATCTACATATCTATTGATTTGAGATAGATTATCTAAATCTATAAGTCTATAACCTAGTTTTGGATGCATATCGATTATGAAGCCTCTTGATATCAACTTCTTTATAGTTCTATTGATTGTGGCTCTTGATACACCTAGAGCTTGTGCTAGCTTAGTTCCAGAAACATAGTCCTTGTTCATCACTAAGATCTTGAGCACCTCTGCTTCTATATCCATATATACACCTAAGAGGAATACTCTACATTATGTAGATCGAGTAGCTTTAAAAATTCTGCATCTAGTCAATAGAGCTTCAATGCTCTGAAGAGCTACATACATAACGATAAATACGAATACTTTTACAGAGATAATGTAGAGCTTAATTTTATCTATATAGCTATCGACATTGAAATTAGTTTTGTAGACAGTATGTATATCTATCCATGTCTTTGAGAAACTCTTCATCATTTTTATCGATAGAGCTAGAGCTATACCTAATCTAGGCGATAATCTGTTGAAAAATATTATTAGATTTGGTATATCTATTGAATTCAACATAGCTAGAGATATAGTAGCTATAGTGCTAAATCTCAAAAGATTTATGAAACCTATCAACAAATCTATTTCACCAGTAACAATAAATTGGATAATCCATGCTATAGCTGTATAGATTGTGATCATAGGTATGATGTATCTAGCTAAAGCTATAGCTATCCTCATATCAAGTATCAGAGATGTTGATAACGCGATTAAGAAAATCATTAAAGCTATATAGAGATCATCTATAAACATAACCGCTATAGATATAGATATTGTAGTTAGAAGAACTATACCTGGATTTTTAAACAAATTGAACAAACTATATCAACCGTCTTTATCATGTGACTCAATATCTATGAGCCTTCCTTCTTCTAGTAGATACACAGAATCAAATAGTCTTGCAAAATCGAGGTCATGAGTTGCTATAACGATTGAGGAACCATTCTCTAAAAGAATATTGATAGTATTCATAAATGTTTTCATGGATCTACAGTCCATTCCCAAAGTAGGTTCATCTATGATAATCAAGTTAGCTTTAGATATATAGGCTAATGCAAGTGAAAGCATTCTTGTTTCACCAATACTAAGGGAATATACATCTCTATCCTGTTTATCGATTAGATTAAACATCTCTAGAACGTTATTGATAGATTCTCTAGATCTGTACCTCTTAGCTAGAGATTCTAGAACATTTTTTACAGATCCGTTAGGAAACCAGTAGATAGGGTTCTGAGGAACTAGAAATATTCTTGTATCTCTATCGATGCTTACTCTACCTCTACTCGGTTTGATTATCTTTGACAACACCTTTAGAAGAGTTGTTTTCCCAGAACCATTTCTTCCAACGATAGCTATAGCTTCACCTAGATTAATAGATAGAGATATGTCTCTAAGTATAGATTTTCCATTATACGATACCCATATATTCTCTATCTCTACAATAACCTTAGATCTCTGAAGAGTGGTTATCGAAGGAAAACTACAATAAGATCTTCTCGAATCATCTAGATCTATGATCTTGCTACAGAATTTCTTCAGAGTATCGAGCTTATGATCAGCAACAACTACTATAGTCTTTTCATCATTTACAAATCTCTCTATACCTCTGAATACTTCTTCTATACTCCACCAATCTATATGTGATGAAGGTTCATCGATTGCTATAAACTTGGCACCACTAAATAGAGCTGAATATAAGAGAAATCTGTAGAGTTGACCATCAGATAGATGATCTATATCTTTATCGAGATCTATATCACTACAGCAAGAACTATCTATTCCTAGTATAGCTAGCTCTTCTCTAGGGGTAGAACCTATAAAGAAACTATATACATCTTGAGGAACATAAGCTACTAGACCTTTGTGCAACACCTCTACAGGTTTTAAACCAAAGATAGATATATTACCATAAACTCTGAATCCTTTATAAAGCTCTGGTATAATTCCCGTCAACACCTTTAGAAATGTAGACTTACCTGAACCTATAGAACCAGCAACACATACTAATTCACCTTCATTGATCTCTAGAGAAATCCCCCTAAGTATTTCTCTCCCTCTGATCTCAACAGAGAGATTATCTATAGCCACAACTCTACTCAATCTCTATACCTCTATTCTTTAGAAATTGAATCAACATCTTAGCCACACCTATAGCTATCACATGATCTATAAATATGTCCTGTGGAACAAATACAGCTATACTAGCTACCAAGAGGATAGCTAGAACATTACTATTACTAAAGAGGTCGACCCCTTGTGCAACACCTATAGCCCACATCAATAACCTTTCGTTCCGTAAAGCATAGTGTGTAAATACTAGAAATCCTAGAACATATGTAGGAACTATAGCTATAGCAGAAAACAACAATATAACGATATATTCCCTTAAACCGATTCCACCTAAATCTAACCTCTTCTTCGCTAAATATCTTCTGCATAGAATACTCATTAATGTCGCTGATATAGGGAACCCTACTAGATATCCACCAGTATATCCTAAAATTATATGTAGACCTCCTCTAAATCCTGCTCCTAGAGGCAATCCTAAAGCTATAAGTAATAGATAGAACAGTTGTGAAAACAAGGCGTATCTAGGTGGTAACAATAAACCTGATAGAATTATCCCGATATTCTGCATAGTATATGGAATGGGACCTACATAAAAAACTGCTTGTGCAAGAATACCCGTTAAAACAGATAAGCATATGCTAAACACCAAATACATTAATTTAACAGTATATACAGACTTGGAATAACCAACCATCATATCACTAATCCCTAGTGAAACCGTTTAATTAGAGATATAAAAGACTTACGAACCGAAAAATTCATTAATTTTGTAACAGTTTCATATAAACCTAGCTACAGTAATTCTGTTTCTGTTTATGAATTTATCATGAAAGTTGCACTCTATAGATCCATCATTCAATAATAACTGGAATACATTATCTAATGTAATCAATATATCCTTCTTGTATCAATTTTCCATATATAGATTTACATATTTGAGAAATATAGAGTATATAGTATTTTCCTCTCCTCTTTAGAAGTTCATCAAATCTTTCACTTTCTTCAACTGCTCCTTCCTCTATAACTATAATCCTGTATCTCTTGCTGTTGCAAGTCTATGTACTATTATAACCCTTACTCTACCGACAATAAGATTCTTTACAGCATTCCTAATTAGATCATCCATATATAGATCTACACAAGTATCACTATATCTGGATCTCTAAGCATAGCTCTCGCTATAGCCATAAGTCGTTTCTCTTCTAGAGAAAGTTTATCAAATTCATCTACATCTATAACTATTAGCTAGCTTCTCAATAAATTCATGTATATCAAGCTTCTTACAAACCTCTATGATTTCTTTATCACTAGCTCAGGCTTTTCAATCCTTATACTACCTATACACGTTTCCTGGAAAAAGATATGTTTCTTGAGGTATATAACCTATTCTCTTCCTATCTTCTTTATATTATTCATAGTATCTACACCACCTATGGTGATTCTCCATTGGACAGATTAGTAAATTAAGAGAAGAATTGACTATAGTTATCCTACTAACACTTGTAGAGATCCACAATTGCTATGATTTTTCACAACATGATAGTGGATAATGTTCTTTAGCACTACTCTACTTTTTCATATACAAACCATTACAATTTAGCTACTATTTCTTCTAGAACTTATCAAATTCTATATCATAATATTAAATATATCTCCGCGAAAACCTAGTCCAATTTACAAACTTGGATATATTTATAACGTATCTAAGTCAGTCCATAACTAAAACACTATAGAGCTATACAATAGTTTAATTTAAACCATAGACTACTTGTAATGAGGTCTTCAACTGTATTGCATCCCGATAATAACTCTTGACAACTATTCTTGAGCACGACAGAGTCTAGATTTTTCTGGCTATGTATATAGTATCGTATACCTCGATGAACTTGACCTTAATTGTTTTTCCAAATAGATTGGATGTCCACGGAATATTTACAATGGTTATTGTTGTATCGAAATCCTTATCAACAGCTATTACCTCGTTTTTGAGCCAACCAGGAGACACTATAGTTACTTCTCCAATATCTCCTTTACTGAATTTTTGTGGATAACCTTTTGTTTTCTTTATACCAAAATCCATGTTTTTGTAGTAGAGAGGTACACCATATATGTTCTCTAATCTTTCTAGAAAGTTCCTGAAGGTATTCCAATCTACTTCCTTAACTTTTGGTACTCTTCTTCCGTATCTATGTACTTCATATTTCTGTATACCAAAAGGTGGAAACCTCTTACCAACACCTATTTTCAAGCCCCACTCTATTATTTTCTCAATGTCTCTATCATTTACACCTGGTATCCATACAGGAGTTAGATGTACATCTATAGATGTTTCTTTTACTATGTATTCAACTATATTCTTGACGTATCCTACATCATACCATGGAACGCCCTGTAGGTATCTCCCCTTTTCTGGATTTAGTGTATCGATGCTTATGTTGAGTCTATCTAGACCTGCATCAGCTAATCTATCTACAAGCTCTATTGTTAGTGTTTGTCCTCTACTTTCTATAGCAACTCTTGAGAGAAATCTCTTCAACTCTTTAACTATATCTACTATCTCTGGATGCGTAGGAGGTTCACCTACACCATCTATAAGCCCCTCAATAACCTCTCCTCCTTTAGCGCTATATACATGTTTAACCCATCTAACTAGATGATCTCCCTTGACTATATATTCAGATAATCGGTATCTAGAGAATGGGCCTGCATCAACGCTACAGAATATACAGCTGTATGGACATAGTGTTGTAGGTCTTATTTGGAGAATATTTGTACCTCTATCAATTACACCAAAAGCTATATGTCCTACAAGTGGTAGATCATCTACATAGATATAGTGTCTATTATTAGCAAAACCCAACTGTTTAGGCATAGCCAGTTATATCGCTAAGCTATACAGAAAATAAATCTATGTCTATTTTAGATCTAAGAAACAATATATCTATTCTCTATATTACCTTACTGGTGCAAACATCAATTCTTCTCCTACTTTATACCTATATACTCCTACTGATCTCATGAACTTCTGTAGAGCTACACCTAAGCCTGGTAGAGATACTATTAATCCTCCAACGAGACCAGGTATAGGCGTACCTAAAGCTATTAACGAGATTACAGAAGCTATAGCTATAGCTACTCCAGATATACCTAGTCCTCCAATCAAGCCCTGTACTCTCTTCTTGTAGCTCATAGGATATTCTAGATACAGAACAGTCCCATCTGCTGCATCTACTATTGATTTATATCTTCTATCTCTATATTTATAGTTTATTAACCAGAACGGGTAATGAGCTATACCTACATACCTAGAGTTATCTTTAACCTCATAACTTTCGCCACAGGATATTCTAGCTTCTTCAATAGCTTTATGTAGATATGGTTGTTTAACGTATTCAAATATCTGGTTAGGATCTAGTGTTGGCTGAATATATGTACCTTCCTTTAGAACCGTTGGTTTAAAGTATCTACGTCCCCTGGCTGGAAAACTGTAATTTGTAGGTATAGCGATAGGTATGTTCTTGGTAGCTGGAGTAACTATGTAGGCTGTCTCTTCTCCTCCATGAATATCGATCTCCACTTTATCTTTATCGATACTCTCTTTTCCTTTACTGCATAAGGTCTTTACATTAATTTCGTAGAGATACAGCGGTATCAAGTACTGATGCGATGATTCAAAAGAGGCATTAACTTCAAAATCTTCTGCTATACCGATCTGCATCAATGCAAACTCTTTTAAGTATCTGTAGGCACTATTTTTATCTAATAATGCTGAAAACATGTAGTGCTCTACTGTAGCATCAGGTTTATCTAATCTAAATGTAGTTCCGCAGTATGGACATGTAGCATACATAATTGTTGTAGGTACTGTATACTCAGCTTTACAGAACGAACATACAATTCTTTTAACATCTACCATTACTATCACCTTCATCTATCTGTCTAGAATCTAGGTGTAGATAGCATTGAATCTACAAACTTCATAATCTTGTGAACTTCATTAGCACTAGAAGATTCTGAATACTTCTTCAACTCCTTAAGATTTACACCAATTAAGCTAGATTTAACTGGTGAAACAACTTTCTTCATACAGTACCATGATGCATATCCTCCAGCTATAATAAGTATCAAACCTATACCCAAACCTATCTCATCACCAGCTACAATCATAGGTATAGCTAATCCTCCACATAGTCCTGAACTTAATGATGCACCAATACTCCATATAATTCTATCGATTTTCTTCATAGGTCTTTCTAAAACTATTACATCTCCATTCCATCCACATACAACAGCTCTATAAACCTCACCTCCATATCTATACACCAAGATGTACATAGGTAGAAGTATAGCTGGTGATGATACTGCCTTCACATTTCTAGGAGTTATTTTCTTCCATATTATTCTCGATCTAATTATACTTCCTCCTGATACTTTTCTTTCAGCTTCTTTTTTCATAACGTCTTCTACTGTCTTCCTCAAAACATCTAGATGACTATCTATAGCTATATCTAGACCAATTTTTCTGTCAACTTCAATAGATAGGATACTCCTCCATATACTTTTATCTAGTTCAGCATTAGCTAGAGGTACTGCATCAACTCTATTCATCATGTATCTATATGCCAGAGCTTTTACGGAGAGAACATTACTTCCTCTTCTACCTGGAACTGGTACAACATCTTTTGCAGGACCATATACACCTCTAACATGAACTTTATGAGTCTCTACCCAACATCTTGTTTGATTACCTACACTCCTACACTTTCTTATGTCTACAGCAACTGTTCCGCTATACTCAGCTTCAGCAGATACATCAACGAAATAGAAAGGTACTAGAACAACAGTAGTTCTCGATAAATTGCTTGGCGAAAATATTTCCCCAAGTCTCTCTCTAGATGCAAAACTCCTTAACCTATTCAACACATCTTTATCTTTTAAAGGCTTAACCACTAGAACTTCTTCTTTAAGATCTTCTCTAATCCAGTTCAAGAACCCACAATAACTACAAACTATAGCTATTGTTTCTGGAGAAACTTCTAAAGGTCCTCCACAATTTCTGCATCTAAATTCTACTTCACTAGTAGACAACTAATCACCTAACCAAGTTTACTACCACATATAGCACAGAAATTCGCTTCTGCAGGAGCTACATGGCCATTAGGACACCATTTAATTTGTTTACCACAGAAAGGACAGAACCTTGCACCCGAAGGTAGAGGTCCCTGTCCACAGTATGGACATCTGGCTACATATGCCTGTTGTTGAGGAGTTGTAGCAACACCACCTACAGTAGCTACAGAAGGTTGTTGTGCTTGGGGTGGCGGTGGTTGTAGGGCCCATGGGATAGCAACTACACCTGCACCTATAGCTGCTCCACCTGCTTGTGTCTTCTCTATTGCTTCAGCAAACTTTCTAGCAGTTTCTTGTTGAACAAGATAAGCTGCTGAAGTTCCCTGTAGTATCCAGAACATCCTCTCTCTATACTCTGGAGGTACATCTACTCCTTCGAATTGTATATCCTCTAACATAAGGCCAAGTTCATCAAATGCTTTTCTGAGGATCATTAGAGCTCTTTTACCAGCCTCTTCAGCCTTCATATATAGGTCTCTTATGCTTGATTGACTTATGAACGACATTAGTTTTGTGAGGAAATAGCTCCTAATGTATTCATCTAATTCTTCTCGAGTATACCTTTCATCAGGTCCAACAACTTTGTTTACAAATAGAACGGGATCAGCTACCCTATAGTAGTATACACCGTGAAAGCTCACGGGTATGAGCTCTACTGTCTGACTTTTTCCACCGAATTTACCCTGCATCCTGTTGATATTGACATATATAACGATTGCCCTGAATATACTTTCTCCATAGAAACCCTCCACAAGGCCTTGTAGGAACGGAACGTTTTGTGTATCGAGAACGTGTCTACCTGGTCCAAGCATTCCGTAGACCTTTCCATCCCTATAGAATATGACTCTCTCCCACTCTTTAACAACAACAGTAGAACCCCAAGGAATTACTTCTTCTGGATATCTCCAAACTATATCATTTGGTGTAGCATCCTTCCATTCAATAAATTTGGGCTGAAAACCACTAGCTTTACTAGCGACCTTACCTAATCCTTTCCCGATCTTATTTATAACCAACTTTACACCCTAAGAAAATAACATTATCTATGTTATAAATCTTAATCACACAACTTTACATCCATCCTCTAACCAATTTTTCTCTCTCGATAAGCTGAACCCTTAAATCATCTAGAAGCTTCATGAGCTCTGGAGCTCTATCTCTAACAGGATTCCTATAGATTGTATCCTTCTTCAGCTGAGCTATATAATTCCTTATATTCTCGACATCATCTACAAGTGCCCCATCTATTTCTCTAATCTTGCTTAGATCTTCTTCCTGAATCTTAACTATATTGAAATGAGGTGCATATCCATGTTCAGCCCACCTAATTTTATCTGCAATAGTTCTGAGATCCCTTAGAACAGTATCGTATATTTCTGCTGCTTTGAAATCATATTCCACTAGATTGGCTATAGCTTCTTCTAAATCTCTGATAGCTTCACTTAGTATCCTGACTAGATACTCTCTAACAAGTCTATCATCTTCTCTCAAATGTTCCTTCTTCCTATATCCGCGAAATCCCGGTAGAACATTTAAGAGCTTCTCTAATATCGCTTCTCTTCTAACCATGATAAACACCTAGGTGAAGACCTATAGACATTATCTCTAGGTCTATATATATGTATTTATGGTTGTAGAATCTGTAGAGAAGAGCCCGAAACTATATAGAGAATAGCTATACCTAAACCTATAAAGAATGTAGCTACACCAATCACCAACCCCATTAAGCTACCTAAAGATATAGATATAGAGATAACAAACATAATGAATCCCCATAAGAAATAGAATTTCCTTTCCTCAGCTACCTGTTCTCTACTTCCTCTAAATATGATCAGAAGACCTAGAGCAATAAAGTTTAGCGCTATAAGTAGTGGTAGAGAAATAAACCCATAGTAAATAGCTATAATATCCACTCCTAAAAGTATCAACAGAATACTGCTGAAGATAATGCTGAAGCGGCTCACTATTATCGACATAATATATCCACACAGTATAGAGTGTATCTATAATGAATTAAAAACCTTACCTAATATTGATCAACACATCGATTTGATTTTCTTTACCGCTTCTCCCCAGAAAGCTTTAGCAATAAAGTTAATAGGCTCTAAAACAACAATGATATTCTCATCGCTTGAGAGAATCTTCAGAGGTAGTTCTGAAACTATTTTACATCCTCCATGTCTTTTGAATAAATCCACCACACCTTCATAACCTTTACTGCTAGCTTCTTCAACTTCATTACATATCTCTTTAGAAGGAGACTCAACAACAACTCTAATGACTGCACCCATGTAGCTATATTCAGTATCAGTACATATCAATAGATACACCAAACAAATCTAGGTATAGACAATATAAAAATCTTTTGTATTTCTTAAGTAATTTAACCATTACCAATGATGCGATAAGTAGATCATTTTATTGAACTAGGATAGACAATGAAGATAGATTATAGAGATGTTTACTATTCTACTCTTAGTGTTTTGAGATTCAAGATATAGCTACATTTTTCCTATAATCAATTCTAGAGATATCTATAGCTAGTAGACTACCTCTTTCAACTATCAACATATAGTTTCCATAGATTTCAGCTCTATCACAACATGATGCTGAGACATACGTAGTAGTATCAATCGGTATAGCTGTATGCACAATTCTGTTGCTAGCCACACTATATATATAGATAGACATATAGGATTGATGATTATTGAGAGCGTCTCTCCAAAAACCTCCTATAGGTATATAAACCCTATTGCTAGAACTATCTATAGCTAAACCGATTATTGTGTTAATCGCTATAGGCTTTAGCTTATCTAATCTCCAGGTATCTACATCATATCTAAGTAGCCATACAGCACCATTCTTATCTATACATGTAAAGTATACTGAATTTCTGTATACAGCTGAAGATGTATACATATAGAGTTCAAAATCGTTGGGAAGAGGTTGTAAATACGCATCAGTTGGATTATATACACATATTGTGTTGTTTCCACTGCCTGGTAGAACAATGAAGCCATCTTCAACTAACTCTATTCTTACACCTATGCCAGTAGCTTTACAGCTCTCTGTCACTTTTTCAGTAGATATGAAGTTCCATAGATATATACCAGATCTATTGACTATGTATAAGACATGACTATCACTATCATAGGTTATCGCTGTCTCTCCATTAAACGTACTGCCAATAATATCAAATAGATAGCATACATTGATACTCTTCTTAATCAATATATCGTCAATTCTACAGAATGCAACCCTACTACTACCACCAATAGCTATAACGAGTGCCTCAAACAATATATCTGTATAAAAGCCATAGATATAGAGATCCAGATACTCTATAGTGAGATTAAATGGTTCTCTAGATGAAGCATACACTACCACATTATTACTCCTACCCACAAAATCTATGGGTAGCACAGAATTATTACAGTCTCCACTACTATGTATAAGTTCACGATTGTTAAACACTATAGATATATTCACAGTAGTGTTTGTATGGATGCAGAAGTATAGTCTAGCATTCAATGGTTTAACAAGATTATTCACAATTATTTCATCGCTAAATTTAGCTGTATAATTGCCGTAGATATATTGGAGTTGATATGTATCACCACCAATAATAGCATCGAAAGCAATATAACTTGCAATCTGGTTGCCTCTAGAGTCATACACATATATCTTCCCATTACTACCTCTACCAACAACAACATCTGTAACAACATCTACATTAACTGTACTTGATGTTGCTACAACACTTCTCACTAGATTGTTTAAATCATCCCAAATCTCTATACGATAATTAACCATAACGTTCTGGAACACTATGTACCTAGGATCTCTAGTCGTAATCAGAAAATCATCGAAATACGCCACCACGTTATCTACGTCTACACCTATATATGTTGGTGTAAATCTTCTCCTACTAGTTGATGAAGCTGATACTGTAGTAATGAGTGTTCCTTGTGAATTGTAGAGTCTTGCCATTATGTTTACAGCTGTTGTAGTAACTGTATAATCTACAACTATAATGTACCATGATGTTGTAGAGTACCCTGGAATAGTAGCACTAGCCAGGGTATACCATCCATTTCTTGATTCTACATTAAAACTTAGTATCTCGATTCTTCCTGCTGTATTTATCTCTATAGTATAGAGTCTATTTCTAGCATTGTTGATCATCGCTACTCCATACCATCCTGTTCCACTTACCCATCTAGTTTTTGCTACAATCCATAGACGTGTATATCCAGATAAACTAGTTGTGTAATAGTATTGTGAGGCAGCACCAATACCTTGGTTGTTATCGTTTCCCTGTAGCACTCTTCCTTTTGCTCCTACTACATTCTCTACGGAGCTCCAGATACCGCCTCTGCTATCCCATCCTGTTAGAGGATATGTTTCGAAATCTGTATACGTTATTGCTCCTCTGCTCACAAGGTTTATCAATACTTGTGGTCGTTGTGTTGCATTAGATACAATTATTCTTGGATATGTATTGTTTGTTATCCCTTTTCTCTCCACAGGTATTGATACATTACCTAACCATGTTGTTGTCCCTATCCATTCTCCATAGGTTTGTCGCGGTAACTCAATTATATGGATTTTCTGTTCTTCATTAACTCTTCTTGACACTATTACTGTCTTTATTGGTGAAGCTTCTACAGCTATCGACACAGTTATCGGTTCTTTCTGCATCTTTATAGTTATCATTGTTTCTGTAGCTGGTGGTAAAGCTAGTGGTAGAACTAGATCTAATATACGTGCTGTGTCATTTTCGTTACCTATGTACAGTATCTGCACTACTGCTGATGCTAGTGTTTTGTTTACTCTCGATATGGTTGTATAGCTACTGTCGCTGAATACCATAGCTATTGCTGTTACCAATACTGCTCTAGAAGCTCTATTCTCTATGAATATAGTTACATGTGTTCCATTGTAGTCCCATAAAGCATTGAGTGTCTCTAGAACTTTTTTCGATTCTTCTGCAGAAGATATAGAGTTTATAGTGTAGTTAGCTACTTCTACGAACTTCTGCAGAATGGTTATATAGAATGCTGTAAACATTATCATTATCGTCAGCAGTACTGCTGCACCTATTATAGCTGATATACCTCTCCTATATCTTGGTAACATAGACTGTTTTCTCACCTCCTTCGTAAACTATCTTGATTATTGCTCGAGAAGTTGTTGAGGGTGTAATGCATATCGATTTGAATGTTATGTAGTACGGTATCTGTATATAGCTAGATCCATCTAGTGTGTATGTATTGTTGTATCCATCGATATGTACTGTACATTGTGTATAGAGGGTGTTGTTTATATGTATAGCGTAGAGCATTACAGGTTTAGAGCCTGTAGAACCAATTACAACTATCTTTCCAGAGCTATCTATAAGAGATGCGAGAATAGCTATATCTCCACCTCTACCTCTAGTACCTTCAGCAACTGCTACAAGTCTGCTATAATAACTGTCAATGATGTAGTAACTATAGGCAAAGATACCTACACCAGCAGCTAATGTGATTATAGCTATAGTTAGTGTAGCAACATACTCACTAACACCATACCAATACTTCAGAGTTCTACACCTATATAGTTTGCTCATTTTCTAGCAGGTTATTAGATTAACTTTCTTCAAGCAGTCTCTAGAAATATCTCTAGAATTGAGCTCTCTAAATAGCTTCTGTTACGCTATTTCTACAGACAGTCTCCACCATATTATTTAATAGATAGGTTATTGACTAATTACCTTCACATATTATGCTTCATGAACATAGATAGATTGTTTCAATATTATTTAGCGACTCTAAATTAGAGGAGAAGGAAGGTCTGAATCTACTCAACAAAACCTTGTAACATCAAATATCTCTAATACCTTATTCTTGAAGTGTTCTACAATCTTCCTATCTAGAGATAGAGAATCACTTAGTTAATTACTAAGCACATCTAGCAACATATCGTAAGTTGCTTACAGCATAGATACAAATCTTCTAACATACATTAAGTAAATCATGAGCAGCTACTTTAACAACCAATACCTTACCACCCTTCTAACATCAACATATTGTTAATGCATGAGATAAATCATTTCTTCTTAATTATGCTGAAACTTGTCTCTATAAAGAGTTCTTAAAGTTTCTTGGTAAATCTATCGAGAAATACCATAACCATTACATCTTCTGCAGTAACTCACATCTATATCGACATTGATGTTAATAGGTTTTACAGCTACTGATTCAAATATCAAGATGATTAGAAACATATAATTTCTTGATGTAAGTCATTATTTTATGTTAAATGTCTCAAGCAAATGTTCTATAAAATCATAGTTTCGATTACTATTTCTTCTAGTTCTAGAAAATAATCTATATAGCTTGATGTAGAGATTCTGTAGATAGATTTAAGAAACATCAGCATACATCTAAGGCTAGATAACTGGTACCAAACTAAAGAATAGCTTTATAACCGAAATAGCTAAAGCTAAACAGACTATAGAATATAGCTGAAACCACTATCCAGGTATAATTTTCAGCATATTTCTTAAGTATAGGTAATACATATATAGGATATTGCCACAGTGATAAATTTAATGATGATTTCTATTGCTACATATTTCTCGACAATTTACAGTTAAACTGATTCTGTATGTAGTCATTAACCTCTGGATAAATAATGTAGTTAGACGACAAACATCTTTCATGTCTTTCTAATCAACATCTATCATTTTAACAAACGCTCTAGATCTTATAACCACCTTAAGTATGCTACACACTTCTCTGTAATTGTCCGAGAACTTGCTCTCTATTCCTAACAGCCTTAACTATAGTGTTTACTGTATATAATCCAAGACTCAGATCTCACAACATTAGAGTAGCATTTCCAGTAACAATTACATAGAGGTTATAGCTAGTAGACAGCTAATCAATAGTAATGCTAGAACTCTCGATATGGAATCTGATAAAGTCTAGTTACCAGGTTATAATGCAATTATCAACAAAATCGGATAGAGAGATCTACACACTTTATAAAGTGTCTTACGTATTATTGGTATAGGTGAAAGTAAGTGGCTAGCGATATAAGATTGAGTGAACTAAAGCATGAAGTATTGAGACTCCTCAAAGAGGATGAGGAATTTAGATATGCTATAGCAGGATTGATTGGTTTAAGTACAGTTATAGATGAGTTGAAAAGCCTAAAAGAGATCATTATTGAGCACATTAAAGCTATAAAAGAACTACAAAAAACAGTAGCAGAACACGGCAAAGCAATAAAAGAACTACAAGAAGCAATAGCTAGACAAGGCGAAGCAATAAAAGAACTACAAAAAACAGTAGCAGAACACGGCAAAGCAATAAAAGAACTACAAGAAGCAATAGCTAGACAAGGCGAAGCAATAAAAGAACTACAAGAGGAGATGATAAGACTCAGAGCATCAGTATATGCGATTGGCAATAGATATGGTGTTGTAACTGAGGAAGCGTTTAGGTCTGCTATAAGTTATCTGGTTGGAGATCTTCTCAAAGGATATCGTGTTGAGAGATGGGTTTACTATGATAATAGGGGTATTGTTTATGGGGTTTCATCACTTATAGAAGTGGATGTTCTAATTAGAGATAAGGAACATGTATTAGTTGAGTATAAAGCTCATGTAGATAGAGGTGATATTAGCGAATTTGAGCGAGTAGCTAAACTCTACGAAGAAGTTGTTGGAATAAAGCCGAAGAAGTTGGTTGTAGGTGCATCTGTAACCGAAAGAGCTATAGAATTGGCTAGAAGTCTTGAAATCGAGATAAGGGCAGGAAGTATCTATAGAAGATAGGTATAAAGGATGCTACATAATATCGATCACACGAATAGTCCACTATAATAGAGTATATATTGAGCCTCTACCTCTTTCTATGTACTTACATCTGCATCTTAATCCGTATTCCTCTATATAGTGTATGGTTGGGAAGACTTACGCTATTGTTCATGCTCCATAGAATGGGCATTATATTGTATTGAATAGTATTATATTGAATAGATGTGTTAATGTCTAGGTATTGTCTATACTTGGTATAACAATGAAGCTGTGATGTATATACATGATTATATATAGATATTGAGTTTATATAGAGATGCATTTTATATTGAATAAAATTGTATTGGAAAGGTTTATATATTAGTGCACTTTATTTAGTTTTCTGGTGCTCATCATGGTGTCTAAAGAGCTTATAGAGAAGGCTAGAGAACTGCACGGACATATATGTCCTTTCCTGATTCTGGGACTCAGGATGTCTGAAATAGCTATGAGTAAACTTGGTATTAGTAAGGCTAGTGCTATTGATACAGTTGAAGAAAGAGTTATAGCTATTGTTGAAGTGAATAACTGTCTTGTTGATGGGGTACAAGTGGCTACGGGATGTAGCTTTGGGAACAATTCCTTGATATATCTCGACTTGGGCAAGAATGCATTAACTCTATTCAAGAGGGGAAGCAGGAGAGGTGTTAGAGTGTATATAGATTCTGAAAAACTTAGAGCTAAATACTTTCCTGAGAAAGCAGTAAAGCTGTTTGAGAAAGTTGTTGTTGAGAGAAAAGCTACACTTGAAGAAACAGAAGAGTTGAGGAGGATATGGGAAGAGATAGGCTATAGAATGGCTGATTTACCAGAAGAAGAATTTCTCGTGCAGACTGTAGAGATAGTTGAAGAAGTAGAGAGAGCACCTATATTCAGAAGTTTGAGATGCTCAAAATGTGGTGAACTTGTTGCTGAACCAAGAAGTATTAGAATAGGTGATAAAGTTCTATGTCTAGTATGTGCTGGTGAAGCCATTAACGCTGTTATCGGTAGAGGTATAGTGAAGATAGAGAAAGTACCATACAGAATTATTGTTGATACATATACATAGTAAAAATGTTTAGCCAATTACTATGGCCTTGATATCTCTAAAGACCTTGGCCCTAACTTCGAAGACCTTTTCTATATTTTCTTCCGTGAGTACCTCCTCTGGATGACCTACAGCAACTATCTCGCCATTTTTAATCATGATAACTTTATCTGAAAATCTATAGGCATGACTAAGATCATGTATAGCCATAATAACAGCGATACCATTTTCAAGCGAGAGCTTCTTGATGAGATTCAGTACCTCTAGCTGGTATCTTGGATCTAGATTAGCTGTTGGTTCATCTAGTAAAAGTATCTTGGGTTCTGATGCAAGTGCTCTAGCTATAACTACTCTCTGTAGCTCACCTCCACTAAGTTGATTAAGTTTCCTTAGCATTAGGTGTTCAGCATCTACAGCTCTTAAAGCGTTTACAGCTCTATCTACATCTATCTTACTGTAGCTGAATTCTGCATAAGGTCTTCTACCTGTTAAAACAAAATCAATTACTGTCATATATGTTCCTAGATCTATCTTCTGAGGAACATATGCCACAACTTTAGCTAATTCACGCTGAACATAGCTCTCGATATTTCTACCATCTATATATATAGATCCTCTGATTGGTTTAAGTATCCTATCTATTGTTTTCAATAGAGTTGTTTTACCACTACCATTAGGACCTACAACAGCCACTACCTCTCTAGGCATAACCTCTAGCGATATATTGTTTAAAGCTCTATGAGAACCATAGTTTACACATACATCAATAACCTTTATGATAGCTATATCCACCACCTCTAAACAGTAAGAATATCAGTAGAGGTGTTCCTATGAATGAAAGCACAATACCTATAGGGAGAGTTCGTGGAAAGAGAACAACTCTAGAAACTATATCTGCTCCTACAGCAAGTATAGAACCTATGAGCATTGAAGATGGTATGAGATATCTATGCGAATTACCTATAATAGATCTAGCTATATGTGGAGCAACTAGACATAAAAAAGCCAGTATGCCTACAAAAGATATAGCGAAAGCTGTACCTAATGCAGCTATAAGCATAGCAATGAATCTTAGCCTCTTAGGGTTAGTGCCTGAAGCATATGCAACTTCATCACTAAGAGAGATCAGGTCTAGATCTAGATGCATAAACATGTATAATAGAGTTATGGGTATAAAGCCTACAGCTAATATCAGTAGCTCTAAGTTTCCTACTCTACTTAGATCACCAAACATCCAGAAAACTATTGTGGCTATTTGAAGCTCATTTAGAACTAAGTACTGTAGAATGGCTAAGATAGATTGATATATAAACGACATGGCTATAGACGATAGAACTAAAGCGTAAGGTGATAGACCAGCTCTATAGGCTAGAAAGAGCACTAAGATACTCTGTATTGAAGCAAATATAAAGGCTGAAAATGGAAGTATATAGGGATTCGATATAGCGGTAAACCATGTATAGAATCTACCTCCATAACCTATCGTAAGAGATACTGCTACACCTAGAGCAGCTGCATGAGAAATCCCTAATGTGAATGGCGAAGCTAGAGGATTTTTGAAAACAGCTTGCGAAACTACACCTCCACCAGCTAAAAGAGCACCTACGATAATACCTACAAAAGTTCTACGCATACGTAGCCAAAGAGCTATATATTCATCTTCTGGTAGCTTATGACCTAAAGAAACTCTCACAACATCTAGAAAGGTTACACGATATAGACCTATCGAAGAAGCTATGGGTATGAGTATGAGTAGAAGTATGAAAAGCACTAAAATAATCAAAGATCTATACGAAAAAAGTTTTGTACTTATTTCTAGAGCCATATTCATACCTTTATTAACTACATTTAAACAGATCACTAAGATTGCTAAAGCCTCTCCCAAAACCTTCTAAAAACATTCTGTAAATCTCTTTGCCTAGAAAAGTTTTGTAGATTTCATCAGCTTTTTGCTCAGGATCTATATCACTAAATCTCTCGGGATACAGAGTCTTACCAATGTAGTACGCATCAGCTAATGCTGTAGCTACATTAGTGTGGTAATAATTGTATGGAAGTATAGAGTACACCCTTCCATTCTTAAATGCATTCAAGCTACAGAACTTCTGGCGATCTTTATTGAAATCGTTTAACACAACATCGAGATTATTTAGATCTATGAAGACTACATCGGGTTGCTTCTGCAGTATGTATTCAAAGTCTAGAGATATAAAGCCACGTCTATTGTCCAGGGAATCAACTATAGATGGTGTATCTATGAGTGTTAGAGGTGGGAATGCTATTTGGGATGATGTAAATGGTTGTCTACCTTTATAGGATACTGCACCTACATAAACAGTTGGTTTAGGCATTATACCGATAACTCTGTTCCTTAAATCGATAACTATTTGATCTATATAGCTACACAACTCTTTAGCTCTATCCTCTCTATTGAGTATTTTACCCAAAAACCTTAGGGTAGATTTGAAGGCATCTATATCTAGGTAACCTGCTTCACCATAATCTATCACAACAACTGGTGCACCAACTTCTTCAGTAAGTCTATCAGGATTATATAGCTCCACATATGCTCTAGACATGAGAACCAAGTCGGGTTTAACAGCTCTTATTTTCTCTGGGTCTGGAGGACTCCGAGGACCTCCTGGACCTACTACAGGTAGATTAATAAATATATCTCCATAAGCCATAGCATAATCTCTTCCAATCCTACTCCACTGATGCTCGGCTTCTTCAACACCTACAACAAGATCTACGGCATTTAGATAAGCCACAAGTCTAAGTACTCCAGGACCTATGGCTACAATCCTACTGATACTTGTTTTAATGGTTACGTTTCTTCCAACAAAATCTACGATAGATATATAGTTTTCTTCAAGCCTCTCTTTAGCTGTACCTACAGCAAAATATCTAGCTATAAACACTACTGTCAATATTGATATTGCTATAAGTAGCACTATAACTGTGAGTTTAATCAAATTATTGTGTTTATCGAGCTTCATTAATATGCACCAGATACATATGAAAGGTGCACTAGAGGGGTATAAAACTTTATGTAGCAATATCGTGTAGATCAAGATAGGTTAAGCTATGGTTAATGTAAGTATATTATTGTGTGTATTCTTAACTATGGTATAGCTAATGTGTTGTAATGCATTGGTGAAGAACTTGTGCGGTATTATCGGTATAGTTTGTAGCTCTCGAGGCACTGAAGTTTTCGGTAAACAGCTTGGTTTAGTTATAAGGGATTCTCTTCTCAGTCTAGAGTATAGAGGTTATGATTCAGTTGGATTTGCCATAGTAGTTGATAATGGGAGGATTATTGTTAGAAAGAGTAAAGGAAAGATTCTAGATGTTGAGGCGAAGCTGGGTTTCATAGATTATGATGGTTCTATAGCTATAGGACATACTCGATGGGCTACACATGGAGAGCCTAGTGATTTTAATGCTCATCCTCATACAGACTGTAGCAATACTATAGCTGTAGTCCATAACGGAATCATAAGCAACTATAGTGAACTAAAAAAGAAGCTACTTGAGAAGGGACATATATTCATTAGTGAAACAGATAGTGAAGTTGTTCCCCATCTAGTTGAAGAATTCGTTAGAAATGGTTTTACAGTTCTTGAAGCTGTTAAACAATTGGTAAAGATTCTCAAAGGGACATATGCACTACTGGTTATCACCTCTATTGATCCTCACAAAATATACTTCATCAAGAATGTATCTCCACTTGTTATAGGTGTAGGAGATAGAGCTATCTTTATTGCGAGTGATATACCTGCTTTTCTAAGGTATACGAATAGAATTATTGTGTTAAATGATGGAGATTTTGGCTATATATCGCCTACAAATATATATATAGAGAATATTGATAGAGGTGCTATAGATTGGAGAAATAGAGTGAGAGTAATAGATTGGACTCCAGATATGGCTATGAAGGAAGGATACCCTCATTTCATGCTTAAGGAAATTCATGAGCAACCCATAGCTCTTAAGAACACTCTCTTCAGTATTGTTAATGAAGTTGAGGAAGTTTCTAGACTATTGATTAATGCAGATAGAGTATTTTTAACTGGATGTGGAACATCTTTTCATGCTGCTTTAGCAGGAGAATATATGTTGAATATTCTTTGCGGAATTAACACAACTACCTTTATATCTTCTGAATACATTAGGTTTAAGAAGATTTTTAGAGAAGGAGATATACTTGTAGCTGTTAGTCAATCTGGTGAAACAATAGATACGTTAATGGCTGTAAGAGAGGCAAAGAAGAGAGGAGCTAGAGTTATAGCTATATCTAATGTTATCGAGAGTGCTATACCTAGAGAATCTGATATCGCTATATACACTAGAGCTGGTCCAGAAATAGGTGTTGCAGCAACAAAAACATTTACATCCCAGCTTCTAGTATTCATAACTATAGCTGTTAAATTGGCTAAGCTTTTGGGATCTGAATCAATCTCGACAATAGAGAGTATCGAGAGAGAACTTTCTGAATTACCATCGATATCGAGAAACATTATAAATATCTATGAACCACGAATAAAGAAGTTTAGCGAGAAATTGAAAGAGTATGGAAATGCTTTTTATCTTGGTAGAGGTATAGGTGTACCCATATCTATGGAGGGTGCACTCAAGCTTAAAGAAATAGCCTACATACATGCAGAAGCATATCCTGCTGGAGAAAGTAAACACGGACCCATAGCTCTTATTGAAGAAGGATTTCCTGTTTTCTTTACAGTATTTAATGATGAATATAGAGAACTTATTCTAGGAAATATAGAAGAGATGAAGGCAAGAAAAGCATTAGCTATAGGCTTGATACCAAAAGGATATGAAGAAGCTAAAAAGAGACTTGATATAGTTTTCGAGCTACCCAGGTTATCGATTTATACAGCATCAATAGTGTATACTATTCCGTATCAGCTTATAGCTTACTATACAGCTATTGGAAAAGGTCTTAACCCAGATAAACCTAGGAATCTTGCAAAAACTGTCACAGTCGAATAAAACGGTGTGTCTATGGCTATAGACATACCTGTTGTAGTTCTTGCTGGCGGTATTGGGGAAAGAATAAAGATCTTGACTAGCGGTAAACCTAAGACACTCCTTAGTCTTGTTGGTAAACATATTGTTGAATATGTTCTCAACAACTTAGTTGGTATTGGTGTTAGACATGTATATATGGTTATAAACAATCCAAAGGATTTTGAGGATATAGCTGTTAGATATGGTAAATATCTAGAGATAGAGCTTATTCAGCAAAAGAAGCCTGATATAGAGGGAGCAATAATTTCTGCAAAAGATTCTATTCATAGAGACTTTGTTCTCCTCTACGGCGATATAATAGCGCCAAGAGATATGTATCAAGAACTCTTCTCCACATATATCGAAAACCGCTATAGCGTTGTTCTCATACCCGAAGAAGATGTAGAGAGCTATGGTACAGCAGTTCTAGATGAATCAGGATCTATAGAGAGATTTATAGAGAAACCTATACATGGATACCAGAGTCTCTATGTTGTTGGTGGTGCATATATACTGCCGAAAGACTTCATAGAATATGTAGAGAGTTATGGAAATATTACAGAAGCTTTAAACACTATAAACAATAGATATAGGCTAAAACCATGTATATGGAGTGGATGGTGGATAGATGTAGAATATCCATGGGATCTACTAAGAGCTTCTCTATACATACTTCAGCAGATAGATAGATCATCCATAAGTAGTAACGCTAAGATATCACCTAACGCAGTTATTGAAGGTCCCGTAATCATTGAAGATGATGTCGAGATAGATCATTACGCTATCATTAAAGGACCTGTATATATAGGTAGGAAAACATATGTGGGCAGCCATAGCCTTGTGAGAAGCTATGTCTCAATAGAGGGAGACACAACTATAGGCTCCTATACAGAGATTGTGTGGAGCTCTATACAGAAAAACACAACTATAGGGAGTAGATCATACATAGGTTTCTCAGTTATAGGATTCAATAGCGTTATAGAGCCTGGAGTAATAACGCTAAACATACTCCCAGAAGAAATAAAGATAGCGAGAAGCTTCAAGATCACTAGAAGAGGAAGAGAATATGTTAAAATCGGAGCAGTAATAGGTGCAGATACACGCATTAATGCGTATAGAGTACTTAAACCTGGTGAAGAAGTTTCAAAACTATAGAGCTGATGTGTTCTGTATTGAAGTACACAAACATGTTAATGATTCCATAACGATAATAACAGACTTTTGCAACACAGCTATGTTTCCTATTAACCAGTTTCCAAAATTCTAGAAACTTCAGAATCTATATAGAGACGAGGTACACTGTTACAGTCGTTGCATCTATCCATAGATTACAACATATCGATGATTTTCAAAAATCTCTACATTCACTCTCTACTATTTAGAGCTACAAGAGATTGATTTAGAGAATTCCTTAAGATAGTTCTCCACATCAACTCTGTAGATCTTTGGATCTAACCCTCTCTTAAACAGGTAAATGTAGGGAACAATAACATCGGATTTTTTAATATAGAGTAAGCGTATAATTGTGTCGGAAAGTTTTGCAAACATTCTTGTTGTTTCTTTAGATAAATCAGATAACATTAAGAACGTTACTACACCCATCTTCTTTAAATAGAGGATTAGATTCGCCAAGAGGCTGAAGAATCTATAGGGATTCTCGTCTATAATTGGTTTAAGCATCTCTAGACCATGAATAACGAGGATATCTGGTTTATAGCTATCCACAAGATCGAGTTTACCCATAAGCAGTTCTTCTAACGAAAACGTATAGGGATTCACAGCATCAAAAACTATACGTTTTCTACAAAATTCTTCAATAGAATTCTTCAATAACGTTAGAAGATAATCCAAATCTAGTCATGTTTTTCAAGATAGTGTTCTGTAGCTCATCAACACTATACTTATAGCTCATGAAGAGAAGACCAAGCTTTTTGAAGAACCTCTAGACATCAGTACATCAGCTTTTACATAAGGCTTCTAGTATAGGAAAACTCTCAATAAATTCTCTACACCTTCTCAACAGCTTCTGATCTTGTTCTAATCAGCATGTATTTAGTTACAAGAACTCTATACCAATCTCTGTATTTTCTCCACTCATATCTTCTACCATGTCTATGGAACCACAATACCAGAAGCTCTAACTCAATCCATATCTCTAGAAATCACAATATATTTCTACAGCCTGGGGTAGCATCATCCTCTACCTCTCTGGTCTAGTATTATGATTATTGAAGTGTAATACACAAGGTCTTAGACCTATTGATATATACATCTCCGTGAGTTCATCTAGACATTTGCTAAAGCTACATAAACATCTAAATAGATGTGTAGAGCTTCTCTTATCTGTTGAACCGAATCTAGGTACAGCTATAGACCAGCAACTAGATCTCTCTAGAAAGTTGGCAAGCATATACTCTAGATCTCTTACAGTTTCTGCATATACAATACCTACGATCTTTACCGTCTTTAAACTAGTTATATAGTCTATATGCCACCACAGTCTTTTCTCGTCTTTATCTATATGGCGTTTAACTCTAGCCTCAATACCTCCAAAACCTCTAGCAGAACCTATATAGCTATACATACCGCTATCAATACATATATACCCAAGAGATCCAACAATAGTACAGAGATCCATAGAAACATTGAGGAGTAGAGTATATACTCCAGGCACCTTCATGTTACTACATTTATCCAAACCATTATCCCTACAGATAACCATTTATCACTTAGGGTAGCAACAACTATTTCTCAATATCCACAGACTAAAAAACAAGACATTTCATAATCCATATGCTACACACAATCTACTTTCAGAGAGAAGTTTATCTAGAAAAGCTCTAGTATTTATATCTGGATACTTGTATACTTGTGGTAGAGGTGGTTCTGATTCATATGCTAATTCCCTCAGTATATTGATTATATGGCTTCTGGTTTTACTATCATTACCTAGTTTCGAGTGATATATCGTCGATAGACTATCTATTATCATTTCAACTACATGTGTTTCACCTTTTTCTGAATGAATATGGGGATTTCTAGACTCTACTTGATAGATTTCAATGCTGTGTGGTAGAGAAGGACAGTGACCAGTATCTACATCTATATAGCACATCTCCAGAATACTTACAAGCTCTTGCGTCTCTACAGCATATCCACCTGCATATGTAAGTTCTTTAGCTAGCTTCATACTCATAGCATGTTCACCGCTATTGCTCGTCTTGATTATCTCTGTCTCTATTCTACGTCTAAAAGACAACACTTTGTTCAAGACACTATTAACTATTTGAGAAACTTTACCAGTTTTCCTGAGATAGAATTCCACAGATCCATATGCCTTATATCCCCACGAAACTCTAACCATTTTGTAATCGGATTCACACATCCTGAGGACGGTATAGTATATTAATGCGTATTCTGTTACAGCTCCAGGTATATAGTTATCAGCATCAATAAAACCAATATTCTCTACACCTATACCATCTGCGACTAGAGTTGCTATCAATAGTGCTTCACCTTTACCATAACGAATAAGTCCATCTTCATCGATAATATTTGGTATACTGTCTTTAAGTATATCAGCTAAGATGGGATCTCTTTGATGAATAACTATTATGGGTCTTCCTGTAACTCTATAGAGAGTCTTAGCTATATCCATCTCCATACCGTAAACATTTAGAGGCTTTTGAGTAGAAGCAGAAACAACTATTAACGGCGAATATATAGGTACAGCTCTTAAGACACCCTCAAGAACCATAGGATCCTCATCTCTCGTTGGAACAACTATAGCAGTAGATTCAGCAGTCTTGATAAATTCATCGAAATTAGCTATACTATATAAACCAGGTTTAGAGCTACCGCCTACACCAAGAAGAACCTGAACCTTACTAAGCTCATAGATCTTGACAGCACCATATGCCTCAAATCTCGATGGATACCCTACATACATCGATAACACCATACACATTTCTCTGAATTCTATAAGCTTTACAGACTGTTATAAACATATATCAAAGATACAGAACAGCTACGAGAATTTATAGCTAATGTGTTCCGTATGTAGAACACAATAACAGATTCAATCATTCTACATCATCGTAGTCTGTCTAGATCTTAATTAAAGATTTTAAGTAGTTGAGTTATAGACATAAGTTGGGTGCTATATTGATCAAAAAGAAAGAGAAGCCAAAGCTCTCTCTACTGTATGTTGTAGTAATAGTATTGATAATTTTGGTAAGTATTTCAGTAGTGATCATCTCTATATCATTTAACAAAACTCCAAGAAATGGCGAAGGTGTTCCACTATATCTAGGTTCAAGAATTTTTGGAAAGATCGTTGTTGATGAGCTAGAAGTCTCTCTATCTCAGTTCCAGGATACAGCTCTACCTAATCCATGTATATTGATGTTTGGATTAACTACATGTCCACATTGCCACAATATGTATGAGTTTTTCCAAAAACACTATCCAGATAACTATAGAGCTTTCTGGATAGATACTGATAGAACTGCAGCAGAACTCTTCATGATGCTAGTTGATATCGAGACAAAAAACGGTGTACCTCAGCACTACGCTATGGCTGTACCACAGACTGTTATTGTAGTAAATAGCAAAGTGAAGGCTGTTGTAATAGGAGAAGTACAGGAAGCTGAATTCTGGGAGAATCTTCTTAAAAATAATTAGGAATAAAAACAGTAAACCATGGCCATAAATTAGACTCTAGACCTCTACTCTTGATCTGGAAATATCGCATCTGGTTTCATTTGAACATATCTGGAATTAATTATTTAGGTATACTTGTTGTGTATATCGATATCTGTATCTCTAGTTCTATATTTCTCTAAACCTTTTAATTTCTAGTATAGTTGGTTAAGAGATATATGGGTAGTAGATCATGGTCTACTATACATATTCAACAATGCTATATGTTTCATTAACTCCTAAGAGAGCTATAGAAGCTTTGGTAAGTGATGGTCTTCGTGTAGAAGTTTCATACAACAACTTTGTTGCTTTTGGTGGTAAAGCTATTGAAGATAGATATATACATGAAATTCTAGATAATGTTTCAACTATATCTAATAGTGTTGATGTTGTCCATATACCTTATGACGAGATGGAGCCTGAGGTAGCTCTTTCGCCCAATGGTTTAGCTAGATTTATTAAATGGATAGATTTTATCAACAAAATCAATGGAAAAATAGCTGTTATTCATCCTCTCTATGCTGTAAATCGAGCATTAGAGCTTAATCTAGAGTTCTTCAGATATATAGTTAGAGAAGCTAGAGATAGAGGTATAGCCATAGCTATAGAGAACATAATAGAGAAACATTTATTTGGATCTAGACCAAAGGAACTTATACAGCTTATCTCAGTACTTGATGGAGATGTTGGTATATGTCTAGACATTGGTCACGCAAACATTAACAAGAATATTGATGAATTTTTGAATACTGCTGGAAGATATATTAAGGTAATGCATATCCATGATAATGATGGTTATAGAGATCATCACAAACCACCTACTACTGGTACAGTTGATTGGAATAAGATCGAGACATGGATAATGAGAACAAGATACAATGGTTTTATAGTATTCGAGGTTATGTGTAGAGATAATATTAATATATGTAGGAATGTTGTTAAATATATCAAGTCTCTACGTATAGCCAACATATAGTGTGGGAATAATTGTTCTGAATATATTCGTAGTCTGATGATTGTGAAACATAGATGTGGAAGCTATGTATCAATAGGTCTGTAGTGAAGAATATATCTCATGAATCATTGTACTCTCCATAGAGATAATCCTTGCTGAAGGTTAATAATGTTAAGACATATCAATATTCATCAATAGCTGTTGTAGAAGATATTGATAGAGTTATCGAAGCTTTAATACTAGAGATGCCTCTGCTTCTAGATATATATATAATAGTATGAGAAAAGATCCCAAAAACATCATCAGAAAGAATTACACTATATAGTTTAATTGAATCTACTTTAATCAATTATCAAGCTTCAATAATGTATCAAAAATCACTATAAGCAGTAAACAACTTTATGCCATAATTTAGTTACTCAAATAATGGAGAGTGGTAAAGCTTCTTCTTACAAAGTCTTAAATCAGTAAAAAACGAATAATCTACATCTATATTAAATGTACTATATAGCTCTATGGTCTAGAGTGTAACTCTAAATCTCTTCACCAATATAGTTAAGACATACAAAGACTAACACACAGAAGAAATACAGTAGAAATCTAGCAACAATTAACAACAATACTCCAAAATTACCAGGCTAGAGTAATAGAAATAGAAGACGAACAAATAAATATATTTCCACAGAATTTATTATAGTTGTACAATATTCGACAAGCTATCCACAAAATCATTGCGTATGAAGTGGGATAATGATTTTAAGAAAAACAGTAATAGGCTACACAGTTACACTAATGCTATTATTCATGGTAACAATTATAGCAATACCTATATACACTCAAAATCAGCTAATCTCTATACGGATAGATGGTGGAAGTGGTAATTGTCACTTCTATGAAGGTGAAAAAGAATATGGATGGGTTTGGTGTCCTTCAGAACCAGTTAATGGAGAGTACATCAGCTGTAGTTGCATAAATATTGGTGGACAAAACTATTCGATATATAAACTCCTTAAAAACCTAGATAATATAGCAATATCGATAACAGGTAGTGGTATCATATTCGATGGACAGAACCATGTAATTAATGGAAATAACTATAGAAATCATAGTATAAGTATTAAGTCTGCAAGTAACATTGTTATTGGGAATATTACTGTAAAAAATTTCAATACTGGTATATACATAGATCAAGCAAGTAATATTGATATTAGATATTGTTCTCTAGAGAATAATGATGTTGGTATATCTATCGGTCCAGGTATTGGGAATGTGCGAATATTTAATAACAATATTAATAACAACAGAATCGGTATTAAAATAAACCATAGTAGTGTCACACTATGCTTAAACAATTTCTTCAACAACTTAAATGATGTATCCATTAGTTTCGATTATATTGTGGCTACCTGGAGTTGTCAAATAGGAGATCGAAATGTAGGAAACTTCTGGCAATCACTAAGCAATCCTGATGATTGTAGAGCCAAAGGTGATGATGATGGTCTCTGCAAAATATTGGATAACAACAATATTGATTTTTATCCGTTTGACAAAATGCTTCCAGTACCAATACCTGAGCCCTTGATCATTCCATTGATAGTATTTATAACAATTCTAGCTTTATCTCTTCGACGAAAATAATCATTCACTAGCTATTAATAGAGTAGTTACATACCTTCTGTATCGATCTACACTACATGTATTAGTTATTATCTTATACACTATCTTTATGTGTCTAATAGGTGAATAAAGTCTATTTTATTTGTTTAAACTACCATCTATAGCTCTCATTTATCTAATGTTTTTACCGCTATTTTCTTTGGTTTATTCCTACAACCAGAACATTATCGATCATAGAGATAATATCTCCCTATACACAAGTTTTACAAAAGATGTATTAATGTATCTCTATATCGCCATTTTATGACATTATCATCTTTACTTATCTTCACAATAACATATAATTTCTCCAACATATGTATAACACTGTTTATCGAAACAAACTATTAGTATTTGACCATGAGGTTCTTCTATCAATTTGCTTAATTAGGCTAAGATCTTTTATCTGGAATCAACATACTATACATAAGCATTTCTCATATGATCCTCTATCAATACTTACAATCTATATATGATTAGTAGTAGAATCCATCTCTATTTTGTATTTCCTTCTGCTTTAAATATTTCTAGACGATAACTTACATCAATTTGATATTAGTAAGATTCTCGTTAAAGTTTCCAGAAATAGATCAAATACTATGGTAATACATATAACGACATAAGAATGCAAAATATGTTTAGATAGTAGATCAATAGATTATTAGGGATTGGACATGAAGCATATGTTCTAGTAATAGATAGACAGTAGACTAAATGAATACGAAGCTCATGTAGATGAAGATTATACTGATAATGTGAAGAGGTCTAAACCAGCAACCAAAGTTAAGTGGATATAGATCAAACAACACTAAACGCTAGGTAGCTATATGTAATAGATGACCTAAATATAATGTCGATAGATCTACATAATTCAACAAATACTTCAGGCTCTTACCCTACTTCTAATAAGTCTCTTGATATTTGATTATATACATCTATGTTACAGATCATGAAGAATTCGTGACATCTGATAACAAGTAGGTGTTTCTTAATAATAGCATTCTATATAGAATTCATATAGTAGTAGTGCTAGTTACAACAACAGTCATAAGCCATATAGCTGTTAGACATAGAAATCAAGATATGGGTATGAGATAAACCAAATGATGAACTGATGAGATTCGAGGAAGAATGAAGATATTATAAACAATAGATTATGTAATAAACTTGTTTTCTCATTCAATTACATGACATATATAACTATGGTAGAATCATTTATAGTTCTCTCATATTTATACACCATTCTATCCAATTATAGAAACTAATTCAAAACCAAATAGCTTAAAGAGGTATATAGAAACTCTCTAATACAATAGTTTTGCATGATTCATGATCAATGAACTTAACAATTGTTACTAAATAAGACTCGAGTTTTATTCTCCATATGAATTATCTACATTAACATAAATTTCCAAATATTATTCCAATATTCTATTACTAAATATGTGAAACATACTTCAGGAGATTCAAAGAGTGTGTAGAGAGTTCCTTACTGACAGTATTATTCTATCTAGGATCTAAAACAAGTAAATCATTTAATATTTATCCAGTAACTCAATACCTAGAGGTTTAAAAATATATGACGAATTTAAACGAATATGTTATGAGGTTGGCTAGAGAGATAAGGAGGCATCCAGCTTCGTTATTGATGTGGTTAGATGATGCTGGTGGTTTTAAGATTAATGATGAATATTTTGTTTTAAAGGTTGATGGTTTTGCTGAATCAAGAGCTAGATATCCTTGGTGTAGTTATCGCGATCTTGGATTTAAAGCTGTTACTGCAGCTGTAAGTGATGTTTTTTCTAAAGGTTGTAGACCTTATGTGTATGCTGTTTCTATAGGTGTCAGATCGGATAATGTTGATGCTGTCGAGGAGATGGTTAAGGGGGTTAATGATGCTGTTAATGTCTATGGTGGTTTCATAGAGAATGTAGATACTAATGTAGGCAACGACATATGGATAGATGTATTCATTTTAGCTACATGTAGATATCTTCCTTTGCAGAGAAGAACTAGATCTGGAGATATGCTTATTATCCCTAGACCCATAGGATTATCATATATAGCCTACATAGAGTATACAAGGAATAGGGTACCCATAGATGAGGACGTTAGGAAGTTTTCTTGTAGACCTTCCATAGATCCAAAAATAGTTGACTGTATAGAGAGAGCAAGAATAGGCTTAACAGGATCAATAGATATAAGCGATACTCTCTATGAAACTATAGAGATTCTATCCAAACTAAATAACGTAGGTATATACATAGATTTTGATCCCCATGAACTTCTACATCCAATAGCCTTAAATTATGCATATAGTGAGAACCTAGAAAAGATAGATATCATTATGAGATCTAACGAAGAATATACACCTATTTTAGTGGTTAACAGAATGTATATGGATGAAGTCTTAGAGCTTATGAGGAGCATAGGATTTAAACCATATGTAATAGGCATAGCTATAAATACTAAAACATTATCAATAAGAGGTCTACCGCTTAAGAAAACATCTTGGGATTATGTGTCTGGTAAAATAGTGTAGTATATGTAGATGTTAATGATTAATATGGAGCTATTTAAACTAAAGCTCTATCATCATTAAAGCATTCAATACTTATAATTAATTTCTAGATATGGTAGAATTATTTGTTTATGATACACTTCTGGATGCAAAGATAGAGAGTATTTTGTGGCTATAAGAACTGTAAAAGTGTGCTAATCAATAATGGTATTCATATATTATTTTCTAAATTATCTTAATTACTAAATATACATTCATCTATCTACTACCCCTATACCTCTAGATAGTTACTCACGTACAAATAAGAAACAATATTTTTGGTGATTCATACAAAAATTTTAAAGCATTACATAAACTTTCTATATATATATGATGGAGCAGTATGTATTTCTAGAATGTGATTATTGTCACAGTCTCTACAATCAATAGAGAGGAGTAAATGAAATTACTACATTTTATGATGAGTACTACGTATATTAAATCCTTTTACCTAATTTCAGTAGAATAGAAATAATAATTATTTAAAAATGCGTATTTAGAAATCACTTATACTTGCTACATTTTTGCAACTTCTGTAGCTACAAAAATATTCTCTATCTCTGTGCCATAAATTACAGATGCTTCAGCATCCATAAACATGAATGTCCTAGGTTCTTTAATATCATTAAGTAGCTTGTATACTTCATTAAACACCTTTTCTTTAGATCCATGGATATATAGTGTTGTGATTGATATACCTTTGATAAGCATATAGTTTCTTAAAATCTTCTATCAATTCTTAGATTGGATTCCATAAACATTCTGTATATCTTTCCTTTTAGTAGTTCAAATATTGTTTCTAGATAGCGTTACATGTTTCTTGACTTTAACACATCTCGATAATAGATATCATATTTTAAATTATTTGAGGAAGACATCCACATAAGGATTTAATCTATAGAGGATGGTAAAGAAATAATATAGGAATTCAATTATTAAACAATGTATAGATTCATTAAATAGATGATAAGTTTCTATCAAATCTTTATTCTGATATATGTATTATTACCATTTTAACTGTATCACTGTTCTCTTTAACAAAGTTTAAAAGCTTTTCAATGATTTAGCTTAAACTGGTGAACTAGGCTTTGGCCAAACCCTCTACAACTGCTATTCATGGACATGAACATAAAGATAACTATGGATCACATATACCGCCTATATATCTTGGTGTAGTATATGAATACATAGATTATGAGTTGAAGGAGGCTGTATTTACTGATAGAGGTAACTACCTTAGGTATGGAAGAGAAGAAAACCCAACAACAAGAGCATTAGAGAGAATAGTTGCCAAGCTAGAGAATACCGAAGACGCACTTGCATTCAATAGCGGTATGGCTGCAATATCTACAACATTCATATGGAGACTGAAACCTGGAGATAGAGTTATTGTCCCTATGGAGCTCTATAGCTCAACTCTTGCACTACTCAATAATATTGCTCCTAAACTCAATATAAAGTTATCTAAGGTATGGCCTTCAGCAGAATCGATTATTGAAGCAGTAGATAGAGATACTTCTATAATATTCTTAGAGGTTATGACCAATCCTACGAACAAGGTTATAGATATCGACTATATCTACAAGAGCATAGATATTGAAAAGACTGTACTTATAGTTGATAACACGTTTACAACACCTATACTACTTAAGCCAGTTAGGTATGGCGCTAAACTTGTGATACATAGTATGACTAAGTACTTTGGGGGACACAACGATGCTGTAGGAGGAGTTGTTGCAGGATTATTAACAGATACAAAGATTCTCTGGGAATGGAGAAGAATGTTTGGAGGAATTCTACAGCCATTTGAAGCATACATGATTTTAAGAGGAATCAAGACGCTAGAGATAAGATTTGAGAAACACAGCAAAAATGCTAAAGCTGTTGCTGAATACCTAGCTGAGCATAGTAGAATCGAGGAAGTTATGTATCCAGGTCTACAAAAAGATCCATACCATGGAATTGCTAAGAAACTATTTGAGAAACCTCTATTTGGAGGTGTAGTTAGTTTCAAGATAAAGGGTGGTTATCAAGATGTCGTGAACTTCTTAAAGAGGCTGAAGCTGGTTAAGAGATGTCCAAGTTTGGGAGGAACAGAGAGTATGGCTGTTCTACCTGTTAAAGCTGGAGCTATGTTTATAGAGCCGGAACATAAAGTCAAGCTTGGGATTACTGAGAATCTTGTCAGACTTTCTGTAGGGCTAGAAGATGTTGATGATATAATAGAAGACTTATCTCAAGCTCTAAACATATAATTCTTACTAAAATTTAGTTATCCAAACTAGAGGATCTTGTTATTCACATAAACATTTACATAGATTGATTATCTGGATAAAATCTGCTAAACCCTTTCGAGAAAGTATATCAATTACTGTTGCAATACTGTTTACCGGTATTAAGTAGAGAGATCCTGATAGAGCTACTCCATCAATGTCCTTTATGAGTCCTTTAGATCTATATCTCTTATTATTTATAGAAATTGTTGTTCCATTCATAACCTTGTATATCCTTGTCTTAATATTTTTAGGTGTATCTTCAACAACTTTAAGCAATACGTATCCTGAAGACTTCATCTCTTTTCAACCTCTTCAATACACAAATCTTCTCTACATCTAACACTTGCTTCAGCTAGTGCTGATGAAGCTTCTTTCCCTCTCCTAATAACGTTAATTATGTTCCTCAATATATTGCTCCTGATGTTTAAAAGAGTTTTAACACATTCCAGCATTACAGTATTACCGCTTTCTCTAGCTTTTTTCAACAATTTTTCTATACATTCATCTATATGGATAAGAGCTGAAGTAGCATGTTTTAGTGCACACCATATGTTTTCCCACGAGGATCTTATATCAGAGTCACTTTTAGTTGCCTCAATCCTTTCTATAAGAAACATTATCTGACCAACAAGTTTTCTCTGCTCTCTAAACATGTCTATAATATCTCCAAAGATAGGTAAACCTGTAGATGAATCGATTTCTATCAAGTGTTGTTCTACATGATTTATATGACCTATAGCGTATATGAACTCTTGAAGTAATGCTTCTTCCCAAACAGCCGCTTTTTTCATATTTTCTTCACGTACCTGCTGCATCCTTGCTTCACTCTAGCTGAATTTTTTATGCACATATATGCATAAATTTAGAAGCTTATAAACATTACCTCAAGTTCCATACATGGATACAGTTAGTTATCTGTATCTAATTCAACAGATGATTCACTACATTATTAACTCAATATACATCTACGCAAATCTTCTACAACACTCTCTAATTCTGTAAGCACATTATCTAATGAGCGTTGATCTCCCAATCTTATAGCCTCTAGACCCATTCTTAGAAGCTCTATAGCTTCATAGAGAGCTTCACAATTACTTCTTTTAATAGATTTGTTACCAATCTCTAGTACTGTATTTTTAAGCTCTTTAACAATGTTCTCTATATTATTAATCTTGCTATCCAGTTCTCTAATTTTCTCGAAAATATTCTCGATATCTGGTACATTTAATCCATGTTCCATAAACTCTCTATCAATAGAGCTTTGTTTACTAGATCCTTCTACAGAACTACTTCGCACATTTCGAGAATCTGTGTAAAAACTGGCCTTTAGTGTATAACCTTTATCTGTCCTAACAACAATTCCTCTAACCCTCAGCTTAGTTAAAATAGTTCTAACGGTTCTTAGATTAACACCAAGGTATTCAGCTATTTCAGAAGGTTTTGCATTAGGATGCCACTTCAGATACTCTATAACCTTATTAACAATATCCTGTATACTCAAAGTAGAGCCCATAGCAGTCTCATAATTAGCAAGAATATATTTCTTAAGCTGAATCAACACATATTCTAACACTAGATACATTCATCAATAACTTAAACAAACACAAGCAACGTATTACTGAACATCTTTAGTGGTATTATAGCAATTCTGAATAGAAACACTACTCTAGAAAGCTGATCAAGCTGACATTGATTTCTGTTGCTACCTTGAATAAAATGATTATGATCTATCTAGATATAGATGTTAGTTAATGAATTATTTTATCAGTTTAAAAGATTTTAGTATATGAGGTATAGCATTGGTGTAACTTATGGATAGAGGATTTGAATTTTTAGACCATACAGCTGATGTTCTTATAAAGGTTTGGGGAGAAAGTATTGAAGCAGTTTTTGAAGAAGCTGCTAAAGCAGTTTTTGAAATTATAACTGATACAAGTAGAGTTGAACCAAAAGTTGCTATACCTATAAATATTTGTGGATTTGATATAGAAAATCTTCTGTATAGATGGCTTGAAGAAATGCTGTATCATCATGATAGTAAAAACATGGTCTTCAGCAAGTTTATCGTAAATAAAATGTATGAGATTAATGGAGAAGAGAAGCAGATATGTATCGAGGGATATATCTATGGTGAAGAGTTTCAGCATAATAAACATGAACCTAGAACAGTTGTGAAAGCTATAACATATAATGAGATGAGGATCTGGAAAGAGAAAGAGAAGTGGTATGCAACATTTGTTGTAGATATATAGCCCATTAATGGATATAACCAAGGCTCAAATAATGTAGAGTATACTTGCTAGAGTTCTCGATATATTTATCATTTTGTATAGCGATAGAATATTGAATAATAGGTAAACTTAGTGTGCAATGATTTTGTCTGAGGAATAGTCATAGATAGAATTCTAGAACTACACATCTATTACTTCGATATAGAATAATAGAGCTGTTACCTAGATCCTACATAACTATAAGCTATATTTACTTCTTTAACAAGTGTAGATTAGATGAGAGGTAAAAGATATATTGGTGCAGTTAAATATCAAGATGAATAGACATTAGATTGTATGAAGAATACCCCTGGAGCTGATAATCTAAATAAATGATGATAAGGCATTTGTCTGATCACAGTCCATATCTTGAGAATGATAAAGAATCTTTGAGTAATGATCATCATGAAGACTATATGACGAATTATTAATGTAGATGTAACTATTCTCTATCTAGAAACTCTGAAAAGAATTGGCTTCATCAAAGCTTTTGACTTCGATAAAGTACTGATGTTCTCAATCAATTTAGTTATGTCCATTACCTCTACATCAATACCACTTAGCAAACAACTAGTTCAACTTATTACACAATAAACAGATATTAAATCTAGCACCAATAGAGCTTAGAATCGGTATAGCAATATGAACAATATGTTTAGCAATATTGTTGTCACAGGTGGAGCAGGTTTCATAGGTAGCCACTTTATCGATTTGCTGATTGAGAAAGGTATAGCAGATCATATTATCGTGATAGATAACTTGAGTAGCGGATCTATAAACAATATCAGGGATAAGCTAGATACAGGAAAAGTTGAACTTGTTGTTGCAGATCTAAAGAATTTCGATAATTCATGGGTCAACAAGTTTCGAGATGCTGATGCTATTATACATCTAGCTGCCAACCCTGAGGTTAGGATATCATCTATAGAGCCTAAGATACATTTCAATGAGAATATTGTTGCAACATTTAATGTTCTAGAGGCTTCACGTATAAACGATGTAGATATACATTTCTTTGCATCAAGCTCTACAGTCTATGGAGATGCTAGAACCATACCTACACCAGAAACACATCCCTATGCGCCTATATCTGTTTATGGAGCTTCTAAAGCTGCATGTGAAATTCTTTACCATTCATACCACAGCCTATATGGTTTCAGCATCGCTATAGCTAGATACGCAAATATAATAGGTTCACGTTCTAGACATGGAGTTATAGTTGACTTTATCAACAAATTAAGAAGAGATCCCATGAAGCTTGAGATACTAGGTGATGGAACACAGAGAAAGAGTTATTTACATGTAATAGATGCTGTAAATGCATCACTACTACTTCTCCAGCTTTGTGCACGAAATAAAGGTTACCATGTGTATAATGTTGGAAATCATGACTGGATTACCGTAAAAGAAATAGCAGATATAGTTGTAGATGAAATGGGTCTGAATAATGTTGAGTACATATTTAGACCTTCTACTTGTGATGGTCGTGGATGGTATGGCGATGTAAAGTTTATGTTGCTAGATATAACAAAGTTAAGAGAATTGGGCTGGACACCATCTATGACTTCTACTGAAGCTGTGAGAAGGACTGTTAGAGAGCTTTTAAAAGAACTTTAACTTATTAGTTCTTCTCTACATTTATCTATCTTCTCTTTAAGTTTAAGTGCATTATCTTCTGGAGTAGAGTCATATGTAAAGTTTCCTCCACCAGTTTCAATACCTGCTGCATACTTAATCTTGTTTTCATCTCTAAACATACCGTAGATCTCTATATGAAGATGATAGTAGCTATAGCTACCTTTGAGAGGAGCTTGATGTAGTACCATTATGTATGGTGATGGTTTTGAAAACAATATCTTGAGTCCACATAGAACAACTTTAAGAACTTTGGCCAAATCCTTTACCTCATTATTTGTTAATTGTGTAATAAGTTGAACATGTCTTTTAGGATAGATATGTACCTCGAAAGGCCAGTGAGCATAAAATGGGATAAAACCCATCCAGCAATCTGAACTATATACTACTCTAATCTTATCAGAGGATTCAACTTCTAGAATCCTACAGAAAAGACATTCATTATTTTTACGCCAATACTCTTCAGCATTCTTTAACTCTCTCTCTATTTTAGAAGGAATAAATGGTGTTACATATATCTGGCTATGTGGATGTGTTAATGAGACGCCTATCTCCTTTCCTTTGTTTCTAAACCATATGAAATAGGTAGCGTAACTCTCTTTCTCAATCTCTTTCTGTTTCTCTATAACAAGATCTAGAATATAAACAACATCATCTAGTGGCAAATCACTTAAATCATCAAGAGAATGAATAGGTGACTCTACAACAACATAACATCTGCCTACTGATTTAGCTGTTACATAGAAACTATGTCTAGATGGTTCTGGAGGTTCTGGAACTAGCATAGGAAATCTATTCTCTAATATTAGTGCTCTCCACCCATATCCTGTTTCTGGCGCTCCAGGACAAAAAGGACAGTAGGTTTCTGGTTGCCAAGGTCTATAACCACGTAGATTTGACACCATTATCCATTCTCCTTGAACAGGATCCCAGCGAAGCTCCATAAACACTTTCTCTCTATCCCTCATAATCATCACCATGAACAGTAAGGCCTCTATCTATTTTAACAATCCATCCACGTACACCATATCTAGAGTCTATAATGTTTTTAACTGCTTTTTCAGCAGTCTCTTTATCTCTAAAGAGAGCTATAACAGCTCCTCCTAAACCAGCTCCAGAAAGTTTTGCTCCTAAGGCTCCAAACTCTATTAGTTTCTCAACTAGAGAATCTATTTGAGGTAGACTCACATCATAAAGTTTGCTAAGGAGCTTATGCTGATATGTCATAACTTCACCAACAACATCTAGAACACCTTTGTTCAATAATTCTCTAGCTCTGTTTATCTCCACTTCAAGTGTTTCTGAAATCTCTTCAACATCAATAGCTCTTCCCTTTATGGCCTTTAGAGCAAGAATAGTAGATCTATGAGACTTTAGTGTATAGAGTATTCTATCTCTAGGTTTTTCGTCAAGAAGTTTTATGTATGGTATTAAGGTAGTTAGATCTAGGTACTCCCACCTAGGCTCCCAATACCTTAGGCCAAGAAGCTCCTTTAAATCTCTAGGAACTATATCCACTAGTTTAGATAGACCTTCCTCAATCTCTTTCTGCCTCTTGGGATGAATTTCTGCTGTACTATGCCTAATACCTGTATCAATAACAGCAAAAAATCCTCCAGAGAGATTTAGTATATCTATATTGTAGGGAGGTCTAGTCTCTATATATACAATATTTCCAAAAGCTGCTGCATACTGATCTAATCTTCCACAAGGTATCCCCATAATATCGTGCTCAGCTCTATAGGCATATTCAGCTATAGCTTTAGTATCTAGACCAAACCCGAATAACTCGTTGAAAGCACCAATAAGAGAAACTAATAACGTGCCACTGCTGCCTAATCCAGAACCCATTGGTATCCAGCTACGTATCCAGATTCTTGCACCATCTATACTATATCCATCTTCTTTAAGTACTGAAACTGCTGCACGAACATAATTTCCAAACCATTTAGGTGAATCAATAAGATTTGGAGCATCTACTGAAAAGATATCCAGATATCTAGAGCCTTCGTCAAGCATGTTACCAGAACCTACAATCAAAAGTCTATCTCCACTTCGTCTAATTGCTACATATGTTCTAAGATCTATACCAACAGCAACTACGGGTAAACCTTTATAATCTTGATGAGTATTGAGGAAATCTAATCTACCAGGTGCAGAAACAACAACTTCATGTTTAGATCTGAATATATCTTTGAATTCTTTTACAACAAGATCTACTTGTAACTGTTCACTCATTTTAACGACCTATCCACTAGCTTTATGCTGCAGAGGTTAAAGATACTTTGAGTTAGTGTAGTTAAATGCACAAGTAAAGCTTGAAGCAATTTATCTTTTAAAGTATTTTAAATTCATTAAAGATACTTCTATCGATACTTCAGATATAGACTAAAAAGATACTCAAATCAGATAGATACCACAAACCTTACTACACCCTATAAACATACTATTATGTTCAGTAAAAACATATGTGACGTATTTCTGACACAAGTTATCGATCTAAAAGAAATTGATGTAAACCTAGCACTCTTCTGAAGATGCTTACATATATCTAAATGTGATGAAGCGCATCACTACTGTATATATGTCTGTAAGCATTGTATCTATGTATGTCTTGATTCTATAAAAAGTCTTTTGTAATAGATAATGTTTGTGATTCAGATGGTTAGATATGCAACAATATATAGAACATCATTGATATGAGTATTAATATGCTCATCAAGAATACAAAGAATAGAAATGAGTGCTCCATAGAATGCTGAATTCTTTCTAAAGCTGAAAATATCTTTATCAATAGATTTTCTATATATTTCTCGAATTCAAGAAACTTTTTAGATATTGTCATCATATATTCTATAGTTTTTAATTCAATAATGATAAAAGGTATGTCTATATGAGCTAGATTCTGTAGAACTTTTGTAACACTATTCGATAATCTTCTTGAGATTGCTTCTGTTTTCTGCTTATTCTTAAGAAGTTTCTCAGAGAGTGTATTGAAGATTTTGTCGATATTCGTACCAAGGGTATGTATTAGATATCTACTTAATTCATGTACTTTGTAGAAAGCTTTAGATTTTATACAATATGTTTTAACCACAAATAGTGTAGTTATGGCAATGATTGTTAGTGTTTCTAAAACTGTTAACGAGTCTCTAGTTACTAAAAATAATGATGTAGCGATATAGTATAACATAATGTTTAGTGATACTATATCCAACAATGTGTTGATCTTTCTCCCGTTTTTCTCATTCATGATTAAGAACACTATAGATAACATTACATAAGCAACCAAGCCTATGAAATCTTTAGCGTGTTGAATGAAGTAAAATGCTGTTATCGCTATCGAGACTATGGATACTGTAGAAACTATCTCAACCCTATGTGTATATATCATGCGTTCTACAGCTATTGTAAACAATACAACAATAGATATCTTAAACCCTGCTTCTATAGCTACATAGCTTCTGACTAAGAGACCCATTGTTGTTGCAAATAACGCTACAGCAACTAGATACATCTTCATGTAGTTTATGATCGAGTACATAACTTTATCATGTTCGTTTATCGACATGGATATCAGCTTCTTACATTATGTCTAATGAGATTATATAGCATATAGATTAGTGCTACAAACATAGTCATAGATATTATCAGTAGATAGGAAAGTTTTCTAAGCAACATAAGCTCAGTATATCTCATACAGTTCAATATATATATAGTGAAGGTGAATATGAAAGAGGATATCGAGATCATTAATGTGTATTTCTGTAGCTGAAGAGCATCACCTAACCCCAAACCTGTCATCATTGGTTCTCTGCGATCCATGTGGGCCTTGAAATAGATTATGTTATACACGATGGATAGTGAGACCTTAACTGCTGCTATAACTAAAACAACTACATATATCCATGAATACGTAATGTTATGCGAAATCGCAGAAAACATAAACACTTTAGCTAAGAATCCTATAGAAGGTGGCATCCCTAGAACAGCCATAATCGATAGTAATGTAGCAAGAGATTCTGTAGGGCTAATCCTGTATATATATCCAAGCCTTCTAATATCTCTCTCATGAGCTACAAGTTCTATGAATCCAGAATCCATAAACATCGATACCTTGTATATTGCGTGAGCAACAGTATACAGAGTTGATGCTTCTATAAACAATATGTCACCAGACATCACATATAGAGCTATTAGAACAGCTATTATAGATGTTTCAGATGTAGTGCTATAGGCTAAAAGTCTTTTGATATCACGTTGTAAAGATGCTTGCATAGCTCCATAAAGAGTTGTCAAAAGTCCAGAGAACAAGGCTATAGAACTAAATAATGCTCTATCTATGGAGTAGAAACTCAGCATATATAGAGCGTATATCCCCATCTTAACCATGAGTCCTGATAGAATTGCTGAAGCTGGTGATGGAGCTACTGAATGAGCATCTGGTAGCCAGAAATGTAAAGGAAATATAGCTGCTTTTGCAAAAAAACCAAAAAGAATTAGTATAAGCACGATAGGATCTGTAATAAATAGTGATAGACTTTTCAAAGGTGTTGTAAATGCTTCTGTTAAACCTGTAATAGCTAGAAGTATGAAGATAGATATATCAGTTGGAACCATAGAGAACAATAGATACTTTATTGCGGCTGCCATAGAGATTGTATCACCTTTATAGATATAGTCATAAGCTATCAACAAGAATCCCAGCAATTCACCTAATAACCAAAATGTGACAAATTCTATTAAATTTCTCGATATGAAGGTAAACAATATTGATAGAAGAAGTAGATCGATAATAGGTACAAGTGTTAGTGTTCCATATTTTGATCTCGAATAACTAGTTGTATAGAGAGCAAGAACAACACCTATAACTATGGATGTAGCTACAAGCATGCTATTGAATAGATCTTCTCCCCATAGATTTATTGAAAGAGATAGGAAGCTCAATATTCTGAGAATAGATCCATATATAATTCTTCTCGCCATAAATAGATTACCTATGAGCATCAGCGTCATAGGCACTACGAACCTCATTACTATTGAGTCAATCATTTATTGCACCTCTTAGCTACATCAATTCTCTTAATGTATAACTTTTAACTCTATAGTCTAGCTATCTGAAAACACTATATCTATGTATCTTTTGCTATCCATAACCATATATCCATATGATACGAAAATATCTCTCACATAATTATGTGCCGTGAGAAAAATACCTAAAACAATAGTTACTATTACTAAGATAATCAATATAGTCAAAGGTAGCACAAGTTCTCTAGAAACACCATTATTATTGATACATACAGACGAATCTGAAGCTCTAGGTAAGTATCTGATAATCATCCTCATATATCCTAGTGCACAAAGACCTGTTGATATAAGAACTATAGCAGCTCCCTGAGGAAACCCTGCTTTAACGAACCCCATAGCTAGATATGTTTTGCTCCAAAAACCTGGTAGAAGAGGTATTATTCCAAAGAGATTCAATAAACCTATAACTAGAGCTATGTATGGAATAATTATCATTGATCTATTACTACACTTACCTCTGGCTACACGTTTTATAGTTGCAGCACTAAATATTATAGACATATCTCCTAACCCATTTGAAATCAAATGTAGAATGACTCCACCAATTGCTTCACCAATGCCTATCGTTACACCGAGTAAAGATAAACTGAATTGAGATATAGAGCTATATGCCACTAATTTACGTATACTATTCTGTCTAGATACAAAAGCTGCTGAAACTATTGTAGACATTCCGCCGATAATCATGAGCAAAATTAGGAGAGTATTTCTAAAATCTTTAACAAGAGTATCTATACCGAATATCGTGTAATAGAATCTAATTAAACCATAGATACCGATTATATCAGCTGATGCTGTGAAGATGGCTATAGCTGGTAGAGGTGCAACTTTGTATACTTCTGGAAGCCAGAAATGGTTAGGCATTATACCAGATTTAAAAAGAAAAACCCATGTAGCTAATGCTAATACAATCTTGGAGATGAAAACTATATCTCCATAAACATTACCAGAGAAAACAACCTCTGCTTCTATATTAGAAGCTTTTAGAGCTATATCAGCCATATTTAGTGTTCCATAAGAACCATAAACCATAAATGTAACTAGAAGTAGAAATGATGTAACAATAGTTCCACTAATACCATAGATTATTGCTGCTCTAATAGCTTTTGGATTATCTTTATGGATACTAGTTATAGCGTAGGACGATATAGCTACAAGCTCTATAGATACATAGAGATTAAATATGTCTCCTGTAAAGAGAGATCCAACCACACCTGAAGTAAGTAGAAATGCTAGAACATAGTATAGAGCCTTTACATTTGGTTCTATGAATTGAATTGAAAACAAGAGCGATAGAAGTAATGCAAAAGAGGCTAGCAGAGCTAATATACAGCTAATACCATCTACTACATAGATTACGCCCAACGGTGGTGGAAATCCACCAAATCTATAAACTAGTAAACCTATGGAATTTACGTACATGAAGATCTTTATATTGAGTAGCAAACCAATTAATGCTAAAGTAGCTGCTATTAAATCAATTAATCTTTCTCTAACTGAAATCGTGTGCAGAAGAGCAATAATTACTGATGAAATCAGGTATAGGAGCGATATAACCCCTACCTCAATAGCCATAGCCATAGCTCTTCACTCAAATATTTTCTTTATAATGTTCTCAAGATCTCCAACAATAATTTTCTTCACTTCACTAAGATCTTCAGATTTTGGAGTAAGCCAATGTATATATAGATTCCCTCTATTACTATCAATATGTATTACTATTGTTCCTGGAGTATTTGTGATTGTTGATGCCAAGAAAGCTATACCATAGCTAGATCTAAGATCAATAGGTATCTTTACTACCTTAGGTTCGAGTTTTACCTTTCTGCTAAATACTATTTTAGCTATCTCTATATGTTCTTTAAGCTCTATGACGATGAATCTTAGCAAGTATTTGAAGAGATAGAGTAGCCTAGCTATATCATTAATATTCAGCTCTCTTTCGATAAGCTTTGCTTCAGTAGCTATAGCTACAGTAATTGAAAGTACTAGTCCTGAAATGATAGTCAATTCTGTAGCAAATCCTGTAAATGCTATGTATAGAATGAATACAAAGATAGAGATAACAATCTTATTCCATATCCTCTTCATCTTCTTTCTCCTTAAGAGAAACCCTTATATCGTCTGTTCCAAAATAGCTATAGTATAGCACGGATAATCCGAGGAGAAATATCGTGATAGAGAGACCTATAACTATAGCTGTTAAGACAAATGCTTGAGGAAGTGGATCTACAGCAGAAGATACTACAACACCTAGATCCTCTGGATTCTGAGGCTTTATACTGATTATTGGAGGTGAAGGATAGCCTCTTTCGACAACTCTATAACCAAGCGATATAGCAAGAATATTTATAGAATCAGAGAATATAACGAGCGACATAATTTTCTTCAATACAGAATGTCTAGCAAATATACCATAAGACGCCACAACTATATTGACCACAAATGCTACTACGGCGATTGTGAAAATCATGGATAGAAGTTCTTGCGTCAATTGATATCCTCCTTCAACTTGTCTATGGCATGTCTTTTTTCTCTATACATAACAAAGAGTATCAATACATATGAGAATGCTGTAGCTACTGCTGCAAATTCAAATAAATTGAAGAGAAATATCGATCCCGCTAAAGGAGTATTTAGAAACATATTTGGCATAGAGAATTGTGAGTCAGTTTTTACTTGATTCTGCATGATATATGCCCAAGTATTAGTTATTAACAATGTGAATAGAGGTAGTAAAGCTGTGAATAGTATGAGCAATAAAGATACTAACCGTATTCCTAGAAGAAATTTAGTTGATAAACCTATTCTATGTAGAACATCTAGAGAGAAAACGATTATGCTTAAAGCTATAGCTGTAGCTATAACAGCTCCCGCTTGAAACCCCCCTCCAGGTGTTAAATGACCGTGAACAGCTAACGATAAAGCAATTACTATAGTAACTAGTACTATCAATTGTGTAGAGATTTTGATGGTAAACGGCATTACACGATTCTTCACCTTTTCTTTATGAACATCACGAAACAGAAGTGAAACACCTACAACAGCAGCAAAAAGCACCATTGTTTCAAATACTGTATCTATACCTCTGTAATCCCATATAATAGCTGAAACAGCATTTAATGAATATGAAGTTAGTGTTTGATTCCATGGATTATAGGTATTGATTAAAATGTTTTGAGCAAGCTTCCTCAACTCTCTAGCTGGTAGAATACCTAAATGTCCTACACTAAGAGCTACTCCAAGAGATATCGCGAAAATCCCTAGCGATATCGCTACAACCAGATTTCTCATCCTTCTACTAACCTTAGTCATTCTTCATACCTCTTGGTCTTTCTCAACACAATTATCAATACAACCGGTAAAATGACTGTAGATATAGGGATGTAGGCTAGAGCTATATCAGGAGCCATAAGTACATAGTATATGATTGTATAGCATACACCTAGAAGAGATAAGTAAACTACAGCCGTCAAAAGATCTTTTTCGACAACAGTTAGATATGCTGCGACTACCGAGAAAAACGAAGCTATTAATACAACTAAGAGAGGCAGTATCATCTATACTCCCTCTCTGTAGCTTCAGCCTCATCATCTTCTATCTCTCTGTATCTAGACATATATGCTGCCCTCATAAGAGCTTGACTACCTGCTGGTGCTACCAGTAGTATCAGTATGGCTGAAACAATACATAGTGATGCTAGATACACTCTCTCCCAACCCATTTCGATCTGAGCTAGAGCAACTAGAGCTAAACCAATCAAAGGAACTACAGTTCCACCTATAGCTGAAGCTGTAGCTGCATGAATTCTTGAAAAAAAGTTAGGTAATCTGAGTACACCTATAGCTCCAGTAAGCTCAAAGAATCCTCCGATAAGTAAAAGAACAATACCTACAAGCTCAACTGCTTCTACAAATAGCTGTAGCATCTATATCAACCCATATCTCTATGTCTCAAAGCTCTAGATATACATACATCTAGAGCGTAAGCCCAAAGAGCTATGAGCATCATAGGTGTAGCTACTAAAGGTCTATTTACATAGAAAGCTATCAACGCCATAAATACAGTAAGATCATAACTTAAAGCATCTACAGCAACAATTCTATCAAATATAGTTGGTCCTCTAACAATTCTAATTAAAAACATTATAGCAGAAAAAAGATAGACTATCAATATGAACTCGACTACATATTCTGTAAAGCTCATAACCTATACCAGAGACTTCCTACATATAATCAACTTTTAAAAATATATGAAAATCTTTATAGACTAATGTCTATACCATTCCACAGTACAGATGCTCTAGAGTTAAAGCAGTAGTAAAGTTGTAAATACATTGATGAAAACATTGAAATTATTGAATAAACTCTTAGCGAGATTAACTAAGGTAGTGAGGCTACTGGAGAATTAGAATAAGTCTCGAGTCCTTAAGTACATACACTACAAAAGCTTTGTTTATGGATAAAGCCAATTAAATAGCATAGGTATTACAAAAGTATTTTCTGTGTAATATTATTTTCAGCTAACTCTCTCTGGATATAATTCAGCGTAAGGATGTATAACTAGGTTTCACACTAGATATATTTACCACAGGATGATTATCATGGTATTACAAAAACTTGAAAGTTCCGCTATTGAAGAGTATTTAAGTAGTTATGAATGGGCTGTAAAAGATAATGCTAATGTACCTAAAGCTGTAACCGGTTTGCTGAGCCATGTCCTAGGTTCAGCTCTCTATGAGGAGACACTAAGGCTTCTGCCAATGGATTCGCTTAGGCTTCATGAAGATGGATGGATCTATATATATAAGATTAGAGATGGATCTATAGTTAAGCCTTATTGTGGTGGAATAGACTCTAAACCTATTGTGGAAAGAGGTCTCAAAACCCCTACGGTTGCTTCTAGACCACCAAGGCACCTAGATTCTGCTGTAGATCAAGTTATGAATGCTGCCTACATCTTTAGCCAGGAGAGAACAGGTGCTATAGGTCTTTATGGAATTGATGTAACTCTAGCTCCATTCATAAGAAGAGACAAACTCGACTATAGAGCTGTTAAACAAAACATTCAGCGTTTCATCTTCAACATGAACTACCCATTAAAAGCTGGTCAAAGTCCTTTCTCAAATGTTGTTTTCGCTATAAGTAATAAATTTTATAGAAGTCAACCAGTACCTTTACCGGAACAAAAGTTTAGATTTGTTTTAGATACCTACGAGAACTATATCGATGAAGCTAAAATGGTCTTAAAAGCATTTACAGAAGTGTTTGCTGAAGGAGATGCTCTCCATCAACCATTCACATTCCCTATACCGACAGCAATAATGAATAACGATATGGAGAAGATACTTAGTAGTGATGAGGATCTAGGAAAAAGCTTCTGGGGTATGGTTGCCAAAGTCGGGCAAATGTATTTCCTAAACGGTTATCGCCACAAAGCTGAAGACCTATTCAGCTTCTGCTGTAGATTGTTGAGCGATATGGGTAGAGTTAGAGAAATTCTACACCAAGCTAAAGGTGTGTGGGATATGCCTCCATCAGTTGGATCCATAAATGTCGTCGTAATCAACTTACCAAGACTGGCCATGATTGCTAGAATATCAGATGAAAGGAGAATGTACGATAAACTTGATGAGTTACTAGAGATTGGTAGAGAAACCCTTATGTGGTTTAGAGCTAGATATCAAAAACTATTTGCAGAAGGTATGTATCCAATGACTAAAGAATACATAGATCCTACTGATCCATTCAAGTTCTACTACAACACAATTGGTGTTATAGGCATGGCAGAATATGCATCTATAATGATGGGGAACCCGTTCCTCTGGCTAAAGATGCAGCCTTCTGATATACCCAAGGTTATTAAGTTGTATAGTGACATACTTAGATACATAAGCAAGAGGCTTCAGGAGTTTGAAGAAGAAGATGAAGTGTTATACAATGTTGAAGAAGTACCAGGAGAAACACTAGGAGTCAAACTCGCTTGGAAAGATGTATCCTTTGCTAAAGAGCTTACTCGATCTGAAGATCTCTCTATATATATACCTGTAGGTGAAGTTGATGGAAGAAAGACCCCCTTCTATACAAATCAGCTTACACCACCTTACACAACTCTACATCTCAGACATCAGCTAGAGATAGAATCTCAGTGTCAGAAACTCTTTACAGGTGGCGTAATTAAGCACATATTTGTAGATAAAGAACTTCCGCCTGAAACTGTAGCTAGATTTGTTACAAGAACTCTTAGAGAAACAGACATAGTCTATATGTCTATAACACCCACAGTAGCTGTATGTCCTTCATGTGGACATAGATCTATAGGTAGAGTAACTAGATGCTCAAATTGTGGAGCACCTATGGATTTATGGAGCAGGATAGTGGGATATTATAGACCAGTTAAAGCATGGAATAGTGGAAGAGTTGCAGAATTTAGTTTAAGAAGAGATCTATCAAGAGAAGTAGAGGAACTTGCTACATAGACTACATGAAGCTATAGCTTTTCTATCTAACTCAATCTAAAACCATATATATTTGTTCTCTAGATACCTTACACGGGTATCTAAATGACTAAAGTTGTTGCAGCAATTCCTGCTGGTGGAGAAGGAACTAGGCTTAGACCTTATACAGAAGTTATCCCAAAACCTATGATACCTATAGGAATTGAGGAAAAACCTGTTCTTGAATATATTATTAAATGGTTGAAGAAGTTTGGTATAAATGATATAGTTCTTCTTGTTGGATATAGATGGAAACAGATAAGGAACTATTTTGGTGATGGATCTAGATTTGGTGTAAGTATTAGGTACAGTATAGATAACGATAATTATAGAGGTACGGGTGGAGCATTACTGAATGCCTTTAAGAACGGGTTTCTTGATGGAGATATAGTTTTAGTATGGTATGGAGATATAATTGCTCCTATAGATGTATCTAGCTTAATCGTTAAACACATTGAGAGAAAAGCTGATGTTGTTATTGTTTTAGCTAATAGATACAAGGTTCCTGTAGGTGTTGCTAAAGTTGATAAAGATAGGGTTATAGGATTTGAGGAGAAGCCTTGGATAAATCTGTATGTATCTCTGGCTATACTAACCATTACACCACAATTGTTGAAGTATACTGAGAACCATCTAGGAACATCGTTTGATATTATGGGGGACCTCATACCATGGGTGGTGAATAAAGGGTTCAATGTTATTGCATACGAGTATCATGGTACATGGTACGACATAGGTGGTATAGAACAATATAAGAAGTTGTGTCTCGATGATGTAAAGATCTTTATTCAGGAGTAGAGCTTTGGACAAGATACTTGTTTTTACGTATACAGCTGGTTATAGACATAGTTATATAACTACTGCTATAGAAGTTTTAACTAGATTAGGAGAGAAAACAAATCTTTTTGAGGTTTATGCTACAGAAGATATAGAAGAATTCACAAGCACTACATTAAGCAATTTAAAAGCTATTCTCTTTCTAACGTCAGGTGATATACCTTTTTCTGAAGAGCAGAAGAACCTATTGATAGAATTTGTTGAAAGTGGTGGAGGATTCATCGGTATACATAATGCAACAGATACTCTATACAGCTATCCTCGATATGGTGAAATGATTGGAGGATACTTTCACTCACATCCATGGACACAAGAAGCTGTATTCATTGTAGAAGACCCTAATCATCCAGCATCAAAACATTTACCCAAGAGATTTAAAGCATATGAAGAAATATATGTCTTTAGAAACTGGATAGGCAGAAATAGAACAAAGGTCTTGATAAGCCTAGATACTTCTTCTGTAGACTTATCTCTCTCACCAAAAGATGTTACAGACTATCCCATATCTTGGTGCCATAGCTATGGAGATGGTAGAGTATTTTATACAGCTTTTGGTCATCAAACTAAGAGATGGAGAGAGGAATGGTTTCAAAAACATATCTTAGGAGGTATAGCATGGATCTTAGATAAAGAGCCCTTAGATCACTAGACATAATGAGACTAAATATCTATGACTATAAACTCTATATCATTACTCTTCACGAGATTCTCTTGAAAGCGTCTTGGATAAAACTAGACTATATTTCTTGTCGAAGAAGCATTGATAGAAGTAGCACTAGAAAGTTAAGGGATTTGTTTATTGTGAATGATGTAGATATGCTGAAGCTCTTTCCATCGAGGTTAGGTTTAACATCTTGATTATCTTGGTATTAGTTTTACTAAGATGAATTCTGTACCTAAATAGCTAGAAACACTATAGAAGAATACAGAGTTATCTGAACTAGAGAAAATTGAGGAATTTCAATTGTGTGGCGGGCCCGAGGGGATTTGAACCCCTGACCACCGGCTTAGAAGGCCGGCGCTCTATCCTGGCTGAGCTACGGGCCCATATTATGTGGCGGCTGTATGTTTTATTTGTTTGGTGGGGTTTTTTAGCTTTGTTTCTCTAGGTGCTGTTTTATTCTGTTTCTCAGTATTTCTTCTGTTCTGTTTATCTCTAGATCTATTATCCCTGTTATATGATCTCTTTTTCCTCCTGCTTTTATTGGTATTTCTTTTGATATTTGTTCTATTAGTTGTTTTGCATCTACTTTTTGTGCTGCTTCTCTTCCTAGAGATATCTCTATATATGTTTTGTTGTTCTGTGGTATAAGTCCTATAAAGAGGAGCGCTGGTTCCTGTCCTATTGCTTTTAATGCTATCTCTTTTAGTAGCTCTTTATCCTCTACATCTACCCGATGTATATAGAGCTTTACTTTATCGAGAGACTCTAGTCTGTTCTTTATTGCGTTAAGTGTCTCATTTATGTATAGAGATCTATATGTTTTGAGCATATTCTTTATATCGTTTAGCTCTTTCACAAAACTTGGAATCCTTTTATCTACTTCTGCTGACGATACATTTAAAGCTTTAGCTATATTCTGAAGCTTGTTCTCAAGATCATGAGCATAGAGAGGTACAACTGTTGCTACAGTATATTCAAATCTTATAATACCGTCAGCTATCTTTTCAACATTCACAATCTTTATTGCTCCTACCTCACTTGTATTCTTAACATGTGTACCAAAACATGCCTGAGCATCCCATCCAGGTATCTCTACAACTCTTATTGTTGGTGTCATAGGTACTCCTCCCTGGTATAGAGTAAAACCGTAAAGCTTTTCAGCATCGTTTTTAGGTAAGAACTGTATCTTTACATCCATAGCGTTATCGATGATATTGTTAGCTAGTTCCTCAATCTTAGTTATTTCTTCATCTGTAAGCATTTTGTAGTGAGTTACATCTAATCTAGCCTTTAGTTCTGTTTTTTCAGCACCTGCTTGCCATACATGATCTCCTAAGACCCTCCTTAGGGCTCCTAACAGTATATGAGTAGCTGTATGATGTCTCATTCTCCTGTACCTCGTAACCCAATCTATCTCTCCCTCAATTTCTACACCTTCATTCAGTCCCTCAGTTGAATCAACAACATGAACAACAACATTCTCCACTTTCTTGGTATCTAGAACCTTAAGCACTTTTCCATCTATATAAAGATAGCCTCTATCACCAAGCTGTCCTCCTCCCTCAGGATAAAAAGCAGTTCTATCTAAAACAACATACTTTTCATAAACACCTAGAACTCTAGCTTTAAATCTTCTGATGTACTGATCAATGTGGAATAGAGATTCTGTTGAAGGATATCTTGAAGCCCATTCAACAACATCTTTTGGTAACTTAACTTCTTCAACTTCTTTCAAGATTTTTGGTCTACTATGTCTAGATGCAACTACTGAATAGAAGTTTTCTGGAACCTCAATCTCTTTTCCATACTTCTTCTCGATCTCTTCAGCAAGAATCTCTGGAGGTATTCCATGTGAATCATATATTTCAACCAATTCATCGATACTTGGAACTCTAGATGAAAATTTTGACGCTATTGCTGACACTTTAGATAGTACTCCTCTATATCTTTCTTCTTCTAGTTCAACCATCTCTAAAACTCTGTCTCTTACTCTAGCCATATTTGGATACATATCGCTCCAATAGCTTAGCTGTCTAGCTATAAGTTCAGCTAGTTTAATCTCTTTATTTAATCTATTCAATCTCCTCAGAGTTCTTCTAATAACTAATCTCGCTAGATAACCTTCACCACTATTTGAAGGAACAATACCATCTGACAACATAAGGGCTATAGTTTTGGTATGATCTAGAATTGCATAAAGATCAAACACCTTTGATAACTGTTCCTCAACATCTCTTACAGGTAGTCCAAGTCTTTGGGAAACAAGCATATATAGAGTATCTCTAGATCCACTCTTTATTTTCGAGAGATTCAGAAGAGTTGCTATGAGTATATCTCTCTTTGGTTCAGATAGAGACAGAGCCTTATGGAACTCTGTCAAAAGTTCTCCATAGACTGCATGAAAAGCTGTTGGTGTTTTCTGTAGAAACCAAGCTATTCTCTCTATACCGTATCCAGTATCGACAATCTTTAGAGGAAGCTCTTCATAACTATCACCAGTTGTTTTATACATCATGAAGACTAATGTAGCAAGTTCTAGACCTCCTACGGATACCTCAAAACATGGACCTGCATTACCTCCTCCTTCCCACCACGATTCCTTGAGCGTTACTTCGTCTTCTGGTATACCAAGTTCTTCAACAAAGAATTCATAAGCATACTCAACTGTTTCATCTGTCCAATAAACAAATTTATCTTTATAATTGAATGCATGATGACCACCCATTATGAAATTCGTTAAATGTCTACCAAAGGTATAGCCTACAGAATCTATATCTTCTAACCTTATGCATGGTTGTGCAATAACTAATGGATTGGCTGGTGGAGGTACAAGACCCGATGTTACATGTGGTTGAAACACAACTATACTTGCTATAGTTAGATACAGATCCTCTCTCCATCTAGCTACAACAGGTTTGGGCTCAACAACTTCGTGACCACGTTTCTTGAAAAACTCTAGAAATAGGTTCCTAACCTCTTTATAGCTTAATCTCTTCTTACTTGAGATGTTTAGGAATGTATAGTCTGTACAAGGAACATCTCCACAGTCATCTCTTTCTATAATACTCCAGAAGTAAGATCCACAATAATTACATTTCTGTCTTAGATATCCTCTACTACTGAAGAGCCTTACTCTGAAAACCGATGCATCTACTCTACTCATCCTTATACCTTTACAAAGCCATAACAATTAGTAAAAACTACTTTATTCTATTAATCTGGATTTCGATTCTTATACTTAACCGAAAAGCGCTGCTAATCCTTCAGCTAGCTGTTCTTCCGATACAGCCTCCTTCTTCTCTTCTTCCTCCTTCTTTTCAGCAGAAGGTTGTGGAGCTTGAGCTACCGGAGTAGCTGTAGATGTTGTTGCTACTGGTGTTACAGGCATAGCCAGAGATGTTTTTAGCACATCATCTATGTTTATCTCTTTTACTGCTGCAACAAAAGATTTCAGCCTTATATCGTCTACAGCTATACCTGCTGCTTCAAGTACTTTTCTTAGACTATCTTCTGAAATCTCTTTTTTAGCTGAATGTAATAATAGTGTTGCATATACATACTCCATACGTTTTACACCTTGAGGTAAATCTACAGCTTGTCCTCTTATAAATCTAGATAACTCTACCCATTTGCAAGGGTTATTAAGTGTTTCCATCTAAAAAGGTTCAACTATAGCCTCTATACCTAAAGAATTTCTAACATAAGAACTAAACACATGAGCATACTGGCTCCTATATCCATCAACAATAAGAAGTCTAGGCCTAGCTTCATCAACATAGTATACAAGCTCGTTAAAATCAGCATGACCACTTAAACCCACTACCCATGAACCACCCAATCTAGCAACAGTTTTACCATACCTACCTGTTACAAGTACATGCGATATACCTTTCCTTCTCCTAAGGAAACTATATCTAGAGGTTAAAGCAAACTCTATATACCATCCACTCTTCATAATTTCTTCAGCTTCTCTCGATCCTTGATGAAAAACATCTGAGGTTCCATAGCCATACCTATTGAGTACACAGTATATGTTCCACTGACTAGATGACAGAATGTATGGAGCGTCTATGCCCCATTGACGAAGCTTCAACATAACATCATTTATCTTACCATGATAAGCATATATAGCTACAGGACCTTCTGTCAAAAGCTTTTTCAATAGCTTAACAAACTCATTCATAATGGCATCCTCGCTTTCTCTAACATATGATGGATCCCCATAAGTAGCATCAACAACAAGTATATCGAGATCCTTAAGTATCTCTGTTCTTATACCTGGTGCTCTAAAATCACCTGTATAACCAATGCAAGCATCTTTAGTATCTAGAACCACTTGAGCGGATCCAGGTATATGATCTGCTTTAGCTATCGATAACCTGAGCCAGCCATCTTGATCTATATTCATGCTCTGTCCATAGTTTAACGCCACAGCCTTATTCGTAGGTATAGTGTACCCCATGACCTTTAGTATATCGAGTGTTATCGGTGTAGCAATAACGTGTTTACAGTATATAGCACTTTTATCGAGATCCACAATATGATCGGCATGTATATGTGTTGTAACTCGGAATAAACAGCCATCCTCATGACCATCAACACAAACTCTATATGGAAACACTATAGCGCCTCTCCTACCTATAGATACATACATAGCTTCAGCCCTAGCAAATATCTATAGATCATTTTTCTAGGTTGCTATAGCTAGCTATATGGCTTCACAATATATAGCTGTATCGCTAAATGAAGTCGTCTAAAATCCCATATTCACCCGAATACTCATCCAGTAGATCTTTATCATACCAGCTTATAGGAGGATTACCGTATCTTATAACAGGTTTATCGAGTCTTGAGAGAAGAACCACTCTACTGGGAACACTTTCAGAAACAATATTGTATCCTAATCCATTAGCTATCTCTATAGCTATTTCTCTAACCTCTCTATGGCTAGGCATATCATCTCTACTCAATCTCAATATTGATGTCCCTATATGCATATATGCTTTAACCTCTATGAATGTTGGCTCAGCTATTTTAAGCAACTTCACCCACTCACTCACTGCTTTAAGATTCATATTGAAGCTTCTAATTAATGTTAGTCTCACAACTGTTGGAGATGAAAAACTAGGCAAAATTTCTAGTGTTTCGAGGGTTCTCTTCCATAGATTTGGATAGACAGGGTTATTGAAGTATCTATAGCTATCTTCATCAAATGCTTCTAGAGATACATAGAGTTGTGTAGGTTCTTTACTCAAGTTGGCAAGTATCTCTGGCCTTATTCCTCTTGTGACTAGAAATGTTGTTAGATTCATTCTATGGAATTCTTCTATAAGCTCACCAAGCCTTGGATAAAGTGTTGGTTCACCAGTTAAGCTTATAGCTACATGCCTTGGATTCAAAGACTCTTCATACATCTTCCTATCCACGTTAGGATACTTCTTATAGCCGCTCACAGTTCTCTTATGCTCTTTCACTACCATCTCTGCTATGAATCTAGGATCATCAACAGCCTCTATTGACTTAAATCCATGATCTGAACTAGGTCTATATCTCCAACAATGTAAACAGTAATTCCAACACCACAACACAGCTGGAGAAAACTGTATACATCTATGTGATTCTATACCGTAGAATTTAGCTTTATAACAGAACATTTTTTCAGTAAGTGATTTATGGATCCAGTAACATTTCTTTACAGCACTATGGCTTCCCACAATATGGTACTTCTGCTTATGTAGAATATCTAAAACTTGATCATTTCTCTGATGGATAGCTACAGCATTATGGGTCATAAGTATATAGACCTTTACTTCTTGCTTTACGGATTCTACAAATAACATAAATTTTAGAGCCATAATAAGTATTGTGTAAGAGTGTGCTGAAACATGAGAAAATGTGCTGTTCTCTTTCACGGAGATTGCGATGGCGTTATTTCTGCTGGACTATACATTAGAAGATTCTTGAGGGATTTATATCCAGGACAAGTGGTACTGAGACATTCTCATCCATGGCGACTAGCACTAGATCTAAAGAAGGTTCTATTACAACCAGATATAGATATCGTTGTTCTAGTTGATCTAGCATTGAATAGCGATGATCTATCACTACTACTTGAAGCTGTTAAGAGAAGAATATCTATTATAATCATAGATCACCATCAATCATCTGAAAAAGCACTAAGTGAGTTGAAGACTGTGAGTAATATCAAGATATATTGGTCAACACTTCAGTCAACACCTCAAGTACTTGCACAATCTGTTTTAAGAAATTTGAACAACTATGAACAGATGCTTGTTACTATTGCTAATGTCTGTGAAGGTGGGTCTACAGAAGATGAATACATTAGGAGTGTAGCTGATAAAGTTAAACTTGTTTTAGCTGTTGAACCCACAAATAACAAAATCATCTATAGCTCAGTAGATAGTATAGTGAAAGGTGAAGAATTCTGGAAGATACAGCAATTCGATGAAGTCTACTGGAAAGCTAAGTGGCTCTTAAGTTTGTTGATAAAAAAGATACAGATCAAGGCTAAGAATCTATGTGGATGGGATATAGCTACATTTACTCTCCCAGAATCATTAATTTTTGCTGGTCTCTTCGGTATAGCTTCATCAGAGTACATGAAGAAAGTTAAGAGATCCGTAATACTCATTAGAGAAGAAGAAGACAAGTTTGTTATAACTATTAGATCCACAGAGAAGAAAGCTCTAGAAGCATGCGACAAGCTAGTGAACCACATAGATAGTGGATTTAAAGGTGTTTTCGGTGGACATAAAGAAGCTGCATCCCTCACCATAAGGAAGACTTGTACCATTAACAATCTCCAGAAGATTGTTGAAGAAGGTTTGAGAAAACATTTATGTGTTTCGTCATGAAGATATGCAACGATATCAACGAATCTAGCTGCACAACTATAGTTAAGATCCTTAACACATATAAAAAAGAGTGGGTTATAATTATAGTTGGTCAAACAAGTATAGAGTATATAGGTAGAGCATCTTCATATGCGTATCCCGCTAACCGTATGATTATAGTTAAACCAGATGGATCTCTATTAGTTCATGAATCGACACGTGTAGATCCACTCAATTGGCAACCACCGAAATCTTCATCATACTTCGAATGCATAGGAGATAAACTTAGGCTTAGATCTACTAGAGATAAACCTTATGAAGAAGTTTTCATAGAGTTCATAGAGATAGACTTTATAAAGGTATGTAAACTCTCAACAACAAAATTAAGTATTGTAGGAAGAGAATCAGATTTAATTAAATTGATTGTTTCAAACCCCCAAATTTTGACTCTAACTGAAGATGCCTCTATAGTTGGCATAGATATACCTACACCTTACGGTAAGATAGATATATTGATTAAGAAAGGTGACACAATGGTTGTAGTTGAAGTTAAGAACGAGAAAGCTGGGGTTTCAGCCGTTGCTCAACTCAAGAGATATGTAGAATACTATTTGTCTCAGAACAACAAAGTTGAGGGAATACTAATTGCTCCTGAAATTACTCAAGAAGCATTAGCGTTAATGAATAGAGAAGGATTTAGGTTTGTAGCTCTCCACGAACTTGTGGGTAAGAGCAGATCTAATCTAACTCTAGAAAAGTTCATTAATATAAACAAGACATAGATTTAGAGGTGCAGACTTTGTCTACTGAAGTCTTGGACAATATTCCGTTAGCTTTAAGAAACGCTATAGCTGTACGTGAATCTTCAAGAGATGTTAAAAGGAATTGTATGAAGATGTTGATTGAGCTTAATCCAGATGTGCTTACATCTCATGGAGAAATACCTGGAGGATTAATATCAATGCTAACTATAGCTACAGCTGAAATTCTTGCAACTACATCTCTTCAGAGTAATAAAGCACTTCTAGTCATTAACCATAACGTACATTTCTTAAAGCATCCCGAGACACTAAGCGATATAGAGATTGAAAGTTGTATACTAAGTAGAGGTGAACGAATACTCAGCATATCTTCTTACGCAAGATGTGGAGAGATAGATGTAGCATACACATTATCTACATTCGTTGTAGAAGACCGTTAACTGGTTGATACAATGGATGTAGAGCTCATAGCTTTCGAGAGCATGGGCATTAGATCTCAAGCCACGTTCATTCAAACCTATTCAGCAAATATATTCATAGATCCTTCAGCAGCTTTAGCGCCAAGAAGATTTGGTCTTCCACCACATATCTCCGAAGCTAGAAAACTTCTAGAGAAATTCGACGAGATAGAGAAGCTGGTTAAAGATAGCGATATAATTGTGATAACACATTACCACTACGATCATCATGATCCTGGACGGTTCATGGATCCAGACCTCTATAGAGGTAAGGTTATCTATGTGAAAGACCCTATGAACAACATAAATGTTTCTCAAAAGATTAGAGCCTCATTATTCCTTAAAATTGTATCTGATAGAGCTAGAAACATATCTATAGCTGATGGAAGATCTATAGAGCTAGATAAAACACGTATAAATTTCTCGCCTCCGTTACCTCATGGCGAAGAGAATAAGCTTGGCTACATCATCAGCATATGCATAGAGGATAGAGATAATGCTCTTCTCTATACATCAGATATAGAAGGCGGACCTACACATCACCATAAATCCCTAATAGACTTCTGCAAAAGGGCCAGTATAGCTATAGTTGATGGACCTCCAACATATCTCTTAGGCTATAAATATAGTGATCACAGTTTTAGGAACTCGATAAAACTTCTTGTGAATCTCATAAATCTAGATATGTTAAATATCATTATACTTGATCATCATATATGTCGAGAACTTGACTATGCTAGTAAAATAGTTGAGCTTCTATCTGAAGCTATTAATAAAGGTAAACAAATCACCACAGCTGCACAGTTTATGAATATGGAGCCTATGTTTCTTGAGGCTAATAGAAGAGAGCTTTTCCGTATGGAACCTGTTGATGGCTTAAATCTGCTTATCTCTAGATCTAGAATTAGTACCAGTGATTTAGAATCATTAGGTGATAGTTTATGAAGATATTAGCTATAAGCGATATCCACGGTTATGTAGATCTACTGAGAACACTTCTTGAGAAAGAACCAGGTATAGATGTAGTGGTGTTTTCAGGAGATATAGCTCCTTATCAAGCACCGTTTAAAACTCTAGATCTTATTAAACGAGCTATAGATATAGTAAAGATATATAGAATTGAGCTGTTTATAGCTGTACCAGGAAACATCGATATAGCTGATCACTACAACAAAATAGTGGATAATGTATTCATAAACCTACATAAGAGATTCATAGAGTATAGAGAATACATATTCATGGGTTTAGGAGGCTCAAACAAAACGCCTTTCAGATCTCTATTCGAGCTACAAGATGAAGATATAGAAAAGATGCTCATGGATATCTACAATAAGTTGAAGAATGCAAAAACTTCATCAAAACTTATTCTGGTTACCCATGTTCCTCCATATAAAACCAACTGTGATCGTGTATATACGGGAGAAAATGTAGGATCTCCAGCCCTTAGAAGATTCATAGAGATAGCGAAACCTCTAGCAACATTCTGTGGACATATCCATGAATCTAGATGTGTAGATAGGATTAATGAAACTATAGTGATCAATCCTGGACCTCTATCGAAAGGTTTCTACACAATTGTGGATATAGATTCTTCAGAGATCAAAGTTTATCCGAAATCAATTAAATAACATGAGAATAGGACAAAACATTACATAGAATCTATATGTTCAGCTATATCGTTCAGTATTACTAGAACTATATAGAGAACTTCAGCATTGATAGAGTGTAGTTAATAAATCTATATCTATAGAATAGAGAGTCGTAAACCACTATATTATTAGCCTTAGCGTTCTACTCTATTCTTCAACCAATTCTTTATTATCTCGGTATCTCTATAGCCAGATTCATCAATAAGATCTAGATATGATGTAAGCAAAGTTATTGGAACCAACATTACAGATGTTTGAGAAACCTCTATAATTATATCATCTAGAGCATATATAGCTATAGAATCACCTGTATCTAGATGAGTATACAGTCTATCTATTGTTGGCATAGAATCTAGCACTGTTTCGAAAACACAAGCACAACATTCGCCCAGTATCCTTATACCCATTGGTAGAGATTGTGTAAGCTCTTCAACACATCTTGAGGATGAAGAACACAAGGGGCAGTTGATCATTATATCCTCTATCTCTCTATAGATCTTCTCAATGATGTCTATCCACTTAATACCCACTACTGCTACACCTTATACATATCTAATGTAACTCCGCCTAGAAATTTCTCTGCTTTCTCTCTATTTAAGCCTATGAACATCTCTGTAAGCTTTGCAACAGTTTCTCTCACAGTTTCTATAATCTTGCTCTTTTTGTTATGCAAAATATCTGCTACAATCTCCCATGGCAAACCTTGTAGAACTTTAGCTATAGTTACCATTTCTTCAAATTTATCCAACTCTCTACAACTTTTTGGTGAAAGCCAGTAATGTTTAACAAGTCTAACAATAACATCGTTACATGATTCGTAAGTCATATACCCATTGACATAACTTAAAAGTCTGTCGATCTGTATGGCTGTAAAATCATTTGTTTTTATACATTCTTCTCCATCTTTTTTACAACAATAATCTGTATCTAGTAGTATATGTGCTACCTCTATCTCTAGATCCCTATAGGTATCGTATAGACTGTCTATTAGCTTCATTTTGAATTCCTTGTTTAGTAACTCAACTATCTTGTTCCACGTATCTGTAAGAGGCTTTATCACGAGAACAGTATATTCAGCACTAACAGGATTTCTGTCAGGAGAAATATGCACAGGTATAAATCCGTTTTTAATCCAAAACCTGAGAAGCTCTTCAGTAGCTCCAAATCCACTCCCAATCCAATCATAGTTTCTCTCTAAAGCCTCTTTGATCAACATTGTCAAGAAATAGGAACCTATACCTCTCCCCTGAACTTCTGGATGTACTGCTATTCTAACTATTCTCCATCCCCTTCCACTACCAATGTCCCTCAACCTACCATGTTTAAGCAATCTATCGGGAATAATATTGCCAGGTATCTTACCTCCTCTCAATAGAGAATCTATGTAGTCATTTGGTATAGGTCCTTCTTCTGCAAGTTGTGCTGCTGCTACAATCTTTCCGTTAGGGAGAGCCAAGCCTCTAACACTATGATGAGGGGCATCAGCTATCATACCTAGATCGTCTGGCTCGTTTCTGTAATGTGCAAGAACATAGATACCAAATAAGCTTCTCAAGATATTCTCTTTCTCTAGCGTAAACAGGTCTGATACATCAAATTTGAGGTATATGAATTCCTTCTTCTCTATATGTTTTAAATCTTCCTCAGTAAGCTCATCTGGTTCTGCATCAAGAAGAAGTACACGAAAAACCCATCTCTCTACAGGATCATACCTACTATACCTTATAGGTTCCTCCATCTCATATATCACTAGCTTTGTCTTTCGATCTTCCTTAATCTTTTTAAGAAACCTTATAGAGAAACCTCGACCGGCACCTTCGTATCCATGAATAGTTGTGGCAAATATTGTCCTCTTAAACCTTAACCATATCTTGTGAAGCAATGGGACAGGTATTCCAGCTGCTTCATCAACAGCAACAATATCTACATCTTGTTTAACTATAGCTGCAGGACTCCAGTATTCTATACTAAATCTTTCACTCTTAAGCTCGATAACGTTATCCTCTTTCTTCATAACGTCGTACTTTAGCCCCAGAGTATCGAGAGCCTTCATAGCTAGCATCATGAGTGATTGTACATTAGTTACAGCTGGTGCTGTAACAGCAATCCTGATCCTATTCCTATGTTTGAGCATATTGTGGATCAAACCTACTAACGCTATACCTATTGCACAAGATTTACCTCTACCTCTATCAGCTATAAGAACTACAGACGCTCGTGTATATGGATGTTTGGGATTATCAATAAGATTCTCTATAATGTTTATAGCGTTAACTTGATCTTGTGTTAATGCTAATTTATAGAGCTCTCTAGGGAATATTGTATTGTTTGGAATGGATATAGGCTCTATTGTTTCGCTAGGGATATCCTCTTCATCAAATTTCACGACAGTATCTCCATCAACATCATATACATAGATACCTTTGCTCACCATAGTTATTGTCTGAAACCATCTAGTAAAAACATTTCTAGGTTCTGGATATTGTGGAACAGCTAAAGACATCTGAAAAAGATTTCTTCTGTTAATCCATTCACTCCATCTAGGTGTAAAAACTATAATTATGCCTCCTCCTTCAACCACATTCACAAGTCTACCAACATCATTAGGCTTCAAACTGTTTACAAGATCTATTACAAGAACATGAAATGTGGTGCCAAGATACTTTTCAGAATTTTCGTAAACAGCTATCTCGAGTCCTACATCAAATCTATGTTTCTTTACATACCTTCTAACGAATCTTTCGACAATCATTCTTCTATATAGAGCATCATCAAACTCATCATGATATACATAAAGAATCTTTATATTCTTCTTCATATTCCTCACCCATTTTAAGTAAGATAGAAGCATATCTACACACAAAACCCCCTGTCTTTCTGCATTATCACCTGCAAGCATTATCATCAATCTATATCTACCATTTAACGCTTTGTTAAGCTCCTTACTGAAACGTAACTTAAATTCCTTGAAATTTTCTGTTATGTAACTAGACACACGTTTCGCTAGATGCTTAAGATTCTCAGACAACACTAGCCACAACCTTATCGCAAGTAGTATGTAATAAGAAGATAAAATATTGATGAATCAAAGAGATTACATGTAAAGCATTTTTCTTGTCAGTTCTTCTCTAACTCTTTCATATGCCTGAAGACCTTCTGCTGTGAGACTAGGCTTTATTTGCTCCATAGCTTTCCTGAAGTATTTATAACTTATAGGTCTAGGTCTTATATCTTCTCTAAGTGCGAGCATTACTGCTTCTCTAACCAGATTCTCTATATCTGCTCCACTATATCCTTCTGTCATCTTAGCTAATTCAATGAGGTCAACATCTTCCGCTAAAGCTATCTTTCTTGTATGTATCTTGAGAATTTCGTATCTAGCTTTAAGATCTGGTGGAGGTACATAGATAATTCTATCAAATCTACCAGGTCTTAGAAGAGCTGGATCTAGTAGATCAGGTCTATTGGTAGCACCTATAACAACTACACCTCTGAGAGGCTCTATTCCATCCATTTCTGTTAAAAGCTGATTAACTATTCTATCTGTAACACCTGAAACATCATGACCCCGCATAGCGGCTATAGCATCTATCTCGTCAAAGAATATCAAAGCAGGTGCAGCTCTTCTAGCACGTCTGAATATCTCTCTAATAGCTTTCTCAGATTCACCTACCCATTTACTCAAAATCTCAGGCCCTTTAACAGCAATAAAGTTTGCACCACTTTCTGTAGCTGCAGCTTTTGCTAACAATGTTTTTCCACAACCAGGAGGACCATAGAGAAGAATACCCTTAGGCGGCCTTATACCAGCTTGCTCAAATATTTGAGGATATTTTAAAGGCCATTCAACTGCTTCTCTAAGCTGCTGCTTAACAATATCAAGACCACCTATATCATCCCATCGAACTTCTGGTATTTCTATAAGCACTTCTCTCATGAGCGATGGAGCCACATTACGCATAGCATTAAGGAAGTCCATCATTGTTACTTTAAGTTTTTGAAGTAGCTCTGAAGGTATAGGTTTATCTAAATCTATTGCATGACCTTTAAGAAATCTTCTTAAAGCATTCATAGCAGCTTCCTTCACTAATGCAGATAGATCTGCACCTGTATAGCCATGAGTGATCTCCGCAAGTTTATCTAGATCGACATCTTCCGATAGAGGCACATTTCGTGTATGTACCGCTAGTATCTCTCTTCTAGCTCTTCTATCTGGTGGAGGTACCTCTATCTCTCTATCAAATCTACCAGGTCTCCTTAATGCGGGATCGACAGCTTCGGGCCTGTTGGTAGCACCTATAACAACTACTCTACCCCTCTCCTTAAGACCATCCATAAGCGTTAGAAGCTGTGCTACAACTCTTTTCTCGACCTCACCAACAACCTCCTCTCTTTTAGGTGCAAGAGCATCTATCTCATCTATGAATATTATTGCTGGAGCATTCTTTTCTGCTTCTTCAAATATCTGTCTAAGTCTTTGTTCAGATTCACCATAGTATTTAGACATTATCTCTGGACCATTTATAGCAATAAAGTAAGCACCTGTTTCATTAGCAAGAGCTTTTGCTAACAATGTTTTTCCACAACCAGGAGGACCATAGAGAAGAATACCCTTAGGCGGCTCGATACCTAATCTCTCGAAGAGTTCTGGATGCTTTAGAGGTAGTTCAACTATTTCTCTAATCTTCTCCTTAACTTCCTCGAGATCTCCTATATCTTCCCATGTAACTCTTGGAACACCAGCAGGAGTAACTCTAGCAGGCTCAGGCCTTATGACTATCTCCGTCATTTCAGTAATATATACAATCTGATTTGGTATAGTTGATATAACTCTAAGCCTCAATGGATTTCCAAAGTAACCAAAATAAGAAACAACAACAATATCGCCTCTTATCAAAGGCTTCTGAAGAAGATCTCTTTTAACATATTGAGCAAGATTACGAGCATAATATTCCTTATATCTTGGATCATAATCAGCTCCAAGAAAATCACCTTCAACAAAAGCTAGTATAACCTTTTGTGCAGGTACTGCATAAGCTTTTCTAACCCTAACAACATCTCCTACACTAACACCCAATACCTCTCTCATGAATCCATCAATCCTTATAATCTCGTAATTCTCGTCCTCGGGATACGCATTCCATGCTAAAGCTACTGTAACACCTTTACTACTTCTGATCTCTATGTAGTCACCAGGTTCTAGCTTAAGCTCTATAAACGCTTTTCTCGGCAGTCGAGCAATTTTTCTACCAACGTCACGTTGTCTAGCAGATTCAACTCTTAAAGTAATCTCATTCTCCACAGTCAATACACTAACACCATTACCTAGATCTCTAGAAGTCACAAGGTATATAAACTTATAGATAAAGACGTATAGACTGGATCAGGGACTAGAGATCTAAAGATTAATTTAAAAAAAGAAGATATGTTATACATCGTAACTAACTTTTACATCCTTCTTTGTGTATTTAATTGTTGCTTGTGCTGCTGCTAATCTTGCTACAGGCACTCTGAAAGGTGATGCAGATACATAGTCTAGTCCTGCTTTATATAGGAACATTATTGAGTCTGGATCTCCTCCGTGCTCTCCACAAATCCCTATCTCGATCTTCGGATTATTTTCTCTAGCAGATTTTACTGCCATCTCTATAAGTTTACCTACACCTTTCACATCTAGTGTCTGGAATGGGTTGTTAGGCAAGATCTTTTCCTGTAAGTAGAATGGCATGAATTTATTCTCTACATCATCTCTACTGAAGCTGAAAACCGCTTGCGTCAAATCGTTAGTTCCAAAACTTATGAAATCTACCTCCTTGGCTATTTCGTTCATGGCTAGACAAGCTCTAACTGTTTCAACCATTGTTCCTATCTTCACATTTAGTTTAACTCCATATCTTTTCTCAACATCTTCTAGAGCAGGTAGTATTGCTTTTTGCTTTACATACCTAATTTCATTTACATCTGATACTTGTGGAATCATTATCTCGACTATTGGGTTATATCCCTCCTTAACTAGTTCTGCTGTAGCCTCTAGTATTGCTTTGGATAGATAGTAGTAAATCTCTGGATTAGTTACACCTACTCTAACACCTCTATGACCAAGCATTGGATTAGCTTCTTGTAAAGCTCTTACTCTTCTCAATAACCACTCTTTCTCCTTTATAACATTCTCTGGAGCTCCTCTAGCTTTTAGCTCATATATTTCTTGAAGAATTTCCTCAGCTTTAGGTAAGAATTCATGAAGTGGTGGATCAATTAGACGTACAATTACAGGTTTGCTATTCATTATCTTGAATATGCCTTTGAAGTCTTCTTTAATCATAGATGCTAGAGGTTCTAGATACTTAGTTCTCTCTTCTACTGATTCAGAAAGTATAACCTTTCTCAGAAGCTCTAGTCTTTCGGGTTTCCTAAACATTCTCTCTATTCTAAGTAGACCAATACCTTCTGCACCAAACTTAAGAGCAACTTCAGCATCTTCAGGTACATCAGCATTAGCTCTAACGCCTAGCTTTCTAACTTCGTCAGCCCAGTTCAGTATTTCTGCAAGCTCAGGTATTAAGCCACCTTCTATAGTTGGAACAATACCTAAATAAACATTACCTGAGTTACCATCTATTGTGATCCAGTCACCTTCTTTAACCACAATATCTCCTACCTTAAAGTACTTCTCTTCCTCATGTACATCTAGAGCTTCAGCACCAACAACAGCAGTTTTACCTATGGCTCTAGCAACAACAGCTGCATGACTTGTCATACCTCCTCTACTTGTGAGTATACCTACAGCCGCATAGAATCCGTGAACATCGTCAGGTTTAGTCTCTATTCTGACAAGTATAACCTTCTTACCCTCTTTAGCCCATGCAACAGCATCATCTGGATGGAAAACAACTTGCCCACTTACAGCTCCAGGTGAAGCTGGTAATCCTTTAGCTATTGGTTTAGCTTTAGCATTTGGATCTATCCTCGGGTATAGAAGCTGTATCACGTGTTCTGCTTTAACCTTAAGTATCGCTTCTTCTTTCGTTATTATACCCTCCTTAACCATATCTACAGCTGTTCTAACTCTGGCTAATGGAGTCATCTTGGCATCTCTATGCTGTAGGAAGTAGAGCTTACCTCTCTCAACTGTAAACTCAATGTCTTGAACTTCTTTAAGTGCTCTTTCAAGCTGCTTTGATGCTTTATACAACTGATCATAAAGTTCTGGGAACATCTTCTTGAGTTCTGCAACTGGGAAAGGCGTTCTAATACCTGCTACAACATCTTCTCCTTGAGCATTTGGAAGATACTCACCATAAAGCTCATCTTCACCAGTAGCCACATTTCTAGTAAATACTACACCAGTTCCGCTATCCCATCCCATGTTGCCGAAAACCATTGTGACAACATTTACAGCTGTACAGTGAGCTATATCTGGTGTAACCTTGTTGAATATTCTGTAGTAAATAGCTCTCGGATTCATCCACGATCTAAAAACAGCCTTTACTGCAAGCTCTAGCTGTTTCCATGGATCTTGTGGAAATTCTCCCCAATTCTCTTTAACTATGGCTTTGAATTGATTTACAAGTTCCTTGAGGTACTCAACAGACCTCTTCCATAGATTTGGTGCAAGTTCTCTAGGTGGTTGAGCATCTAGCCTAGGTGAATAAGTCGGGAACTTAGCCTTCACATTAGCTATCTCGTCTGCAAATCTCTGCGTAACCTCTTTAACATATTTCTCGTTAAGCTCTTCAAAAACCTTATTGAATAATTTCTCGTCTATACTAAGAACTATCTTACCGAACATATTGATGAATCTTCTGTAAGCATCATATGCAAACCATTCATTATCTGTTAGCTTAGCTAAACCGACAACAACTTCATCATTTAGACCAAGGTTTAGGACAGTATCCATCATACCAGGCATTGAGATAGGTGCACCACTTCTGACAGATACAAGTAGCGGGTTGTTTGGATCTCCAAATTTTTTGCCTGTTTTTTGCTCAATTATTTTAACATTTTCTACAACTTGTTCCCATAATCCACTAGGTAAACTTAGAGAGTTTATTATGTTCCATACATTCTCTATAAGTTTGTCTCGAACTTCTGGCGGAGGATTCTTCGATAATTCGAACTCTATATAGTCTACTTCACTTTTTCTAGGGGCATAGAAATCTACACATGCTTCTGTAGTTATTATGAAACCTGGTGGAACAGGTAGTCCTACTTTAACCATTCTTATGAGGCTTGCACCTTTTCCTCCAAAGAGTCTCTTGTTCTCAGGATCGCCTTCTTCAAATTGGTATACATATTTCTTTACTGGATTACTCATACCTTACATACCTCAGGATTAGCCTTACTATGTTTAGGATTAATAAGGCTTATTGCTTTAAATCCATAATGTGTGAAACAATACTTATAAAATACTTGTGTATAACATGTGTATCACATTAGAATCCTCATAGGTGATTATTATTAGCACGAGATTTATAGGTAGAAATACATTTATAGGAAACAGAACCATTCTTGGAAACAATGTAAAGATCTATGGTTCTACACACATAGGCTCCAATGGGTTTATAGATAACAATGTAATTATAGGCTATATAACTCAAGATAAACTGTTTAAGATTATCAGAAACAATTATACTGGTCTACTTGATGAAATCATTGACACCATGAGTAACGGAGTAAGCATAGGTAATAATGTTATTATTCGTAGTGGTACAACGATATACGAGGATACATCTATAGAGGATGATGTCATATTCGGACACAATGTACTCATTAGAGAAAAGACAATAATCAGATCTAAATGCAAGATAGGTACAGGTACAGTCATTGACGGTGATGTAATTGTGGGAACAAACACCATTATACAAAGTCATGTATATATACCGCCTAAGGTTAGAATAGGATCCAATGTGTTTATAGCACCAAGGGTTGTTTTTACAAACGATAGATATCCATCGAGTAGAAGAATTATAGAAACAGTAGTAGAGGATGGAGTAGTTATAGGTGCAAATACTGTAGTAACCCCTGGAATAGTGATTGGTAGAGAAGCCGTTATAGCTGCTGGATCTGTTGTTACAAAAAGTGTAGAACCATATACTGTTGTAGCAGGTATTCCTGCTAAACCTATTATGAGTAGAGATGAGTATGAAGAAAAGAAGAAGAAATACGAATTGAACAATGCTTTTCCATATCGCTAACAATGCACAGACTTTATAAACGTATTTGTACATTATTATTATACAGGATAGAGTGTAAGATAATTTGATACTAGTATAGCTAAGGGGCTTAGATGTGGCTAAACAGAAAACTTTGTTAGAATTCATCAATAAGAATAGATCTAGAGATCAAGAACCAAAAAATAGAGAATCTCTATCAATTAACATTAGTGATAAAGAGGCTGAAACAGCATCCACGTCTAAGGTAGATAACATTAATAGTGTAAAAAATGAGTTTAGTCAATCTAAACAACCAATAGACACATATGGTGAAGAGAGTGCATGTAAAAAGCTTATACACTCAGACTTAAAGGTATATGTACCAACCAACATGGATCTGGATAATGTAAGGGTAGTGAAATTCTATAGTTATCCACATAATGTAGATAGGATTGATTATGCTTTTCTTTTAAATGTAGATTATGATGGTGATGTTGGTAAAGCCATACTAATATTCTACGATCCTCTACAGCACATACTCTTGTACTGGTATGATAAAACAGGTCATAAGCCCTACTTCTTAACGGATCTTCCACCTGATAAAGTGAGTAAGATCCCAGAAATTGTTAGACATAGATCTTTCGATTCTATAGAAACTGTTGAAAAAATTGATCTCCTACATAAGACAGTTAAACGATTCACAAAAATTGTAACAAAAGATCCTCTTGCAGTAAGATCGCTTAGATCTAAGGTTCCAGCTGCATGGGAAGCAGACATAAAGTATCATGTGAACTACATTTATGATCGTAGCCTAATACCTGGCATGCCCTACAAGGTGGAAGGTAACTCGATTGAGGAAATCATTGAAGTAGATAAAGAACATCTAAAGAGTAGTTTAATTAATAGTCTAGGGATAAGTAGATCTGAAAGTATTGAAACAGCAATTAATTTGGCTAAGCTCTTTGAAACTAAATGGGTATCAGCTAAACGTATCGCCATAGATATAGAGGTGTATACACCATTTGAAGGTAAAATACCTTCACCAGATCAAGCCTCGTATCCGATAATGTCTATAGCTTTTGCATCAAACGATGGACTTAGAAAGGTCTTGGTACTATATAGAGAAAATCTCAAGATGATGCAGCCTCTACCAGAAGACGATGTAGAGATAGAGATATTTGATAACGAGGTATCAATAATTCTCGAGACACTAGCAATACTTTCTCAATATCCTATAGTATTAACATTCAATGGAGATAACTTTGATCTACGGTACCTCTACATAAGAGCAATCAAGTTGAATATCCCCAATGAATTCATAAACATAAAGGTGAAGAAGATACTAAAAGGTAGTAAAATAGAATATGTGGCTAAACTATCTTCAGCTCTTCACCTAGATCTCTACAAGTTCTTTAGCAATAAGGCTATACAGGTATATGCATTCGAAGGTAGATATAGAGAAGTTAATCTTGATTCAGTTGCACAAGCACTTCTAGGTGTAGGTAAGGTTCAACTTGATGAAGAGTTAAGTAAAGTAGATCTATCAACACTTGTCAGATACAACATCAGAGATGCTCAAATAACATTAGCTCTAACCACTTTTTCAGATGAACTTGTCTGGAAACTTATGCTACTCATTATGCGTATAAGCAAACTTGGACTAGAGGATGTTTGTAGAACAACGGTATCTACTTGGATCAAGAACCTATTTTATTGGGAGCATAGACGCAAGGGATTTCTTATACCGCGTAAAGAAGATATAGCTATGCTCAAAGGAAGGAAAGTTACTGAAGCTATAATCAAGGGAAAGAAGTATGCAGGTGCTATTGTTATCGATCCACCACAAGGAATATTTTTCAATGTCGTGGTTCTGGATTTCGCATCACTATACCCATCAATTATAAAGAGATGGAATCTAAGCTACGAAACAATAGATCCTGACAAAATCTCCTGCAACAAGATTGACGATATAGTTGATGAAAAAGGTAACGTTGTTCATAAGGTCTGTATGGATAACATAGGCATAACATCTGAAATTGTAGGACTTTTGAGAGACTTTAGAGTCAAGTTATACAAGAAAAAAGCAAAAGATAAGAACCTAGATCCACTATACCGTAGCTGGTACGATGTTGTTCAAAGAGCTATGAAGGTATACATCAATGCTGCCTATGGCGTTTTTGGAGCTGAGACATTTCCACTCTATGCTCCTTCAGTAGCTGAAAGTGTTACTGCCTTAGGTAGAAGGGTTATATCTACAACAATTAGTAAGGCTGAAGAACTAGATCTAAAGGTTCTCTATGGAGATACTGATTCATTATTCATATGGAATCCTGAGCCATCAAAACTTGAAGAACTTAAGAAATGGGTTGAAGAAACTTATGGTCTTGAACTAGAGATAGATAAAACATATAAATTTGTTGCATTTGCTCTCAAAAAGAATTACGTGGGTGTACAATCTGGGGGAGATATAGATATCAAGGGTATGATGGGTAAGAAAAGAAATACTCCAGACTTCATAAAAAACCTATTCACAGACATAATAAAACAGATAGCGATCATAAACGAGCCTGAAGATGCTGTAAAAGTTATCGATAACGTTAGAAACACATTAGAGAAATACTATCTGCTTCTAAAGAATAGACTTTTGACGCTAGATGAAGTAGCTTTCCACATAGGCTTGACAAAAACTCTCTCAGAGTACACAAAAACCACACCTCAACACGTTAAAGCCGCTCTTATGCTCCAGAGATACGGTATCGAGATATCTCCTGGAGATATAATAACCTATGTAAAGGTTAGATCTAAAGAAGGTGTAAAGCCCATTCAGTTAGCTAGAATAGGAGAAATAGATGTACAGAAATACATTGAAGCTATGAGATCGACATTAGAACAATTGTTTACAGCTTTAAACCTTAGTTGGGAAGATATAGCTGGAGGATCGAAACTGATTTAGATCTATTGAATCCATATCAATTATTCTAACAAAATTAATAAAGCATATAGAGATAGTTCTGTAACCATAAAACTAGCCTACAATATGAACCTAATACTCATATCATTATTCAATTAACTATCTATCTCGTTACTAAATCTCATTTTCGAATTACAATAACTCTCTACATCAAATCTACATTTTTACTAAGTGTAATCATTAATTCTATCGACTAAGGTAATCCATGATATATTGTGTAACAAAAACTTTTTAGAGTTAACTACATTACATTGATCTTGGTGTATATAGCTATGAAGCAATTACTTACATCATTAATTGTTGTAGTAATAGTTATTGCAGGTTTTATTGGGGGATATCTCTATGGTTTGAATATGGCTAAACCAACAACAGTTACGGTAACGAATACAGTTACATATCATTATACACAAACACAACATGTAGCTCAATCAATACTAACTGTAACAGAAACAATAGAGATCACAAAACTATTTACTCTTTACACTACATATACTGAGACATTAACTAAAACCTTGGTAGATACCTTGATCAAGTTTACAACTATAACAACACCTTCTGAAATTAAACTTTCGTATCCACTTAGATCTTCAGCAGAACTAGATATTAATGGTGATGGTATTGTAGATGTTTTTGTTGAAATTAATCCGTGGAATATAAAGAGCTACAAAGGGACACAACAAATACTAATAGACCTTATTAGACGCACTATTAAAGCTGAATTTAATTTGACAGATATACAGCCAGTAGAATGGGTAAATGGTTATCCTGAAGTATATATAGGTAGAAAACCTTGGGGAAGACGATACGCTAATGGTTTTGGAGTCAAGTTTCCAATGAAGATTAGTGAAATGACTCCTTTCGTTATATCCTTCCACATATGTATAGAAGATATAGAGCCTTCAATGAACTTCAATATAGCTGCAGATGCATGGTTAGTTCGACCTAGTGTAGCAAATAATCCTGGTACATCACCTGGAAATGGTGATGTAGAGATAATGGTTTGGATCTATAGACAGAATCTTAATCCAGCAGGAAGAAAAGTTGGTGAAGAAATTGTGCCTATAGTTGTTAACGGCTCAAGAGTTGATGTAGTCTTCGAGGTATGGAGAGAAGATAGTGTTTCTTGGGGTGGTTGGCAATACATAGCATTTGTACCTAAGGAAATAAACATCAAGTGTGGTCATGTTGCTTACGATCCAACAGTCTTCGTTAATATCACAACTAGGTATTCAACGTTCAACATATCTAGTCACTATCTATTAGGTTGGGAGATAGGAACTGAATGGGGTACCAGATCATCTAACGGTATTGCAAGATTTGTGTGGATACTAAGAGATTTTACTGTTTTGCCTAGTGTAACAATATAAATATACTGATTTTGGACACCTTTACCTCATCAACAAGCATCAATATATAGAGTTTATTGATTATAAGTTGGATGTAACTTCATGTTCATTTCTATTGTTTGTTTATCATTATGATATACAATATGAAACCTACTACATGAGGTTTATCTTGATCAATGCTTCCCTATCTTCTTTCTCTAGTTTGAACGACAGTATTGAGTTTCTATAACTCTTTAAATCTAGAACATTTTTGCCTTTTGATAATGTATATACATCTTGTGCTACGCTAATCGGTGGTAGAGATAAATCATACTCATATATATAGATCTTGTTATCCTTATTACTCAATACCTCTATAGAAGGTTCTCGATAACCTGCTGTAGGTATTCCTCCAAAGGTTCTGTTCTCTACTTGGAATCCTCTGATCACAAATTTTAGTGGAGGATTTCTATTGACTATATCTTGGTCTAGAATTGTGAACCCTCTGAATCCAGCATCTATTGGTAGAGCATCGTATCTAAACGTATTCGCCATAGTATTATAAGCTACAATAAGTTTGTCTCCTACAGATTCGAAACCCGTTATTCTAGCACCAAAGATACCAACTATTTTGGCTATCGGTGGTGCAATAAATAGCAGAACAGAAGGTGCTACTATAGTATTTGTAGCTTTTGAAAGGATTTTTTCATACTCGTTGGTAGACTTTATAGTTGCTTCTGAATAGCTATTGAATCCAACAAGTATTCCTCCAGCAAATGGCTTAGCCATAGACCTTCTAGGGGTATATCCAGACAATCCGAAATCAAAAAGTCTATAGAACACTATAGGCTCAATAGATTCATCTACAGGATTTCCAACCAATAATCCTCCACGAATGAATAGAAAGAATCTTCCATAAGCTGATGTAGCTGAACCTGGTAATCTCCACGAAACTTCACCACCATCTATACTCCTCTTGGCTATATCTTTTAGCTCTAGATACCTAACCTTATCCTCAACTAGATCAATACACTGTATCCCTATAACACCATCAATCCAGTCCTTAAACATATCGAAACATATATGGTCATAGAAGTATGAACCTTTTTGTGCAGGTACACTAGATAGCTTTCTATAGTTTCCTCCTTTTCTATCAATTTGATATACACCTAGATTAACCATACCATCTCCTCTAGCAAGCAGAAGTCTATCTCCCGCTGGATCATACACTATTTCACTTACTTCGCCAACCCAATCTGTTTCATGATTTAAACATTCTTTCCATAGAAGTTCGACTCTAGCGTTATATACATCATATGAGTGTACATGACTACACTTGTTCTTAAACGATATATAGGAGCCCATACCATCCTTTCTACCTACATAGATAGCTGGTGCGTGAACCCATCCACCAAAATATATATATTCATCAACAGTATCAACAGCATTATATGTATCTCCTCCAGATCTAGGCCCTGGACCTACAAGTTCATATCTATAGACCTTTTCATCGTCATTAATGAAGTGTGCTTCAGCCTCAAAAGCTAATGTAAAGTATAGTGTTTCCCTATAGTACTTGAGTCCAAATATACCTCCACTACCCCATTCAGGGCCATATCTTGGAGGAAATAACCCACCTAAGTTATTAAGGATTTTAGACATGGAGATCAGTCCCAGGAACTATCTACAACATGAAGCTACGTGACATTGTATCCGTAACATATACTAATAGAATTAAAATGATGTTGATTAAATATTTTTAGACACATAGTGCTTTATATTCTAGACGATCTATTCAAGCTTTATAGACAGAACCTCCTTCTTCATATCTTCTACATATCTCTTAAGTTTCGCTACAATCTCGGGATACTTTAGACTAAGTATACGTAGAGCAAGAAGTGCTGCATTCTTTGCACCACCTATACCAACTGTTGCTACTGGTACACCAGGAGGCATTTGAACAATAGATAAGAGTGAATCTAGTCCATTTAGATGTTTTGAAGGTATAGGTACTCCTATCACAGGTAGATGCGTTAAAGCTGCAACCACTCCAGGCAAATGAGCTGCTCCACCTGCACCAGCGATTATAACCTCTACACCATTTTCAGCAGCATTTTTAGCAAAATCAAATGTAGCTTCAGGTGTTCTATGTGCTGAAAGAACCTTTACCACAACCTCTATATCGAACTGTTTAAGTAGCTCTACAGCTTCCTTCATATACTCCCAATCACTCTTACTACCCATGATAACAGCTACCTTAGGCATCCAAATCACCACATTGGACTATTATAACCTGGATTTATAGGATTTATATATACATAAATGTTAAAATTAGAATTAAACATCCAGTAATTATTATCACTAATACCATACCCAACAGCTGTACAGTAGTCTAGTTCTAGCTTCAGTACCTAGGAAGAATAGGTAGTTTTGAATTAGTGTTATATCTTATCAATATCTTTCAGAAACTTATCTACTGAACAACAAGTAACTGGTTCAATTTATTAATTTTATAACATGTATATTCTTGTTTAAAGATCATAAAAATTTTTAAATGTAACCTTAACGCCAAAGTTTATGTGAAAAATATGCCGGAAAAGAAATTACCAACAGAAAACAGTAGTGTGTTATCCGGCACTAGAACAAGAGTTCCAGATATAACTCCTTTGAGCGGTCTTTGTGCACTATGTGTATATAATTGCCCTATACTATGTGAAGTAGGTAAATCAGCTATTAGAGGAAGAGAAGTTCTATATCCTGAGCCAGAAGAATTTGGATTAAGTACAGCTGCAGCCAATAAAGACTTTGGACTCGATTGGTCTGATCTACAGCTTATACCAAGACTCTCAGAAGTCTTTGGTATTGAGCCTATTCCAGAGGAAATGATTTTCGAGAAAGCTGATGTGTCTACCAGCTATGGTAACGTAAATCTCAAGCTACCTGTGTTCATTGCAGCTCTAGGCTCTACTGATGTAGCTAAAAAGAATTGGGAAGGACTTGCTATAGGTGCCGCTATATCTGGTACAGCTATTGTTGTAGGCGAAAATGTTTGTGGAATGGATAAGGAAGCTATATTCTCTAACAATCAGGTGATATATTCTAAGGATCTAGAGTTCAGAGTTAAAACATATAGAGAGTTTTGGGATGGAAAGTACGGTGATATAGCTGTCCAGAACAATATAGAAGATGAGACAATGGGTGTAGACATATATGCTGCATCAAAGCTAGAGGTAAATATCATAGAGAAGAAGTTTGGGCAGGGAGCTAAATCCATAGGTGGCGAAGTGAGAGTAAGAGATCTTGAGAGAGCTATAGAGCTAAAGAAAAGAGGATACATAGTTATTCCTGATCCTGAAGATAAGAATGTTCAAGAAGCATTCAAGTTAGGTATAGTGAAGAGTTTTGAAAGACATAGCAGGATAGGTAAACCAGATCCTCAACACTTCTTAGAGAGAATAGATCTATTAAGATCTATGGGGGTCAAAAAGATATGGATAAAGACGGGATGCTATAGACCTATAGACGTTGCATTCGTAATGAAACTTGCAGCAGAAGCTAAAGCAGATGCCATTACATTTGATGGCGCTGGAGGTGGAACAGGTATGTCTCCGGTACCCATGATGAATGAAAGCGGTGTACCAACAATCTATCTAGAGGCATGGGTATTGAAGGCCTGTGAGATAATGAAGAAGAAGGGTATGCATATACCAGACATAGCTATGGCTGGAGGGTTCTCTAATGAACATCAAATAGTTAAAGCTATAGCAATGAGTAATTTCGGAGACAAGCCCTATGTAAAGGCTATAGCAATGGCTAGAGCACCAATACTTGCTGTTATGAAATCTAGATACTTCATAGAGCTCTCTAAGAAAAATGCACTTCCACAGAATTTTGTTGAGAAATACGGATCTAAACCAGAATCATTCTTTGTATCAATATATGAACTTGTAGGAAGATATGGCGCACAAAACATAGAGAGATTAATAGAGACAGGTGCTATTGGGCTTTACACCTACTTCTCGAAAATTGCAACAGGTATAAAGATTCTCATGGTTGGTCAGAGAAAGTATCGATTAGATTTACTAGATAGATCGGATCTAGCCTCATTAACGGAAAGAGCTGCAAAAGTGACTGGTATACCAATGGCAGATGAAGTAGATAAAGAGTTATTCGAATCTATACTCACCAAATAGAGCATCATATTTGGAAAATACCATAATCTTACTAACATTTTTCAACTATATCTCGATCTTGGATACCAGTATCGGAGACCCTATCTCAATAATGTTGTTCCATCTAGGTAAGAAAGTGTCATCTTGCCTCAAGGTTGAGTAAGTTGAAGATGTGTTGAACATAGAAATAGCTATAAACTATCAATGTGTTTGATGCCTATTACTTTATCAGCTACACGACGTGATTAGTGCAAGCATAGAACTCTTAAATTAACACTATAGGATCTTAATTATGGTGCAATACCTTATAGCGTTCCATGCACTACGTATTCTATTCTGATAAATATTTATATTCTCTTCTAGGTATTTCTACACAGGGTAGGGTAGAGAAATTGATTGTATGGATGCCGCAGATACTTGTTATTAAGAGAGATGGTAGTAAAGAGCCATATGTATATGAAAAAATTGTTGTTTCTTGCTTAAAGGCTGGCGCTACCTTAGATGCTGCTCGGAAAATTGCTACACTTGTTACAGCTAAACTTATATCTGAGGGCAGAGAAGAGATTAGCGCTAAAGAGCTTACAAAGATGGTTCTTGAACTTCTTAAAAAAGAGAATGATGAATGGTATCGCAATTGGATAGTATTCGATAGAGCTGTAAAAAGGAGGAAAACTGAGGAAGAGCTCTCTTAATCAACTAATTTTTCATTCCTCATATCTACAGCTTCTGCATTATTACCGTGTCTTGATTGAGTTTATCCTCCAGTTCTGTTATATGAGTTAGGGTTATTATCTTCAAGCTTTGTTAAGTGTTGTATCGAATCCTAGATGAGGCATTGGGTTGAATCTATGTCTATCTCTAAATCTCTTGAAGTAAGGATAACTAGAGCTATAGTTAGAAATACAATGAAGGAATGGCTAGATTTGAGTGATACCGATGTCGTTATAGTGGGTGCAGGTCCTTCAGGTATGACTGCCGCTAAATATTTGGCTGATAAAGGTCTACGGGTTCTAGTTCTTGAACGTAGACTTAGCTTTGGTGGTGGAATTGGTGGTGGTGGTATGCTTTTCCATAAAGTTGTTGTAGATAGTTCGGTTTTATCAATACTAAAGGATTTCAATATAAAATTCTATAGAGATGAAGAAGAAGACCTCTACGTTATAGATGCTTCAGAGCTTATGGCTAAACTAGCTGTTGGTGCTATTGATGCAGGTGCAAAAATAATCCAGGGAGTTCATGTAGAGGATGTCATATATAGACCTAACCCTATCAGAATAGAAGGTGTTGTTATTCAGTGGGGTGCTGTAATTATGTCTGGTCTACATGTGGATCCTCTATTCATAAGATCTAGAGCTGTTGTAGATGCTACTGGTCATGAAGCAGAAGTTCTACAAATAGTTGCTAAAAAACTACCTGAAGCAAATATAACTCTATACGGAGAGAAATCTGCTTATTCAGAAATATCGGAAAAAGTTGTTGTAGAGAAGACTGGAAGAGTTATACCAGGGCTATATGTTTCTGGCATGTCTGTTGCATCATTATACGGATTACCGAGAATGGGTCCCATATTTAGCTCTATGCTTTTATCCGGCAAGAAGCTTGCAGAAGTAGTTTCAGAGGATCTATCTAGCTAAAAGTATTATATCTGTGTAGAGTAGATTAAATCAATACTTTTAACTAAACATTTAAGCAATCTAGATTAAGTCTAAACATTTTTATTCTGATGTAATACTTACTAAGTACAGAGTGATGATTCCTAGACCAGACTGAAGAATAGATGAAGAATCTCTGGAAACTGAACATTATACATAAACATTATACATAAAGCTTTAATAGGGGTAGAGATATAGAGAGCAGTGGTTGGGGATTGATATGAGCCAATGGTAAACATACCTAAAAGATATCTAGATGAAATTCTACCTAGCTATTGGTATAACATTATACCAGATTTACCTAAACCATTACCACCACCAATGGATCCAGAAAATGGTTCTTCAAGAATAGAATTGCTTCAAAGAATCGTGCCTAGAGAGATCTTAAAGCAGCAGTTTACAATTGAGCGATACATAAAGATTCCTGAAGATGTTCTAGAGAAATACAGAATTGTTGGTAGACCTACACCTCTCTATAGAGCTATAGGATTAGAGAGATATCTAGATACACCAGCTAAGATATACTTTAAATATGAAGGTGCTTTACCTACAGGTTCCCATAAAGTCAATACAGCTATACCGCAAGTGTATTATGCATATATCGAAGGTGTTGAAAGAGTTGTAACAGAAACTGGTGCAGGTCAATGGGGTTCTGCTGTTGCATTAGCTGCATCTCTATATAGAATCCTGTCTATTGTATTTATGGTTAGAGTTAGTTATGAACATAAACCTAGTAGAAGAGCCCTCATGGAGTTCTATGGAGCAGAAGTGATTCCTAGTCCATCAAAATTAACGAATTTTGGTAGAGAGATACTTAGTAGAGATCCAGAGAATCCTGGATCTCTTGGGATAGCTATAAGTGAGGCTATAGAGTATACACTTAATCATGGATATAGATACGTTATAGGTAGTGTTCTAGATGTTGTTCTACTTCATCAAAGCGTTATAGGTTTAGAGACTATTAAACAGATGGAGATTATAGGTGAAGAACCTGATGTAATTGTAGCTTGTGTGGGTGGTGGAAGTAATTTCGGTGGATTAGCATATCCATATATAGGGCTTAGAAACAATGGTAAGAGGTTTATTGCTGTAGCTTCAGCAGAAGTACCCAAGTTTAGTAAAGGTGTATATACATATGATTATCCAGATACTGCTGGAATTCTACCTCTTCTGAAAATGATCACATTAGGCAAAGACTTCATACCACCACCCATCTATTCTGGTGGATTGAGGTACCATGGATTAGCGCCAAGCTTAAGCTTACTAGCTAGAGAAGGCGTTATCGAATGTACTGAGGTTAGTGAAAGAGAGGTCTATAGAGCAGCCAGAATCTTTGCAGAAACACAGGGAATAATACCTGCACCAGAATCAGCTCACGCTGTTAAGGTAGTTATAGATATTGCTTTAGAAGCAAAGAAAAGAAATGAAAAACCAGTCATACTATTCAATATGAGTGGTCATGGACTATTAGATATAGAGAACTATAGATCTATGATGATTAGATACGGAAAGAAATAGACTTGACAAAGATCTAGAGGTGAATTTATGGGTAAGTATCTAGTAGTCTATAATACATTGGGATTTCCATCAATAGATAGATTCCTATTGTTCTTAAAGGAAGCGAGAAATAGAGGAGTCGACTTCTTTGAGATAGGGATTCCACCTAGATTCGCCAAATACGATGGTCCAGTAATAAGGAGAAGCTATAGTCATGTTAAAAGTTTTGGTATAGATGTATGGGAAGTACTCAAAACTGTTCGAAAGAATATAGATCTACCCCTAATAGTTTTGACGTATCTCGATGATTATATAGAGAATCTTGGGATGTTTGTAGAAAATCTACACACAATTGAGATAGATTATGTTCTCTTTCCAGATCTACTCATAGACTATGTCGATAGGTACCAAGATATAGTCAAAGAGGTTAAAGATCGTGGACTAAATGTAACACTATTTGTCTCTCCCTCTATGCCTGATAAACTTGTAGCAGAAGTATCTCTATTGACTCACCCATTTCTATACTATGGTTTAAGACCTGCTACAGGTATACCAATACCCATAGATCCTGTTGCTTTAGTCAAAAGAGCTAGGAGGCTTGTCAACAATACTCTTGTTGTCGGATTTGGTTTATCGATAAACGATATAGCTAATGTTTTGAGAGCTGGTGCTGATGGTGTTGCCATCGGCACAGTTATTGTTGAAGCTTTAGAGAATAGTGAGGTAAATCAGGCATTAAAAATTATTGAAACTGTTAGAGGTGTATTGGATGGATTATAGAGTTGTTCTGAGTAAGCTTGTTAATGGAGAGAAACTGAGTGAAGAAGATTCTATGTCTATAGCGCTAAGTATTATGGATGGAGAAATACCGGATATTATTGTTTCAGCTCTTCTTGTAGCTCTAAGGATTAGAGGAGAATCTGTTGATGAAATTGTTGGTTTTGCTAAAGCTATGAGGATGAAGTCTCTAAAGATACCTTGTAGCTATGCTATAGATGTTGTTGGAACAGGTGGAGATGGTATTGGAACATTAAATGTTAGTACGGCTTCAGCAATACTTACATCAATTGTATATCCCGTCGCTAAACATGGTAATAGGGCTGTAAGCGGTAGGAGCGGTTCAGCAGATCTCTTAGAGTTTCTTGGTTATAGGATAGAGATAGAGCCTGATAGAGCGATAGAACTGATAAGTAAGACTGGTTTTGTATTCTTATTTGCACCTCTATACCATCCAGCCATGAAGAGAGTTGCATCAATACGAAAGATGCTAGGGATAAGAACAATATTCAATGTGTTAGGTCCTTTAACAAATCCTGGAGGAACCAAGAAACAAGTCATTGGTGTATTCTCAAAATCTTTTGCTCATGTTATAGCTGAAGCTGCTGCTCGTCTAGATTTTGAGAAAGTACTTGTTATACATGGCGAACCCGGTATTGATGAAGTAAGTCCTTCAGGTTTAACACATGTATATGAGGTTAAAGGATCTAGAATTGAATACTATACACTACAACCCGAGGACTTTGGAGTAAAAAATATACCTATAACACGACTAACAGTCTCTGGTGTTGAAGATTCTGCTACCAGGATCTTGAGAGCTGCTAAAGGTCTAGATAGAGATGCTAAAGTCTTTATAGGAATGAATACGGCTTTAGCATTATATGTAGCAGATATTGTTAAGGACTTTAAGGATGGTTTTGAGTATGCTGAGAATCTTCTATTGAAGTTAATAGATAGAATAGAAACATTACTTCAAGTTAATGGCGATATAGATAGATTTAGATCTCTATTGGTGAAAATTCTATGAGGATAAAGCTGAAGATATGTGGTGTAGCTAATCTAGATGATGCTTTAGAGATAGATAGAATAGGTGTAGACTTCATAGGTGTTGTAACAGATCCTGTAAGCCCTAGATACGTATCAGAAGAGTTTGTAGCTAAACTAAAGAATATGGTTTCAACACCCATCGTTAGTGTTAAAGTACATGGAGCTATAGAGACATTAGTTAATAGCTATGCAGATTATATACAGATACACAGAATCCTGAAAGATAACGAAATTGAGACTCTATCAACATACAATACAAAGAAGTTTATACTATATGTACCTGCATCACTAGACTATCTAGACTATTTGAAGAAGGTACAGAGGTACTTTAGTCTAATACTATTTGATTCACCAACAAAAGGTATGCCAAGCAATCCTAAGGTACTGAGAATTCTTCTTGATTACCATAGAGATGCTGGAGTAGCTGGGGGCATCACCTTAGAGAATGTACATGAATTCCTAGAGCTAGAACCTGGATGGATAGATGTTTCTAGCGGTGTTGAGATTCATCCTAAGAAAAAAGATTTAGAGAAGATTAGAAAGCTCAAAGAGGTTGTATATACATGGAGAAAATAAGTATGAAGCATATGCCTAATATCGAAGATGCTATAAAGTGCATAAACGGAGAAGAAGAGGTCTTTGCCGTATATGAGAATCTTGCTCAAAAAAGCTATAGCGTTATTGTATGGGGGGTTAAGAACATTGTGAAAGGAAGTCATGAAGATGTTCTTGACGAACTTAGAACAAGCCTAAAGAAAGTTAAGATACGTAATCACATGTATCCATTAGATATAGGTTTGATAGGATATGTAGGATACGATGCTGTAAGGTTGTGGGAGAAGATACCAGATCTTCGTCCTTATCCAGAGGAATGGGATTATGTAGAGTTCTTCGAGCCTATGAATATAGCCATATATGATTACAGTAAAGGATCTATCTATATTGATGGAGATCCACATCGACTAGAGAAATGCAGAGATAGATACAGTAGAGGAAATGTGAGAGTCGAATTCTATGATTCTTCGCTAGATGGTAAAAGATTTGAAGAATCTGTTGAAGAAGTCCTCAAATACATTAAGAATGGCTATGTTTTTCAAGTTGTTTTATCGAGATTTCAGAGATATACCTATAGAGGCGATGTTGTTGATCTTTATCTAAATCTTAGAGAGATAAATCCATCACCCTACACATACTTCATAAAATTTGGCAAAAGAATCGTGTTAGGTGCTAGTCCAGAACTTCTCTATTCGTATAGAAGAGGTATTGTTGAAACCTATCCGATAGCTGGTACAAGACCCAGAGGAAGAAATGTCGATGAAGATAAGGTGTTTGAGGAAGAGCTTCTTAAATCAGAAAAAGATAGAGCTGAACATCTGATGCTTGTGGATCTAGCTAGAAATGATCTTGGGAAAGTATGTGTATCCGGTACAGTAAAGGTCGAGAAACTTATGTATATAGAGAAGTACAGCCATGTGCAACACATGGTTTCGAAGGTTGTAGGTATTGTAAAAAAGAGATATGATGCTATAGATTTGATGAAGGCATTACTACCTGCAGGAACTGTAAGTGGTGCCCCAAAGCCTTTTGCAATGAAGTTGATAGAAGAATTAGAAGAATACAAGAGAGGTCCTTATGCTGGAGCTGTAGGATTCTTTACATCTTCTGGTGAAGCTGTAATGGCTATAGCTATTAGATCTGCCTTTATATATAAAGATCTTGTAAGAATACAAGCTGGAGCAGGTATTGTATATGATTCTAAACCTAGAATGGAATATGAAGAAACAGAACATAAGCTTGCTGCATTAAAAGTGGCTCTAGGCGTTATCGAGAGGTGATGGTGTTGGTGCTTATTCTCATAATAGATAACTATGATAGTTTCGTATACAATATAGCTCAAATAGTTAGTGAACTAGGTGCTATAGCTATTGTTGTAAGAAATGACGAGATATCTCTATCAGCTATAGATAGAATGAATCCAGATAAAATAATAATCTCGCCAGGTCCTGGAACTCCCGAGAAAAGAGAGGATATAGGTATATCTCTAGATATTGTAAAGAGATATGGTAAATCTATACCTATCCTCGGTATATGTCTCGGACATCAAGTAATAGGTTACGCATTTGGAGCAAAAATAAGAAGAGCTAGAACAGTTATGCATGGAAAAATAGATACTATAAAGATACTAAATGATGACACACTATTTAAAGGTATTCCAAAGATAATCAGGGCAACTAGATACAACAGCTTAGTTATAGATGATGTGTCTAAGGAGATTATTGTAGATGCTATATCTCTAAATGATGGAGAGATTATGGCTATACATCACGTAGAATATCCGATATATGGTCTTCAATTCCATCCAGAAAGCATAGGTACAGAGTATGGTAAACAGATACTGAAGAATTTCATAGATATGGTGTAGCTTTATGCCGAAGAACATTAAGGGATGGCTTGAAAATGTTGTTAGATATAATAGCTTGAGACCGGTACTCAGAATAAGCAGGTTTCGTAATTTTTATAGCCTTAGGGATAGAATAGAGGAGATGCACCGTAGAGATCGTATAGCAATAATAGCTGAATTCAAGATGAGATCTCCCTCAGGATTAAATATAGTTAGAGATCCCATAGATTATGTAAAACATGTAGAGAAACATGTTGTAGGGATGAGTGTACTTACTGAAGAACTTTACTTTGGAGGCTCTTACAACTATCTCATATCTATAGCATCCATAACTAATTTACCCATATTGATGAAGGATATAGTGGTATCTTATAGCCAAATAGAAACAGCACACAATATAGGTGCTGACGCCATTCTGTTAATAGCATCAATACTTACCGATAGAGAACTAGATGCACTATATGAAGCTGCAAGAAGCTTCAATCTAGAAGTTCTCATAGAAGTTCATAACGAAGATGAAGCTGAACATGTTGTTAGCATGGGCTTTCCAATGATTGGTGTAAACTCCAGAAATCTGACAACATTTGAGATAGATCTATCAAAAGCATACAAAGTTCTCGAAAAGATACCCAATAAAGTAACTAAAGTAGCTGAAAGTGGTATAAAGAGTAGAAAAGATATAGATTATCTAAAGAACGCTGGTGCAAAAGCTTTCTTAATAGGGACAGAGATTATGCTTAATCCAAGCAAAATATATGAATTAACAATCTAATGACCCTTTAGCTCTAATGTAGGTGTTTCACAAGAATCATAGAGATGAACTCAATAATGTAGCTGATGTTGATAGATATACAGCTACTGTGCATAGATCTATTGTGAAAATATCTAAAGAAAACGATTGAGCTATATTCAACTAAACCTATCTCGGTATAGATTGCCTAGATAGTTTCTTTACCTAAAATGATTTATGTATAGTTCATGACTATTTAGATAATCCTTGTATACAGAGTATTGATGCATCCTGGATCTGGAGCCAAAGGATCTCCGAAATACACATATGCTCTAGCTCTACAACCTCCACAAATACATCTATAGGAACAGATTCTACAAGGCAGCCCAAGATTCTCTCTATTTCTTAGCATTTTGAGCAATTTGTTTGTTCTCCATATACGTTCAAAGCTTATGTACTTAATATTTCCTAGAGCTATAGGCATAAATACGCATGGAGATACATCCCCATTTGGTTGTATAGCTGCATATATTCTTCCAGCTCCACAGCCACCTATGAATTCTGCTAAAGATTTTGTAACTATATCGCCACGGATAGCATAGTGTGTTGGTGCTATCTCTTTACCTCCACTAATTTGGAGAACTACTCTAGCGTATTGAGGTGCCGTTATGTATATTTCGATTTTTCTCTTCTTCATCTCTCTATATATCTTCTTCATAAAGTCTTCTCTCTCAATTGGATTGAGATCGAGATTTGAAGCTTCTTTACCTCTCCCAACCGGTATATAGTTGAAGAATATTACTCTATTTACACCTATGTTTTGAGCTAAATCAAGGATTTCATCTACTTCATTTATATTGAGTTTCGTTATTGTTACAGCCATAGCACTACTTATTCCAAGTTTAACAGCATTTTCTAGAGCTTTTACACCTCTATTCCATGAACCTTCGAGACCTCTAAATCTATCATGTTTACTTTGATAAGCAGAATCTATCGATACTTCTACATACCGTAAACCTGCTTCAGCAGCTTTCTTAAGTTCATCTATATCTGCATATCTCCAGCCATTTGTAGCTATAGCTACATATATACCTTTCCGAGCAAGTGCTTTAACTATGGTTAGATAATCTGGATGAAGTGTTGGTTCACCACCACTTAGTGCAACAGCAGCTACACCAGCTTTATCGAGATGATCTACTAGTGCTAGTTTCTCAGAAAGTGTGAGCTCATCTTCCATATTTCTTCCTGCATTTTGATAACAATGTATACATCGGAGATTGCAGATGTTTGTGAAATTCCATACAACTAGAAAAGGTGCTGGAAGAATCTGTGGAATTGTTACACCATACTCTGCTATTCCTTTCATAACACATTCTACACCTCTTCTAACAGCTGGATCACTAAGCATTTCAGCAATTTCTCTACGATTGCCTCCAAGAATCTTTATACCAACATCAATGAGCATATACATAAAGTCTATAGTAAATCTCGATGCTATGGGGCATAAAACTTTAGAGCCTATGTATCTAGATAATGCGTAATGTATATAGCTACGTTTTTCAGCTACACCATCTACATAACACATAGTGCTATTAGTAGCATATCTTAGTAGGTTTCTCACAAGCCTATTCCCTAGAAACAATCTAATCAATGCAATAACTACACCAACACTACTTCTGCTAGACATAATAATCCCCGACAATGGGATAGCTAAACCTAGAGCCTAACGTATGTTTAGTCCTTCTGATAATATTGAAACTATATATGTGTACCCTTAATAGCACTCAAATGAAAATTAAATTAAGTATAATTTTGGATTAATTTAGAATATTGTAATGGTCCTGATTTAATGATACTATTGGTATTTAAAGTCAGAGCTATAGATAATTTATTGTGTGTAGTATGAAGATGCTTGACGCTATCATCATAATTATTCAATCCATATATGAGCAGGTTCTCAACTGTCTTAGATATGATTTACACTGTATGGATCCACCAATTATAACCTCAGGTCTTCTCGATAAATACGGAATAGATAAGTATCCTAAGAAACTCAGCTTCTGGAAAATTATTGACTACATTATTTCTAGATATAATGAAGTTGTGATTTTTAGGAGTAGATTTGGTTTATTTAAGCTTTATTTAAGTCATGATATAGAGGAAATATATAGAATTGAGAATAGCGATATCTATGTAGATGCTCTAGACTGTAACTATATAAAATGTACAATGGTGCCTAGAAGTCACGTACTTAGGATATATCTTGAGGGTATGTACAATGAAAGAGTTGTCCTCAGGATAAACATAGTTACACTACTCAAGCTAGCTATAGTTGAAAATCCATATTTTAGAGAATGTCTAGAAGATTTTGTATCAGATCCTATGTCCCTTACATCGATAATGAAGATAGTGAACTGTAGTACATCAATAATAATGAAGCATAAAAATATCTACAATCTTCTATTCAATAAACACTTAAAAACAGCTCTAGATGTAATTAAGTACTCACCTCTATTAAGAAAATACATAGAATTCAATGGACAGAGCATCAAAGAGGATGAAAAGTCTTCTAGTCAATAAGTTTTCTATGCTACTGTACTACTGATTCTAAATAGCCATATCCTTTCTATGAATACTCAGTTATAGTTTACCGCTCTTCTTAACAACAATGTCTACTGCAACATGATACTTTCTTGGAGATACACCTCTAATTACATGTCCCCCAACAACTTCTATAGATATATTAGTGGAGCTAATTCTCTCTACAACTTTCTCTACAGCTTTCATAAATGCTTGTCTCTTGTTTTCTGCCTCAATAAATAGATGTGGATGTATATAGCCATAATCTTTAACAGCTTTAATTGCAACATCTATAGCTTCTTCAAACATATCTGGATAAGGCATCAGGATTCTATCAAATTTCTCTTTCAAAGCAGGTACTATAAGTAGTGAATCTCCATGTATAACCTCGTTGAATATCGGTACCTTATTTAATTCGATATTTATCCTAATGTATCTAGCTGCATAATCGTTTATATCTATTGATAGGACATAGCTTGGCTGAGCATACTTAGATAGAATTACGCTATATGGACCAAAGCCTGCAAACATATTGAGAACCTTCTCACCCTTCTTTACTTGTCTAGCTATCCTCATATGATCGTAGCTAAGAACTGGAGAGAAATAGACTTTAGTTATATCTAGCCTAAAGATACATCCATATTCTTTATATACTGTCTCACTTCTTGCTTCACCAGCTAAATGTATGTACTCTCTAATTCTTTCAGCACCATGAACAGGAGAAACCGCAAGCCAAACAGATTTGATATAGGGGAGCTGATTCAAAAGCTCTTCTCCAATAGCTTTAAAAATATCTGGAGAAAGATCAAAAGGTTTTCTAATAACAGCTATATCACCTACAATCTCAATACGTTTCCAAATCTTTTCAACATACTCGCTACCCAAGATCTTTTCAACAACTTTTTTAAGCAGAGGTTTATCGTTGTGCACGACTCTTCCCATAAACATACTTTAGATAAAATCTTTAAGCATTTAAAACCAGAAATCATGTTAAATAGATTCTTTCATATATTTTGACCCTACCTACATCATACACAGATATATGGAATACGATATAGACATCTACATCTTTTACAACAAACTTATTAATATAAAACAATAAATCATTACATATTATCTCAAACTCGTTTCTTCAGTATTTGATATTTTCTGTAGCTAGCTACTATAGCCATTATTGCTATGAATATTGTTAACGATATCAATACCGATTCCAGTCTTATTCCCCACGGTGTATAGTTCAATAGAAGACCTATTAATGGAACTACTGCTAATGATAACCCTATAGATAATGCTAGTCTCTCTAGTGAAGAAAGATCTTGTTCTTTCGGATACAGAGCCTCTATCAATACGTATCCAGGTAAGAAGAGAACAGATATAGATCCTAAGATATATCTCAGATATATTATCCATAAAGCAATAGGTGATAACGCAACTGTTATTATTGTAGCTGCTGTTAATGTTATTGTTGTCCATAACCATAGCGCATAGTCTGGTCTTAATAAATACTCTACAAAATCTCTAGGGGGAGCTGGATCCATTAAAACTATTTTGCCTGATGCTATATCGTTATAGATGTTCTTCAAAATGTTGAACCTCCCTCTTCTTGTTTTAGCATATAGCTCTTCTACATATTCTTCTAACGTCTTATTTTGTGATGACCTGTTCTTCATGGTATTTGCACCTTAACTATCCTTACATATAGGTGGTTCCAAATACCTGTGTACACCCATTCCTTTCTATCTATATCATATACCCATAGCTCAAAGATTAACGCTATTTCATCTACATCAGTATTTCTATCAATAGTTATCGGTATCTCCACCTTTTTAGTCACATTCTCTTTAACATCAACAAGAAATTCGTATACCTTTATCGTAGGTTGAGAACTTGGTGAAGTATTTGTTGGTAATGTTTCTCTATTTCCTATCTTATACCTTACCTGCACTAGTGCTGGATAAGCTTTATGATTATATACATATACATAAAGCTCTAGATTCTGACCTGGATAAACTTTTGTTGGATACTCACCTATCTTCATCTCCTCATTTAGTATACCAAGAGCTTGAAACGGTTCCACTATCTCTGGTCTCAATACCTGTGCTATAGCTATAGCTGAACCCACAACAGTTATAGCTAGAATAACTGCTAAAACTTCTTCATCTAGTAGATTCAGTTTTAACCACCCATCTTCTTCTAGCTTTAAACCATACATAGATGTACAATCTGGGAAACACTATATAGAGAATTAGGGGTATAGAAGCTATAGCTACAACCATAGACATTTTAGCAATATTCTTGTACATAACGATAGTAGGTGCTCTTTCCCTAAGATACTCAACTTCTGTACTTAAGTTTAAGAGCAAAAGCTTGGCATATTCTGTTCTATTGTTCTGTATAGCTTCATGAACCTCCTTAAGCTTACAAACTATATATGAAACATCAATACCTTTTCTAGCTAGATCAGCTACCTCGATATAGAGCTTTAAGAATTCTTCAAATATACCGCTATCCGAGTATGTAGAGATACAACTACCGGAGATAGAAATAGCAAGAACTAATACCATTAGTGCCATAACCATGCTTCTCGACTTAATTAATGATGAATCTATACACAATATACATTCACCAAAACCAATATAATGAATCTATAGATTCAAACCTTCTTTCTCACGAGGTCTACGAATATATAGCTTTTGTAGATATTTACCAAGATGGTGTAAGATCAGAAGCGCGAACCCTATGACAACACTAATGTTTGTTATGGTCATCGATAAATCTAGTACATAGGTGGTTCTCGATCTAGGTATCTCAATAGATCTAACATTACCTAGAATATCTCTAGCCATCTGCACTTGTTCCGAATAGTCGTCAGATACCGGTGTCATTATTGATAACCTTATGTATGTAGTTCCTTCCTGAAGAATATACCTGTAGATTGTGTAGCTAAGCAGCATCATATTGCCTGATTTGGATATCAGCATATGGTTTATCGTAATATTACCTAGTTCTGTCCAAGATCTATGAATTCTATATCCTTGTAGTGTTACACATACATACCATCCATGGAATTTTGTAGGTACATCAGCAACCTCTATATAGCCTAAGAATAACGTGTTGTTGTACATGAATGCTATACTCCTTATTATCGGTATACCTAATACTGTTCCAAGTCTGGGTTCAGGTACATCTTTAAATAGAAATATATCTGTGGAATTTAGTACAATAGTAGTGGGGTTTTCTAGAAGTTTAGGTAAACTAATCACAGAAGGTGTTGTTTGTGCTAAAGTTACTGTTGAAGCCATTGGAGCTAGTACGTTAAATACTATGGCTATGAATAGAAGAAAGGCTATGGATCCTGAGAAAGCTATAGACGGCTTTATATAGCTAACTGTGTACGGCTTCACTACAGCTTTCTGTCTAGATAGTTTCGAAATTATGTATAGCGATAAAGCTGTAGCTATAACTACATATAGAATAGATGGTGTGTAATGGAAGAATTTTAGAGCTTTCTCAAAACCTATAGTCCTTGTTACTACAATTATAAGGACAAGTCTAGAGATATTCCCTATAAAGACTATGAGGATAGCAGAAACAATAGAGAGAGTAGTATACATAGCTCTCTTTCTAATAGATGCACTAGACGTTGAGGATAGGTATATGACTAATGGCGCTATAGAGAGTAATGATAGAAACGAAACTATACCGCTACATATTGGAGCTATCTCAAATGATCTTTCTATTCCAGTTGGATCTTTTGTGATAAGCACTATCATTCCATTAGATTCTATAAGTTTTGCAGAAGTGATATGGGCCACAGTTCTTGCTACAATATCTGTGAAAAAAGATGATAAACCATCCATAATAGGTCTAGGTATTGGTACAAGTACTAGTAGCAACATCATTGATAGAATTCCCATCACCAATTTTCTAGATCTTAGAAAAAGAGCTAGAAAAGACCATAAGAGAAACACTATAGAGAGCGTCTTTAGCTCAATATGCACTTCCGTTACTGCTTCCCCAATTACGTAGAATGTTATAGCTGTTGATAGAAACATAATTGATGATACAGCTCTAAACACGTTTATACCTTCAATACTGAATCTATCTAACACCAACTTCAGAAAAACGCCTATGGCTATAGGTAGTGCAACAACTAGATAGCTATAGTCTTCTGTAAACATCAATCTTATGTATGCATATAGGTAGTCTCTGTAAGCCATATAGAGTGTTGTTGCTAGAGCTATAGCTACAAGAATAAGTACAACAATTTTGTAGAGTCTATCGCTATCCATAGGTCTCTATCCTTATCTCTTCCGCATAACTACTTCTGGTACTAACTCTAAAGGTGTATATATGTATCCATATCTACTGAGAATATATTTAGCTATAGCGTATCTAAGCTCTAGTGATCTACTGTATATAGCTGTAAAGGGTTTTGGTGGTATACATCCTTCTCTAAGTATAACTTCTGCAAGTTTATCAGCATACATAGTATTGCTTAAAACGTATATAGAGAATATCCTAGGTTTTTTATCTAGCTCGAGAATCTCTTCAACATACTTTTCATCTACTTTACGTATCGAGGTGTAATTGAATAGAGTTTGTATAGATAGTCCCTTGAATGTACGATACAGTCTATACAGAATATCTACTACTCTTCCCCTCAAACTTATCACAATATCTCCTACTACGAGAATAACTGTACACTTACTTGTAGGAGATCTCTTGAATATATCTAGACAAAGTTTAATTAAATTAAACGCTATTCTGTCGAGTTCAAGAACATTAGAAGCATATAGATCTGTTATAATAATAGGTTCAAGTCCTTCTTCAGCAACATTGTATATCCTCTCATAAGCTGATGATCCAAATTCTTTAACAATCATGATGCCTATGCTTATTGATTTCTTCCAGTGTATATGTTTAATTGAATCTCCTGCTGTATAGTATCTAATACCTATATACTCGCCCCATCTACTTCTTCTAAAAATATCATCACCTCTAACAACCATACGTGATAACTCTTCTAGAACTGATGCAAATCTTTCAACGATCTTTAGAGCATAGGGATATAGTCTAACTCTATGTATGTACTCACGAATAATATCCATAGCTTTTCTACTACTCATAGATACTGCTATAGCTCCTAGATCTAAACTGTATACAGATATCTCTACATCAGATAAGAGTCTCTCTAGATCTTGAACCCTTAGAAATGTTTTTTCTACAGCTTCAACAATGTATTGAACCATGGGAATGACTTTATATTCTATACTGTATTTAGCTATGTGCCTACCTGCAAACCCAAGCTCATCAAAAAAATAAACAGATATATCTACAACATTTTTACCAATATGTTTAGCTGGAAACTCGAGATATATTATCGATCTACCTTTAACAACATATGCATTGCTGCCAAAGCTATGATCGATAATCATGTATGATTTGATAGGTGTATAGACTTCTATAGATATAGAAGCTTTTCTATCCATAGGAACAGTGTCTGACAACGTTAAAATTTTGACGTAAGCTTTTGAAAGAATTACATAGCCATAGAACATATAGCCAAAGGTAGACAATATAACAACAACTATAGGTATAGATACTTGAGGGTATATAAAGACCGCAAATAGCGATACAAGAGAATATCTAGCTACAGTAACAGATGAAGGACCTAGTAAACCTCTTTTTCCAGCACCAGGTGTCCTCATCAAGAAGGGTGTAGCTATAGCTAGAGGTAGCGATAAGTATATTCCTTGATGATCTACTATAGACATAAAGATTAATGCTACATATATAGAGATAGGTAAGAGATATCTGAACCTTCTATAAGCCAAAAATATAGCTATAGGTACCAAAGGTATAGATATGAAGTATGTGCCTAAATCGAGTGTGAGATAAAGTATAGATACTACAGTATAGAGCACAATAAAGCTGTCTATAACTTGATAAAGCTTAGCCTCTTCTTTCTGCATAACGCATCACTACCAATATAGATAAAAGAAGTACGTATATAGACAACCCTATAGAGATATGTTTTTTAGGTAAATTTAGAGGAATTATAGCGTTATAACCATACTTGATAATGTCTATAGAGTTCAACTCCAGGTAATCAATAACTATATACATCATCTTGAACTTTACCAATGTCTCTAGAAACTTTCTGTTATCTACATTCTCTATATCGATCATTTTGTTACTAAATAAATCTAGATCAGATATAAGCCATAGTTCTCCTTTACCTACTTTAAAAGAACATATTGTTACATATACACCCATTTCTTCGCCTAGAGAATAATAGTTATTACTATCTATGTCAGCATAAGCGTATGCTGATGTTGTACCTTTAGAAAATATACTAGTTGAATTATCTATAACTATATGTGATGGTCTGTACATAGCTACCTTGTATCTATACACACTATCATTGATTTTGATTTCTAGAGCTATTAATGGATATACTCTTGAGTTTAGTTTATTTACCTCATCAAGTATTTTTGTATTCTCAATTCTAGCTCTTATACCTATAAAATCCATAAACTCATTAACGTAGCCAACCTCATCAAGGATAACCACAATGTTACCTCTATTCAATACATCTTTAATCCATTCATATCTAGCTCTATCCATACCTCTAGCTATAGGTAGAACCACTACAGAATTATTTTCAATATTTTTGATGCCCTTAACTACGATAGCTCTATCTGCAATAGATAGAAGTTCTGAATATCCATCACCATACGTGTTATATGGACTGTATGGAGTTGTGGAAGGCATGTTCATGATTATAGATATTGATGTCACTAGAATTGATAGAACTATGATCAGTAGAGCTTCTCTATCAATCTTCAAGATCTTTTAACCTTTTGATAATTTTTTCAGCTTCAGATACATCTAAATCGTGGTTTGAATATAGATCCTCTTCATAGATATCTAGAAACTTTTTAACAAAACTCTTTATAGGTTTTACAACAGTTTTATCAAATCTTGTGTAGAACTCTCTAAGAGTTTCTGAACTTTTTGGAGGTTCTATATATCTAGATATCAATGTTATGAATACTCTATAGAGATTACCTAACTTAGTTCTTCTGAATCTAGGTCTAACTATATCGATTACTATTGTCTCTTCACCATATCTAGAGATAGCCTTTATTACACTTGAACCAAGAGTTCTCAGCGATATAGCGATATATCTCGAGCTCGAAGGCGATGTCAAGGCTATCCCTAGTACAAGTACTGTTAGAGCAGTTACTGGTAAATTAACTATGTATATGTATCCTTCAACACTTGTGGGTATGTAGTTAAGATCCTCAGGTTTAACCTCAATATATATGCTGTATCTCCAGAAAAGAATTGTTGGAGGTATATCTATAGAGATAGAGAATCTAGGTTTATCTATATGTCTGTAGCTTGCCATAAGTTTACCATCTAAATATATATTAACACTATAGAGAGTTGGTGAATCTACGTACAGATTAATTAAGGGTTTTGTCAAAGGTATTATGCTGAATTCGCTGATGTCTGCAATAATCGATACCCTATGCTTAACAACAGCGAAAATTGAACTATGTACTAGAGGTATGTATTTTCCTCTAGCTTCTGTTACGAATATAAATCTATGGTATCCTATAGAGAGATTCTGAATCTTTATAGAAAGCCTGTTCTCCCCCACATCTATAGTTGTATTTGTAATGAATGTGTCACTAGATATTCTATCGAGATATATCGAGAGGTTTAAAGGAATATCGGCACCAGATATTATTTGCAGATCTATCACTTGATCTGGATAAACATAGTTTGGTACTATAAACTGTATGTTTGGGCGTTGATATACTATTGAAAGATTAGCTAATTTGTAGCCACCTATAGTCTTATTCTTTACTGATGCTCTAGCTATAACCATTAAAATAGCATCTTTAATCGTTAAAGGATTTACACCTCTAGCCAGAAGCTCTTCAGCTGATGGTGCAACTATTTCTATAGCTATCAATCTGTTTACCGGTATTATCTCTGATATCTCTCTACTTACAATACCTCCGTATATTGATATCAATGTCAAGTTTATATTCTCTACAAGAGCTCTAGTAACTATAGATATGTTCACAGTATACCTACTACCACCTTCAACAATATCTGGGTGATTTATATGTATATACAGCTCTTCACCATATTCACTACGTAGATAAAGTTGAGTAATATCCATTATGGTTGCTCTCAATCTAGTATCCAGATTAGCTATAATATCCATGGTGTTTCTGGTCATTATGTATCTAAGTGCCTGATCTATGAACATATTCGAAAGCTTATTGATATAGTTTGTTATAGTGGTTTCTAGATCTGATCTGATCATCTCGAGTCTATATATAGTGTCTAATAGTTTTGTTTGATTTATTGATTCTTTTGACTTCATTGTCTCTATATCGGTAAGAATATCTATAATGTTCATTAATGTGGTATATGTCTTTCTATGCATGCTATATATATCTATTGGTAAAGATAATGCTAATGCTTCTCTACATAAAGCTTCAGCTCTTCCGTATTCGCTACTCAATATACTGTACAGAGTATCTTGAAGTAATTTAAAGAGTGGAGCAGGATCTATACTTAAAGACTCTATAGATTGTGTATAAATATAGCTAATGTGTGTTAGAAGTAGAGCTACCTGAAGAACTGTATAAATTATTGCGATATACCTAGCTGTTCTTTTTCTAGATCTCATCTGTATTTTAATCAACCCTCTATGCTTAAGCTCATTAATAAATTATTTAAGTATATACGGAGATCTATGTGGATCACTATATAATCTCTAAAACCATTAGTATCCTAAAGAGTACTATAGCTGTGAACACCATTAATAACGCTATATCTACAGCTAACGTTTTTGCTCTACTCCTTATCGAATTATCTATAGCTGTGAATATGAAGTAAATCAGTATAGCAACAGATAGATAGGCATCTGGTCTAGATTCTCCGACAAGTACAAGAAATATCGTTAGTATTGATGTAAGGAGAACATAAACAATTAGACTTACTATAACTCTATTCACATCATTCACCTAAAATCTTTGCAATAATTTTATAGCTCTCAGCTGTAACAATTTCATCAACTATCTCTACATCGTTCCTAAAATGGTGTACCAATAATGTGAGTACATATACTCTGATAACGTTTACTGGTGTCTTCATCATCTCTAGAGCTTTTTCTGATAATTTACTTAACTCTATAGATATAATATTGTTTTCCTTAGTTACAGATATTTCTCTACACAAGTACGATGTATCTACGAATAACTTTCTAAATCCATCAACTACATCACTAGATTCACCAACAACTTTCGATATGTAATCAAGTATGTTTGTAATCGGTAGAGCTATATAGGGAACTCTATTAATCATATTTACACCTACTGATATGTTTCTACACGGTATTATCCTTTCTGAAAATACTATAACCCTATCCTCTAGACATAACTTAATCTTGTGACTACCCACAATACCTACATCCTCTAGAATTGATGAATAGAATAGATCTAGATCATGGATATAGTGCTCCAACATTTCTCCTAATGGCTCTCTGTACGTTATACCAACTGCTGTTGACACAACACCTACGACTAGTATGGAAAGCGATACTCCCATAACTCTGTCGTTGTTGGTCAATACCCCATAGATAATGAATAGAGAGGATACAGAGATAATAGCTAGGCCTACAATAATATATCTGTTCTCCATAGTGAACATCTCTATGCCTCATACCTATATAGAGAACTATAACTTCATTCTTTAGGAACCTCAACTTTCTGTAGAGCTTCTTTAACTATGTCTTCAGGTTTCACACCTTCTGCTACAGCTTCCTCAGATAAAATAATTCTATGTGAAAGAACTTCTACAGCCACCTCCTTTATGTCGTCTGGAATAACATAGTCTCTTTTATCCATAAGTGCTAAAGCTTTTGCTACTCTATAGAGGTATATAGATCCTCTATGGCTTAACCCAAGTTTGTTGTACTTGTGGTTTCTGATATAGTTAGCTATCTCGGCTATGTATCTGATTATTCTCTCATCTACGTATATACCTCTAGAAACAAAGGTTTGTAGCTCTACATATTCTTCTATACCAACAACTTTATCCACACCAGAAACATCTACAGTATACAGCTGATCAGCTTTTTTAACCATTTCAATCTCTTCTTCTACAGGATTGTATGGCGATACACATCTAATCCAAAATCTATCTCGAAGAGTGAGAGCTAGAGGATATACCCCTACCTCTTCCACTATCGGAATCTCGGTAGCTATAACGTGAAACGGTTTCATAAGATCATGTACAACACCATCTACAGTAACCTGGAATTCAGCCATAGCTTGAAGAAGAGCTGATTGTACACGTGTAGGCGTTCTATTAAGTTCATCGAACATTAGTATATTAGTGAATACAGGACCTTTCACAAATCTTCTAGTTCCATCAAGAGCATAGATATAATAACCAGTTAGATCCGTGGGCAATATATCTGGATTACCTTGAACACGAGTAAATACACCCCCAATAGCTTTAGCAATACACTTTGCTATCAAAGTTTTTGCTGTTCCAGGTGGACCCTCTATAAGCACATGACCACCAGCAATAAGTGTTGATAGTATATGTTTCAATAGAACTGTTTTACCCACAACTACTCTAGATATAGACTTTATTATCTCATTAGCTATTTCTGAAGCCTTATCTAGATCCATAAATAAACACCTAGATCATATCTCTCAATCCCTAGAAGGTACTTAAGTTTAAGAGCCTTATGGATAGACTACTAAGCGAAATAACTTACACTACATGTAGAGTGTAGTACTTGTTTCTAAGTCAATTCTATGTAGTCGATCATCAGAGGCATAGCCTCTCTAAATTTAATTTAGATCATAAACATAGGTAATATGGTTAAGAGATATGGGGAATAGTGTTCCTGATGGTGTTAGTGTTAGAGATATCCTTATTGGTTTATCTATAGCTTTGTTTACACATATGCTTATTATTTCAGGATGTGTTTGGTGGTGGGAGATCTATAAACTTAATATAGATTGGAGGCTTCATATGGAGAGACTTGTTCCATCTATTCTCTACATATTTTATGCACCTTCATGGTTCTGGATAGATCTGGTTATATCTGTTATAGTGTTCTCATCCTACACAGTTCTATTAGTGTTTACAGTACTTCTAGCTAAAGCTTTGGGTATGCCGAAGTCTAGGTTCGTGATAGCTGTAACTCTGTACACAGTTCTTCTTCTTGCTAACTGGATTTGGTACGAGATATTTAGAGCCAATATAAGGGGTGTAGATAGAGTAGATCCAAAACCTGATACAGCTCTCTATCTAGTCTGGGGAGACTTGATGTATATAGCTACAGCTTTTCTCAGTTTTATAATAACTCTTGTCTTTATAGCTAGAACAGCTTTAACAAAGATAGAGAAGATAAAGAACATGAATAGAGCCAGAAGATCTGTTTTCTGGATACTCTTGGTTCTAGAGCTATATATAGTGATGCTTATAGCCAACTATATATGGATAAACCTAGTTGCTGAAGTTGCTAATGAAAGATTTTTCACATGGGATTTTCCTTCACCTTTCTATCTTTGGAACAAACCTATATATACATGGAGTGGAATGGCTTACTTCTTGATACTTATAGTGCTAGCTGTAGCCATAGGTATAGTTACTTATGAAGAAATGAAAAGAAATCGCTAGAACAGTAACCTAGAGAAATTACTGCAGATAGATGACACAATAAGTATACACATGAATCATTGTTACTGGATTTTATTCCCTCAATTCACTAGTTCTGTTCTTGATCATAACCACTACAGCCTCTGAATAAGATCTTATACAGATTATATCATTTTCTATGCATTCTAGAATCAATTAATTGAGTTTTTATATCTATGAGACATTTTAGTTTATTTATTGGGTCTATATCTTAGTGTAATCGTATAAGAGGATTTGGCTAGATATTATGGGTAACAGTCTTAGAGTTTTAGTACATACATTCATAGTGTTGCTAGCTATTTTCTTGCGTAGTAAAGCCTTTCTTCTTTTTATAATCTCTATATCGTTACCGATAGCTATAGTGACAGTTTTCTCTAGCTCTATAATGACTCTATATAGACAGACTGAATTGATTCTAGATCTCTATAGTAGACAGACTTCAGTTTATGTGGATATGACTTATTACAGCAACTGTGCAGTGGTTCGTGTTCTCTATGCGGATATTGTTTATAAAAATAAGAGCTTCTCCATACAGATACACTCTGTAGACAATCTCGATACATATAAAGAGATCATGAGTATCAAGATACTTAAACAGATAAGAAATGGTTATAAGCATTTTCTCTCTATAGGTCGAAGTATAGCTGAACTCTATGACATAGATGTAGATTCAGATATTACTATATGTATAGAGGGTTATTGTATCAATAGAACTGTTATAGCTTTACACGATGGCAATGAATATCTAGGCTATATAGCTATTACAAATAATATAGATGGTTATGGACATACCATTAACTTCTGTAGAGGCTACTATAACTACTCAATACAAGGTATAGTTGAAGACCTTGGCAAAAGTATAGAATCTATTGCAAGATTTCTCTCTATATTTACTGTAGCTCCTTACCTCATAGCTATGTATCTAGCTATAGATAGAGTGTGGAACCTATATAGAGATGAGATATCGGTACTCTATAATATAGGTCTAGATAGAGGATCTATAGAACTATGCTTCTATCTAGCTGTCCTATCTATAGCATGTGTAGGTATACTCTATGGTGTTTCAGTAGGTGTTGTAGCTCTACATATAGGTCTATGGATCTTGAAGCTCCTAGGTATATATATGTTTGCTGTTTCTCTACCTGTATTTAGTTCATTAGCGATACCTATAGCAATAAATCTGTTGGTCGTAACCTTGTCTGTAGCAATAATTATTAGAAGAACTGGTGATAGGTCTTGAGATGGTTGATAGAGATACTAAAACTCATAAACATTAAAAGCTGTATTCTCATATTCACATCCATGCTTATTATATCTACAGTTCTACTAACTGTTTTAGGTTATCTACAGTCTCTGTACAACATCTATGAAGTGATAGTATATCCTGAGGTATTTAGAGAAAAACCTGTAGTAGTGGTCTCTAGTTATGCTCTTGCTCCCTTCACATCACTTGTATCTACAGATGTTCTCGGAAACATGCTTAGGGATGTTCAAGATGTTGAATACATTTTCTATCAAATCCTAGTGATAGCCTATATCAATAACTCTAGAGCTGTAATTGTTAGAGGTATCGAAGCTAAAGATCTTAAGATTATTGCAGACTATAGAATCATTGATGGTAGAGATATAGATGGACATTGTTTTTACTGCATATGGGTAGGCAAAAATATTGCTGAAGAGCTTAACATACATGTTGGAGATGTTATAGTACTCTCATCTCCTTTCTTGTCTATACCCCTTATCCTAAGAGTCTCAGGGATAATAGATGCTGGTTATCCATATAATTATGAACTCTTATCCTCGATAAGTTTGGCACAATCTATCAGAGGTGTAGCTAAAGGCTATGTATCTATGGCTGTTGTAGTGTTTAGCTCGAGAGAAGATTATCTAGTTTTTGTTGAGAGACTTGGTCTAGATAGAGATAGAATGTCTCTAATGGAGAGAGCTATTGTAGCTTTAAAGTATATTGGTAGAGAAATCAGGCCTCATGTATATGAGCATATGACTGAAATGCTTGTATCTAGACTAGGTTTACCTAGAGATATCTACATACTCATCTCTTTTGCAACAGCCTTCATAATGTCTATAGGTCTATACATGATTGGTCAATCAATTGCTACAATGAATAGCCATAATCTTGAGATACTGTATGAGCAAGGTGTATCTAGTATCAAGATAAAGATATCTCTAGCCATAGTTCTAGTCATATTTATAGCTACATCAATAAAGCTATCGTTAATAACTACTAAAATGCTCTCAAACATTATTTCTCTAACAATAGTAGGTTATCCACTTAAGGTAGCTATATCAAAGGATATCCTTCTAGCTACATCAATATACATACTATTCTTCACACTCATTGGACTTGCTACGGTGAAGATACATGGATATAGAGAAGAAACTATATAGAGCATCTATAGCTCTTTTAGCAACCATAGTTTTTGCCGTAATACTTAGAGTCACTCCTACAACAGTCTATAACCAGCCTTTTTCAACAGATGTATGGCCTTTGATAAAAGTGAGTAGAACTATTGTCGAGAATCCTGAAGTACGTATATGGATGGATGATCACTTTGATGGATACAACAATAGGTGGCCAGGTTTACCTATATCTATAGCGATATACTCGCTAGTGACTGGAACAAACGTAGAGATAATCTATCGCTACCTATATGTGATAGTTGTAACATCTATACAGATACTCTCTATATACCTCTTAATGAATACTGTAAATCTTCGTAAGGGTGTAGCCATTGCCATAACGTTGTACTATGTATCTACACCATCTCTAGCCTTATTCTCGTCATCTATACTCAAAGAGGTCTATGCCCATGTTTTTCTCTATCTAATCCTTTTGACTATGGTTGTCTCGATAGAGAGGAGAAGAATTGATTTCGCTACTTACTTTATTCTATTTCTTCTCTTCATAACAATATCTACTACACATCACTTTACATCGCTTCTAACTCTAGAGTTTATGATCAGCACTATACTTATAGTAATGATCTACTATATCGTAGAAAAGCCGAAGAAACGAGAAGATGTATGGAAAGGATTCAAACTATTTATATCTTCTTCAAGTATTTTTGCAATAGTGTTCGCTCTTTACTATTTTATTTACGGTGGATATGGTTTTAGATATAGAATAGCTGTTGAGGATATAGCTCTATATGTATTCTACACATTATTTGTCTATATAAGCTATGCTCTGGTTATCCAACTTGGTATCGGAAAAACCTCTACTCTCTCTATAACCTCTATAGTCATATTCATGACTGTAGCTATCATTGTCTATTCACTGGCTTATGGAGTAACTTTTGAAAGAATCGATATTGTTCCATACATAGTACCTCTAGCTATACCGCTACCGCTTTTCTGTTTCTTACCTAAAGAAATGGATATAGATAGAGCCTTAGTTTTGGGGATAGCTACAGCACTTTCTATAAACATTATGTATATATATTTCAGTCGACCAGAGCTTATGGAGATATTCCACAGAATTCTAAACTATCTTCCGTTAATGAGTTCGTTTCTCATGGGATACATTGTCTCTAGAATTCGCAACAGTATTTTAAAGATCTTTATATTCTTCATAGTTTCGATAACTGTGTTGATGAACGTAATTAGTGTATACAACATTGTTTTAGGTAGAGATAGGACTATTTTCTACTGGATCTATAGAGAATCAGAAGTACATAGCTTAAACTATATGTATATCTCATCTATAGATAACACCAAGATTCTAGGAGATGCTAAAGTATTCTACTTTATGGGTAGCAGAAGATCTGTATATCCTCTTGCTCTAATCAACTACCTTTACACCAATAGAAGCTATAGAGATTCTCTAGTTATTCTCTATAGAGATAACTTCGATAAAGGATATGCAATATCTCTAACGATACACAACATAAAGAGTATGGTGATGTACATTAATACATTGAATAGAGTTTATGATTGTAGAACAGTATTAGGATTGTTAATGAGGTAGAGACTATGTATATAATCAGATTATTGTCTATAGTTAAGTGGATGGGAAGAGAAAAGATCTTAGATAATGTAGATCTAGCTGTAGAAGCTGGAGAACTAGTTGTTGTTAGAGGTAGAAGTGGTGTAGGTAAAACAACTTTAGCTAAAATCATATCTCTTCTCATTAAACCTGATGAAGGTTCTCTAGAGTTTATGAATAGAGATATAACAGATATAAATGAAAGTGAAAGAGCTTTTCTGAGACTTAAATACATAGGCTACATAGACCAAATGTTCAAGTTAATACCATCGATAAGCGTTGCAGATAATGTTGAGTTACCACTCAAACTTCTAGGAATACCAAGAAACGAAAGAAGAAAAAAGGTTAGCGATATTCTAGCATACCTTGGTTTAGAAGATAAGATGTATAGATATCCAGATGAATTGAGTGGTGGTGAAAAACAGAGGATAGCTATAGCTAGAGCACTTGTCAAAGACCCTATACTAGTTGTAGGTGATGAGCCTATCTCGAACCTAGATGACAATACAGCACACAAAGTTATGGAGATATTTCGAAAATATATAGATGAGAAAGGTACAGCAATTATCATAACAACTACAGATCTATACCAAAACTATAATTCTGATAAAGATCTACTTCTAGTAAACGGTAAACTATACACATCTCACTATCCCTAGTAAGCTCTGTATAATACTTAATAAACGGATTCTGGAAGAGAAACATAGATACTATTTACTGAATCTCCCCGTAGTAAGTACTCTCGTGATCGGTTACCGCTATACCATAATTCCTTTATGTGTTTCATTAGCGACTTTTGTCTTGATCATTACAACATTTGTTATGAATTGTACTAAAGGTCTCTCATTCAAGTTAAGCTGTACTTTATGTATAGCCATAAGACATATTAAAGATATATGTGTGATTGTATTTACACGTCTTATCTAGTATAGCTGTTTCTACATACGACATTACCCTCATTTGTAAGATGTATAGATTATTACACAAGAGTATGCATCGATGATATGATTCTAGATGTTTGTGAATAACTCAGTAGATAATTCCACACATTCTGTGAGTCCTACTTAAATACTTTGCTATAACTTTTACTCCATGAACAGGTGAAATTTTATGCACAGAAGACCTATACTCTTAGTAGCTATAATAGTCATAGCTATTGCTATAGTAGTTACCCTAAGCTATGCTTATGCTCAATACAATATAGGAAATATACCAAACGCTATCGAGGATAAATCTAGATGGTTCTATAGATTTAGATTGAGTAGAGAAATACTGAGACATTATATTGTAGAGGTTAGTGATGAGTATAGAACTAGAATCGAAAATATACTTAGATCTGACCCCAATGCCTCTACTCTACTTGAAAACGGGTATAGTATAACTGTAATCAAACCTATTGTGAGGTTCGTTGTTCAAGGAGATGGTTCTATCGTTATGAGAGCAGATAAAGCTGTTGTTATACTAGCTAAAAATGGTGAAAATAGGACTATAGTTTATATAGATGTAATTAATGGATTTGTTATAGAGATTGTTAAGTGTGAAAGAATCTTGAAAAACAGAATGTCAATTAGTGATAGATTCAGTAGTATGTGGATTGAGGCTCTAGATGATGATAGTGTTATAAGATAGTCTAAACAGTATTTTTATATACATCTGAACATATATTCTGTAGCTATGCTGTGAAGCTTATGGATAGAATGGCTATAGTGATGCTCTCTATAGCATCTGTATTAATAGTTCTATCTATACCGCTAGCAGTATACTTGACCTATCCAATAGATCAGCAAGAACCTGTTGAGCAAATAGTTGAAGATGCATTTCAGTATCTATCTATTCCTAGACCACCTCCAAGGTTTATCCACGGAGTTTATGGGTATACAGCTCTCAGAGGTTCTAGAATCATGATTAAGGGATTTTTTATGTGGAGAGATTCTAAAGTAGGTGTTTTAGTGGTTAATGGTGATCTTGTGCCCATTATGTTTATGTCTAGATATAAGTCTTTAGATGAAGAGAAGTATATTGATGGAGAGGAACTCGCCAGATACATGAATGGTACAAAGGTTGTTTCCATAGGCTATCTATTTAGAACGCCTAGAGGATTGATGTTTATACCCGTAGAGGTTTATATGGATAGTATAAGGTTTGTGTATATACCTCGTTGAGGTGATTGTTATTGCTCTATGGTCTAGTACTAATTTGTTTAGAGTTGATAGGTTTTACAGCCTTCCTCTATACAGCTCTAAGGTTTCTACAGATCTATAGAGAGATTGGTGGAGATGAACTTGCACTAGCCTTCCTATCTTTTATGTTTCTCTCGCTTAGTCAATTATGTGTGCTTCTCTCTATACTCTCTAGCGATATAAGGATAGCTACAGCTCTATATGTAGCAACAGCTACTACAGCTATTGCGAGTTTTACTATAATGATTCTTCAGAGACATATAGAGAATAAAATGTACATTATGATGCCAACAATTTTATTGATACTAGTTCCCGATATTGTAGCAGGTTTACTTTCATCTTATGTAGCTATAGAAGCTAAAAGATCTATTAGATTGTTTCTTTTAATGCTTTCTCTATCATACTATTTGAGAGCATTAGCTGTAGTAGCTAGTGTTGAGTTTACACCCATACTTCTACTAATCTCTGAATCTGTAAGAAGTACATCAGCTGTTGCTCTAGCTGTACACAATAGTCTAAAGGTATCAAGGCTATGGGCAGAAAGCGAAGTAGGATTGAGATAGTGTTCAAAGTTCTCGAGATTCTTATTCAAGGTGAAACAAATCCAACTAAACTAGCAACCCTCGTCAACATGCCCTACGACAGACTTGTAAAGCTTTTGAGGGAACTAGAGGAGAGAAAAATTATAGAGATGAACAGTAGTGGAAAAACTAGGTTCATACGTATAACAGATAAAGGTATAAGGCTTTATGAAGAGTTGAAGAAAGTCCTAGATCTTCTAGATGACTATGGACTGATATAGATTAATGAACATAAGCTAGGTGTTTAGAGATATACAAGTAAAGTTTATTAAGTGGTCCCAACTATATTGTATGCTTCTTAGGTGTTGAATATTGTGGAGCTAGATCTCTCAATAGCTTTAGGATACATAGTATCTCTAGCGGTACTCATTCTAGGTATAGTATATAGTGTATACAAAGAGTTGAGGGGTGAATAGACTCATTGTGGCGTTCAGCTCTACAATCAATATCGATACAGTCATAATATTCACAGTCATGTGTCTAACTATAGCCATAGGGTTCATAGGCTATAGAGCTAGCAAGACACTCACAGGATTCATCTTTGCCAACAAGACCCTAGGTCCATGGCTACTAGCATTCTCCATAATGGCTACATACTTTAGTGCTGCATCATTTCTAGGTGGAGGAGGAGCTACCTATCTATACAATCTAGGGTTTGGAGCATGGCTAACAGCATGGCATGTTATAGGTGTTGTAATTCTATGGATAGCTGTAGCAGGTAAGCTATTCGACTACGTCTCTAAGAACAAGGTTATGAGTATACCGGAACTAATAGAACATAGATATAGAAGTGTCTTAGCCAGAGCTATAGCAGCTACAATAATTATATCTCTCTTCACACTATATCTTGTAAGTGTTTACAAAGGTGGTGCAGTAATACTTTCGACACAGCTAGGAATAGACCTCAACTACGCTCTACTATTGCTAGCTCTACCTGTCATAATATATATCGTTATCGGTGGACTGAAGGCTGCAGCTATAAACAATCTGTTCCTCGGATCGCTAATGATTATAGCCGCTATACTAACATTTAGCTACATAATGAGCCATGTAGGAGGACCAATAAACGGGATTCAACAGCTTTCTCAAACAACTATTGCAGGTAAACCTGGATCACTATGGTTAAAGCTCGACGGTATGGGACCACCACCAGCTATGGAGAAAAACGCTGTTCCGATACTAATAATGAGTATAGCTTTCTCGATAGGTATGGCTCAAATAGCTTTACCAAACCTATTGATACAGTTCTATGCTGCTAGAGATGTTAAAGCTATATCTCGAGGAAGACTCATAGGACCTCTACTTGTAGCTATTTATGCATCTCTTATGTTCTCACTAGGAGCTTTCTGCCACCTTATACTAGATAAACATCTCTCAGCTCAGGAAGTTGCTCAGCTCATGAAGGATACTGATTGGGTTATACCTAAAACAATATCGCTAATAGCTCCCATAGGTGTAAGAGGCTTGATTCTAGCAGCACCTGTTGCAGCATCAATGTCAACTATAGCTCTGACTGTTCTAACACTCTCTAATACACTCGTGAGAGATATTGTTCAGATAGCTAAGAATGTAAAAGATGAGGAAAAACTACTCCGTATAGCAAAATTATCTGCAATAGCTTTCTCATTAATACCTATAGCACTTGCATTAATTGAAAACAGACTTATAATCGATATAGTTAGTGCCGCTTTTGGAACAATATTTGCATGCTTCATAGGTCCTGTAACAATAGGTATATACTGGAGAAAAGCTACAAAAGAAGGCGCCATAACGTCTATGGTTATAGGAGCTTTGACAGGAATCCTATGGTACATATATCTGTACAGGGTTCTGTGGATCCATTCAACACTACCTGCTACAGCATTAGCACTAACGGTATTCATTATCTTAAGCTTACTGAAACGAGGCAACCGGAATTAGGTATTTCTAACAAATTGATTTTATTTTTTAATACAAAATTATTGTTTAAATAAACCTCTACATCATAGTTTCGTTAAATTGTGTATGGTCTGTAACCAGGTATTTTGGTTAATATGGATTTGAATTGTTGTGAATGAAGAATGTTTTTGAATTTATCTATATAACTATTGCTTCGACTCTTTAATGCATAACATTCGTATAATTCCCATGTAACATGCATATACTTTAACCCATGTCTATCAGCTACATATCTAAGAGTTAAACCTACATCAGCTTCTCCTCTCTTTATAAGTTCAGCAACATCATCATGTGTATAAAGCTCTTTCCCAATACCTCTCACATTTGCTGAATCTAGTGAAAATCTATTCGTATAATCTTTTAGAAGACTCTCTAGAAGTAATCTAGTTCCAGAGCCTCTATTTCTACTAGCTACAACTAGTTCACCGGTAACAATGCCGTGGAGAATATCTTCAATAGACTTAAACTTTAGATCAGCTCTATAGATGAAAACTATCTCACGTTGATATCCCCCTATGTGTTCAACTCTATCTGTTAACCAAAATCTATCCAGATATGAAGTATTATATGTTTTTGATTCAGGATCATAGAGGTGAATGCATGCTACATCTACAAGCTCAAGACTTAACATAGCTAGAGATAATCCAGAACCCAGACACATACTGTTAACCTCTACACCATCTCTAGATAGAGTAGAAAATACCACAGAGAGAACTGGATCGTGGCTATGAGCTACAGCAAGACCTTTTTCTCTCGATACTGACTGGCTGTAGCTAGATAGACCTGACTCGATGAGTTTTATCAATGCTATTTCATAAAGCGAGATCAGCTTCTCACCGAATTCTGTTAGTACTACTCCACCACCACCTCTACCACCTCTCTTAGCCTCAACAATCTTCTTACCTGTTATACGCTCGATTCTAGCTATAATATCATATATCTTAGAGTAGGGAATACCTAAAGCTCTAGAAGCACTAAGCATTGATCCTCTCTCTTTCAGCATCTTGAATATTGATGCTACACGTCTGTCGAGAACTTTATAACCTTTATACTCTATAACTACATCAAATCTTATAACAATATCATCGTAATCCATTACAACCACAAGTTTTAAATATTGTTAAGGTTTTTATATCGTTATCGGTTTTACAGATAGCGATATAGTTAATACCTTATCACCATAGCTATACCATTCATAGGCAGAGATGATGAGGCTATGGATAAAGATAATAGTTATTCTAATATCGATTTCTCTACTGGTTGTAGGTACATACTATCTTATTGATAGAAGTAATTCAAAAATCATAGTAAGGATAGCAACAACAACATCACTATATACCACAGGACTACTCGAGTATATGGCAAATACATTCAGAAAGCTATATCCAAACGTAGAGATTGTTTTTATAGCTGTAGGTAGTGGTGCTGCACTAGAATATGCAAAAAGAGGTGATGTGTGTATGGTTATAGTTCATGCTCCTGAGCTAGAAGCTGAATACCTAAAACTAGGGGTAATCGATAGACATAAACCGTTTGTATACAATTTCTTCGTAATTATTGGTCCTAGTAGTGATCCAGCAAATGTCTCGAGATCCAAGAGTTTTGTTGACGCTTTTCAAAGAATATACATAGCGACACAAAAAGGTTTAACTAAATTCGTTAGTAGAGCCGATAGATCTGGAACATGTATGAGAGAGAGGTATCTATGGAGAATATCTAATGTTTCTCGACTAGAGGGTGAATGGTATATAGAGTGTGGCTGTGGAGCTGATCAAGCACTTCTTTTAGCTGATGAGTTAGAAGCATATACATTTGCTGATGTTGGTACCTATGAAATTTTAAAGAGAAAGAATAGACTTAGTAATATCGTTATTCTATATACCAATACTTCTGATTACGCATCACTAAATATCTACAGCACATATATAGCTACAAATTGTAGAGGTATTGAAAAGAGATATACAGAACTATTTCAAGAATTCTTATACATTAATCAAAATATTGTAGAGGAATTCTGTACATTATTTGGCACAAAAATATTTACACCTGTTAAAGATCAAGAAGATATGGTTTTAAATATATGGAGAACTCAAGCCTTGGGGAAAATAGATGATCAATGATTTTATGGGTACTGTATTTAGATCTATCTACATAGCTGGTACGGCCACATTTTTATCATGCCTATGGAGCATACCGCTAGCATACATAATTACTTTCAGATTTAGGAATAGATATATAGTTGAAGCTTTAACAGAAGCTTTTGTAGGTATACCAACAGTAGTCTTAGGTCTCTTGCTGTACATGCTCTTCAGTTCTTCAGGTCCTCTAGGATCTTTAAGGCTCCTCTATACACCAACTGCTATAATAATCGGTGAATCAATACTAATCACACCACTTATAGTTTCAACTATCTATAGATCTTTGAAAGATGTAGCCATGTTATATAGTGAGCTAGCTTTATCTCTTGGAGCAAATAAATACCAGAAGACATTGTTTGTATTAAATCAATCTATATCCAGTATTATAGCTTCATGTATAATGGGTTTCTCTAGAGCTATTGGCGAATTAGGTATAGCTATGATGATTGGTGGAAATATAAAGGGTTACACACGTGTAATGACCACAGCTATAGCTTTAGAAATTGCTAAAGGAGAATTTGAAGAAGCTATAGCTCTAGGTTTAATACTTCTTCTGCTAACTGTATCGATATCTATAGCTGTTAAGCTTTTGACTAGGGTTCGTATAGCATGGATATAGAGCTAAATAATGTGTATTATAGGTATGATAAAGAATGGGTCTTAGAAAATATATCAGTAGTTTTCAGAACTAATGAAGTAGTACATATAGTGGGATCTAATGGAAGTGGCAAAACAACGCTCATGAAAATAGCGTCTCTTATATATAGACCTACAAAAGGCTATGTGATTATCAATGGAAAAGATTTCTGGAAACTAGATGAAAAAACTAGAACTATGATTCGTAGACATGTTGTCTATGTTCATGAGAAACCCATACTTATCAAGGGAAGTGTCATTGATAACATTATCTTTGGATTAACGTTAAGAGGTATCAATAAGGATAAAGCTATAGGAATAGCTAGAGATATGCTCGATAGATTAGGAATAGCTAATCTATCTGACCATCCTGTACACAAACTTTCTATAGGCTTGGCACAACTTGTAGCAATAGCACGTGCTCTCGTAGTACAACCACAGATGCTGTTTCTTGATGAATCTTTCGCAAATCTTGATGAAGAGAAAAAGAGAAAAATCATCGAGATATTATCAGATCTTCGTGAAGAAGGAGTAGGTATAGTAATAGCATCTCACATAGAGAACATAACAGATATAGGTATAGATAGGAAGATATTTCTTAGGAATGGTAAACTAGTGTCTAGCTGATTAGCCGGAGGTATGTAGTTACATCAAACAAATATGGGAAATTAACTACTTTAGCTCTTGATTCAACTTTACCTCAATTTAACTTATAATTATTGTACATATAACAAATAGAGATGCACTTTGTTAAAGCTACATCTTGAAGAAAATTATTCTAAATCTAGATATCTATAGATTATGTAGAGAAACAAGCTATATCGATGAATGGATTAAACTTATGATATCGTATACATGTGTAGCTATATCTTCATAGCTATATATTACCTCGCTTAGTAGCGTAAGAGCTTTCGGATCTTTCTCTACTAAATCTTTTCTGAAATTGGATAGCTCTGTCCTAATTTTTTCACATCTATATAGAGATTCGAGCAACTCTGGAAGTGGTACTACTTTCTCTATCTTATTCATAGTATTTCTGTATATCTCATCTAGTTCGTCGACATACATCTTCAACCTCTCTATGTTGTTTATATCGATCTCTATATCATTTAATATAACTTCTTGAACTATTTTTGCAACTCTTTTAGCATCATCACCTATTTCTTCTACAGCTTTTACAGCCATTCTCAGATCTACAAGCTTTAGCAACTCTTTAGGTTCAACAATACCTGATATAACTTTCTTCCTTATTACTCGTGTTATATAGAAGTAGAGTCTATTTAGGTCTTGATCTCTTGCTTCAACTGAATATGCTTTTTCAGCATCTCTCTCAATAAGGGCTACTATAGAGTCTAGATACATTGATCTCGCTATTCTACACATGTTTTTAATGAGTGTATGGATTTCGGTATCACTTGAAGATAAAACCTGGAGAACTATGCTGAAACTGTCTTCATCAACTATTTCAAATCCAAGAAGTATGTTCTTAGCCCTATTTACTGCATCTCTTATAGTTGAAGCTATTGTGCTTCCCTTAAACCTAAGCGATATAATATCGTATCCTCTGAGATATAACGTGATTAAGAGTGAGAATAGTGTTTCTCTCTCTTGAACCTCTACCTCTATCTTCGATAACTCTTCTTGAACTTCTTCCTGTATCTCAATAGGCTTTATCCTTAGTGTACCATCATCTTCTACTACTACTTCTACATGTGATCCTTTGCCTAAGCCGAATCTCTTAAGCCATTCTTTAGGTAAAGCTATATAGTATGAGCCTCCTATTGCTTGAAGTCTATACACTTTCCGCATACTGAAACAACCATATATTGTCAAGAGATAAACAGTTTAAATAGTTTAAATATGCTCCATAACGCTAGTTTAAAAAGTGCATTGACATAAGAGACTCAATAGATAGAGTATTTTTAGGGAGGTAATAGAAGTTTATGTCTATAGAGAAGAAAATCAGAAGACCTACGAGAATGCTATCTGGAATAACAGTTGTAGCTGTTATGTCTAAGCCTTACCCATGTCCTCATGGAAAATGTATCTATTGTCCAGGAGGACCTGATCAAGGTACTCCACAAAGTTACATAGGCAACGAACCTGCACTCATGAGGGGTTTACAGACAAATTTTGATCCCTATCTACAAATGCAACTAAGGTTGAGTCAATATGAGGCAATAGGCCATGTACCTAGTAAAGTTGAGGTCATAGTTATGGGTGGAACATTTACAGCTATGCCGCTAGATTATCAAGAATGGTTTATAATCAACATATATGAAGCTGCTAATAGATATCCTAATCCTAGACCAGAGAGACTTCCATCTCTTGAAGAAGCTCACACTAGAAATGAGAAAGCACAGATAAGAATTGTTGGTCTTACACTTGAGACAAGACCTGATTGGTGTAGAGAGAAACATGTGGATCATATGCTTAGACTAGGTGCTACAAAAGTTGAAATAGGTGTTCAAAGCATATACGATGACGTTCTTGAGCGTATAGGTAGAGGTCATAGTGTTAGAGATACTATTGAAGCTACGCGAATATTGAAGGATTCTGGATATAAGGTTGTCTACCACATCATGCCTGGTCTTCCAGGATCTGATCTAGATAGAGATATACAGATGGTTAGAGAGATATTCGAGAATCCTGACTTTAGACCAGATATGCTTAAGATATATCCGACACTTGTTGTTGAAGGAACAAAACTCTACGATATGTGGAGAAGAGGTGAGTATAAAGCTCTTTCAGATGAAGAAGCTATTGAGTTGGTTTCTGAATTCTATAGGTATATACCTAGATGGGTAAGGGTTATGAGGATACAGAGAGATATACCTGCACAACTTATTGTTGCTGGACCTAAGAAAGCTAATCTTCGTGAACTCGTTGAAAAAAGAGTTCTTGAGAAAGGAATAGAAATTAAGGAGATTAGGTTTAGAGAAGTAGGTAGACAGGAATTCTATAGAGGTATTAAACCTGTTAATATCGAGATAGTTAAGGAAGTATATGAAGCTAGTAAAGGAATAGAGGTATTCTTATCTGCAGAAGATAGTGCCAGAGGTGTACTCGTAGGATTGCTTAGGCTTAGGATACCGTCTATGTATGCCCATAGAGTTGAAGTAGATAGTAGAACTGCTATTGTTAGAGAACTACACGTATATGGACTTCAAGTACCTATAGGTTCTAGAGCTGAAGATTCTTGGCAACATAGGGGATGGGGATCAAGACTTCTCGCTGTAGCTGAGGAAATAGCTAGATATGAATTCAATTGCACAAAGATGCTTATTCTATCAGGTGTAGGTGCAAGAGAATACTATAGGAGATTGGGTTACACTAGACCATATAATTCTCCATATATGGTAAAACAATTGAACTAAGCGCTACTGTAGCTTGTATCTAGCTAAAATCGATGTATCAAAATACATCAACATGTCTTGAGAAACCTAACCATAATTTTTGACAACTTTCGCTACAATAAATATGTTATCACTTTTGTTTCTAAGATAGCCTGTATATCCATAGCTTAGAACCTTAAGCTTATGCTTTCTGCATAACTTGAGAAGCTCATCAAGTGTATAAAGATAGTAGTATCTATATAGCGTCTTCTTTCTCTTTCTCCACGGAACTCTATATTCTCTTATACTTTTAACTAATCCAAAGAGTTTTAGAATAATATTCATAAGTGTCGGTATAACAAATCTTGGTTGTCTCCAAGACCAAGAGGTAATGATTAGCAAAGCTCCATTAACTGAGATACGAACTATCTCAGCAAAAACTCTATCTATAAACTTGCTAGGTATATGGTGAATAGAAGCTATAGCCAAAACAACATCAACAGAATTATCTTTTATTGGTATGAAAAGCATATCACCGGCTATAGAGTCTCCTACAACATCTCTATTCAATAGACTTCTTCTACTCAAAAAACCCATAGTGTAAGATACATCGATACATAAGATATATTTTCCTCCAAAAGAATATACATAAATTCCATTGATGCATGATCCTGCCCCTAGATCAACTATTATCCCCCCTCTACTTTTACCAAGTACAGCTATGGGCCATGGCTTTATTCTCCAAGAACTAAATCCTTCAGCTATCTCCTCATACACTTCAAAGACATCTACAATCTTATTTAAATCTTTATCTATAACCATATATTCACCATTCATCATATATTTCAATGATATAGCTATCCATATACCACACTGTATAGGGTTTATACTATGTGAACCAGTATAGAGTACATAATTACATAGTTTTATTACACTAAACAAAGTATAATACTTTACTATCTCTGATCACGAAACTCTATGAATTCTATAAAACTACTGTTCTTCATCTTCTCTATATTGATCTATCTCCTTTCTTATAGAATCTTGTAGTTCCTTGATTTTTTTAGCTTGTTCTAAAGCTTTTTCAATCCACTCTTTACTAGCTTCAATACCTTTTCTAGCAAAATATGCTATAGCCTCACTTCTACTCTTAAATATACCTGCATCTACTAACTTATCTATAATCTCTAGATCTTGTTCCTTAATTCTTACCGAAATTACTTGAGTAACTTTTTTACCTACATCTTCAAGAGCTTTCTCGATATTCTCAACAAGCTCTTCAACACTATCTAAGATCCTGTCAACTGTTAAATCAACAGCACCAGCAATCCCATGAAAAACATGTTTGAATGGTTTAAAGGTGTACCATACATGTATATGTCTCTTACCTCTTGATTCTCTAATTCTTTCTCCTAATTCTTCAATTCTATTTATAATATCTCTAACACTATCTCTTATGTGGAGAGCAAAGTCTTTTAACTCTTCTTCACTTACATTGATTTCCTTAATATTCTCTACAACATGATCTAAGGCTTTTCTAAGTATTTTAAGGGAATTGAGAACACCATCTCTCCACGCTCTATAGGCTCTATATACATCTCCTTTCTCCATATATTCATCAATTCTCTTGGATAGAGATTCTATCTCTCTCTTAATTCTATCTATGGTTTCGTCAAATTCTTTCTTAAGTTTGTCACTCATACTACACACTTACAGAAATACTGAGTTACAGAGTTTAAAAGTAATCAAGAACTAAGCTATATAGAGTGAGCTAATGAAGAAACGAGTATCAATGAATCTATAACTCCTTTCTATACCTCTATTAACTCGAAATTAGAGAAAAACTCTCTCCCAAAGCTATCTACAAGTCCTAGTAACCATAATCTACACTTCTCGACGTTATACAGAACCATTGTGGATGGTACGTAGTGTAAGAATATCTGATTAGAATTCTTATCGTAACCTAGAAGCGCTACCCATTTTATTCTACTCACATAACCGTTTAGTGTAAGTGTTCCAACCATTTTCAGTAAAAAGTAGTGTTCTTTATCAACACAATCATCTATATAGATCCTAAAGCTATCGAATTCATCATAACTATCTCTCGCTATAAGTATCAGTTCGTCTCTAGCAACAACTACAGGGTTATGCATTATAATGAAATCGTGATAAGCTCTAGCAATTCTTTCTGGGAAAATCTTTAATAGAAATTCTTTTAGATTTTCTGGAGATCTGTATCTATAGGTATACATGTTTAGAATTTCTGGAAAATAGGTTAATGCTTTATCAATACATCGCTTAGTGTTTCTCTCTAATCTTGTTGTTAATGCCTTTCTACCTTTTTGAATCTTCTTTACAATTTCTTCAGCTACAGAATAGTTTTCATCTAGAAGCTTTTTGTAACACTTTTCAATGTTTTCACAATAATTAATTATATTTTCAATTCGTCTAAACACTCTATCTAGATCTCTCTTATACAGTCTATACAGGTTATTTAGTAATTTAAAGAATGAGACAAAAAGTGTGTAGAACTCTTGTGGAAAGACGTAGTATTGTCTATGGCTATATCTGTAGCTATGTATGATGTTATTTCTGAATTTCTCTATGAGAAGTCTATAGGGATAGCCTAGAAAACCTTCTATCCTAACTATATCTATATACTTCTTCTTAGCTCCACTACTCGTTACTACAGATGATAGAAAAAATTCATACGATCTTTCGTAAGCTTTCCCTAAACCTATGTGACAAAACATATCGATGCATATACCTCAGAGTTTGTTAATCCATGGCTCTTTCTAGAACATAATCTCTCACAAATGTCACCCTGTAGATTCCTGGTTCAATCGCTAGCCAAGGATGTTGAGGATGCTTCAATATTTCTACACTATCTATTAACACATATTTAATGTTGTTCCATCTGTATACCTTACACGAAAGTTCATGTTTATTTCCATTTTCAGATGAGATCTCAAGTCTATTGCTTTCTTTATCCATATACTCTAGAGGTACATCATTTTCCTCTATGAGTATTAGATCCCCTTGTCTATAGATCCTGTGTTTACGCATATCTCGCCCTAATACTTTAAAGATTTATAATGTGTTTATTCAAACTGTCTCTTTGCGTAAAACTTTAGCGCTGTTTCTATTACTTCACGTCTATAGTGTTCTACATCTAGTGTTTCTACAAGCTGTTCTATTATCGCTATAACATCTTCTCTATTTGCTTTATTCCCCAATTCTCTATAAGCTAAAGAGAATAGTGTTTCAGCTAGAGACCATGGATAGAATATCCATACCCATTTATCAAGCTTTACTGCATAGTAGTCAGGTATAACGATAGACGATGATTTAAGGTGGAGAACAGCTGTCTTAACCTCTAATGCACCTAATTTCTTAAGCTCTTCAACAGCCTTAACAAGAGTTTTACCTGTATCAGCAACTTCATCAACCAGAAGCACTTTGACTCCTTGAAGCTTTCTTTGGGGTAGCTGTTCAACTAAAGGAATTGTGTAGACTTCTTTAGCTATACCCCAGTGTTTAATTCTTATAGCGTAAAACTCTTCAACACCAAGTATATCGCTTAAAACTAATGCTGGAACTACACCACCTCTGAGTATAGCTACAATAGCATTAGGTTCATAGCCAGAGTTAGCTACATCTATAGCTATCTTGTAACACAGATCTATAACGTCTCTCCACGATACATACATTACTTCAACCATATGCATACCCAAACGATAGACAGATACAACAATTTTTAATCTAATCGATACTCAACTACACACTATATACTACCGACGAATACAGTAATATACCTACTATATCAAGCATCATATTAAATTTATCAGGTTGTCTAAATTGAGTAAGAATAGGGTAGTATATACCCATGCAGAAGATATCAAGAAGCTCGCTACAGATATAGTCGAGACTCTGAAAGACCATTTTTGGTACATAGACTTATCAAGAGTGTACTTCATTAGATCACGAAACTCGAGAACCAGGGCTATTGCACGAATCCATGGACTTCCAAGGATATGGATCTATGTAATGAATATCAAGCCCATGTATATTATAGAGATTGTATCTGAAAATTTCGATTCACTTAGTTTTAAAGAGAAGATCTATGTAATTGTTCACGAGCTTCTCCACATACCTAAGAGCTTTAGTGGTGGTCTTCGTCCACATAAGAGTTTTGTTTCCAATATTAGGGTAGAGAAACTTGTAAAGACGTATCTGGATAGAAAAAACACCTACAACAAGTAACTCTAGTGCTCTAGATCTAGAATATGAGTAACGTGTTGTTAAACAGCTTTAGCCTTACTTTACCATCTCCGGTAACAACTTTACCAAGAATGTGTGCCTTAAATCCATATCTCTCTACAATTTTTAAGACCTCTTCCTGATTCTCGAGAGATGTTGTTATAATCATACCTATACCCATGTTGAAGACCCTATACATTTCCTCAATAGATATATTGCCTAACCTCATGATTACCTCAAATATCTTTGGAGGTTTCGGCATATCTAGAACCATATCTGTTTCTCTTAGTATTCGTTTCACTTTTGTATAAGCACCACCAGTTATGTGGGCAATACTGTGAACTAGATTGTACGTAATTAACTCTAGAACTAGGTTTGAGTATATTGCTGTAGGTTTCGAAAGTTCCTCACCTAGATCTACATCATCAATAACACCTCTGTACTCATGATAACCACTACTTTCTAGAACTCTTCTAACTAATGTGTAGCCATTTGCATGAAGACCCCAACTCTCTATACCTATAACGATATCTCCTACTCTAGCCTCATTAACAAAGTTCTTTTTAATGGCTAATACTGTACAAACAACATCTACACCACTAACTAGATCTCTTAAAATAGCTGTTTCGCCACCAAGAATAGGTACTTTAGCTATCCTTGCAGCCTCTACTAAACCATCTATAACTTCTCTAAATATCTCGACATCATCTCTAGGCATAGATATATAGTCTACAAGCGCAATAGGTATACCACCATCACATACAACATCATTTACATTCATAGCAACACAATCCCATCCAGCCACCTTCAGTTTACCAAGTTTCTCAAGCACAATGGTCTTTGTCCCCACACCATCAACATGAAGCATCATTTCATAACTACCAATCTTTATGGCTGCACCATAACCTCCTAAACCGCTTATCTCTACACCAAGATCTTTAGCTAATCTTTCTAAAAGTTCTAACACATAGTTATGCATAGATTTGTGTTTAGACAAATCTAGACCTGCTTTAGCGTAACTCCAAGACATGGCGAAATCCTCAACACTACTAGAAGCGAGTATAGAAACATAAAGATTTCTGAAAAACACAATCCTTAGCCACAGCTACAATATTGTATCTTTAGCTGAAGATACTAAGGTTTATGTAGCAAAATATAGGTACTTCACGCATAGTGGTATACCGTTGATGAAAAGATTAGCTGAATACCTAGAGTTTGTAGATTTTGGAAACATATGTGCCACATGTAAGGACAATTGTTGCAAAAAGTTTTATGCTATCCTACTTCCTGAAGAAGAGAAAACAATTGAATATACATTCGATGTTTCTACACCTTTAGGAAGCGTAAAAGCCATAGGCTCTAGAAAAGGTACACCGTGTCCATATCTAAATGAAAAAGGATTTTGCAAAATATATAGATTTCGGCCATTTGATTGCAGAATTTGGCCTGTAATAATGTACTATGATTTCGAAAGAAACGAAAAGGTAGTCTACCTAGATATGGATTGTCCAGCTGCTGCAGAAGGCAGAATACCGAAGGAGGTTATAGATAAGATAGTGAACGTATTGAAGAACATAGATATAGATGTAGAATGGTTAAAGAAGTACACATTAGCTCCATGGCCAAATAACCTGAAAGAAATAGCAAGATTTAAGTAAAGCAGATTTAAGTGGATAATAGCTTTACCATATCTATGGAATGATGTGTTAGAGCATTTCACCTCTTTTTATAGCTAGTAGGGATTTGATCTTTATCGATCTAACCTTTTCTTCTCTTTCTATTTCGTCAAATTTCATGGTTAGATACCTAATAGTGTTAAGTATTCTCGGTATAAGTATTTTCTCAAGCATAGTGACTTTTCTTCTAAGTTTAGCTATCTCTACCCCTATGAGGTACATCGCTTTCTCGTATTCAGCTAACTCTATAACTGTTTTTAGAATTTCTTCTCTTTTAAGTTGAAATTGCGAAAGTTCAACAGGTACATATATACTATTTTCTGGAAGCTTTTTAAGCTCCATCATCGGTACAGTTATGCCTATAACATTTCTTGTACTTGCTAGAATTTCTATACCTTTAGCAACCGTAGATGTTATCGTATCTAGATGATTTTTTCCGTATAACGATAATGTATTGAAATATATAGGGTATAGATCCTTTAGCATTTGATTTAATTTTGTTCTAAGTTCAATAGATTTCTTCAACGCTATATAGAAGTCTTGGATGAGTAGCGTCATTCTGTCTCTAAGTATTCTATGGAGTCTTCTAGCTAGAGCAAGTCTTCTTCTAAGTCTTATCAACTCTATTTTTGTTACTCTAGAGAGCCTAATAACTTCGCTCATACTTTAACCACTCTACGACTTGGATGATACTTTTCGAGAATCTCTGGTCTTATCTGTTTCAATTCTTCTTCTGGTAGTAAAGATAGTATTTCCCATCCTATGTCAAGGGTCTGCTCAAATGTTCTTCTTTCGAATTCTCCTTGGTTAATGAATCTTCTTTCAAACATATCTGCAAACTCAAGATATTTTCTATCTCTCTGAGATAGAGATTCTACACCAACTATCGTTGATAACTCTCTAAGATACTGTCCTTCAGCATAAGCTGCTATAAGTTGTGCAAAAACATCTCTATGATCTTCTCTAGTCTTTCCAGGACCTATACCATCCTTCATTAGTCTTGAAAGTGATAGAAATACATCTACAGGTGGATATATACCTTTTCTCCACATATCTCTCGATAGAACTATCTGTCCTTCAGTAATGTATCCAGTTAGATCCGGTATAGGGTGAGTTATATCATCGTCAGGCATAGTGAGGATAGGCATTATCGTCATGCTACCCTTTTTCCCTTGAGCTCTACCAGCTCTTTCATACATAGTGGCTAGATCTGTATACATATACCCTGGATAACCTCTCCTTCCTGGAACCTCTTCTCTAGCTGCTGAAACTTCTCGAAGAGCTTCACAATAGTTTGTCATATCAGTCAATATAGTTAGTACATGCATATCGTATCTCCATGCAAGATTTTCAGCAGCTGTTAATGCTACTCTTGGGAGCGCAAGCTTCTCTACTGTTGATGCAGAAGCTGGAGCTATGAAAGCTATCGTTCTATCTAGAGCACCCATAGATCTAAGTTCTGTGAGAAAGTAGTAAGCTTCTTCATACGCTACACCAACAGCTCCAAAAACAACAGCAAATCTCTCTTCTTCACCTCCTCTCACAGCTGCTTGTCTAACTATCTGCATTGCTATCCTATTGTGAGGTAAACCTGAACCACTAAATATGGGTAGTTTTTGTCCTCTTACAAGTGTGAGTAGCCCATCTATAACCGATACACCTGTCTCTATAGGTTCTGAAGGAGGTATCCTTAGAGCTGGATTAAGTGGCTCTCCATGTATATCTAGATAATCTTCAGGTACTATAGGTGGTCCACCATCTATTGGGTTTCCAAGGCCATCGAAAATCCTACCCATCATATCTATTGATACTCCCAATCTCAGAACCTCTCCCTTAAATCTCGCAATAGTTTTACCAGGAGATATACCTGCTGTAGATCCGAAGACTTGTACTACTGCTACATCTCTACTCACATCTATAACTTGACCAAGTCGTGTATCACCATCAACATCTATTTCAACAAGTTCTCCATACTTAATACCTTTAAGCGCTTTAACAAATAGTAATGATCCTCTTGTTCCAACAATTTCTCTACTCGATCTAGTTAGTAACAGACTCATATATTGCACCCATTATGAGGTAATCATGGATTCAAAATCTTGCTTTATAGTCTTTATAACCTCATTAAATATTCCTGATTTGAGCTCCTCAAGTGTATAGTATTTCATCCTAGCTATAAGTGATCTACTTTTAGCCTCTCTAATCTTTGATACAGAAACACCTTTTGCTATAGCTTCTTTTGCATATCTATAGAACTCCATTATGCATTTCATTATCATATGTCCTTTTTCTGGCGGAGAATAGGCATCTTTAGGTACATATGCACTTTGCTGTAAAAAGTCTTCTCTAATCATTCTAGCAATTTCAAGCACAAGTTTATCTTCTTCAGGTAGCGCTTCAAGACCTACAATTCTAACTATATCGCTTAACTCAGCTTCTCTTTGAAGGATTTTTGAAGCTGTTTCTCTATATACGCTCCATTCGTTATTCGTTAACTTGTTCCACCAATCAGCTACATAGGGTATGTAGAGACTATAACTCACTAACCAATTGATAGCTGGATAATGTCTTCTTGTAGCTAACCCATAATCTAGAGCAAAGAAACATTGCACATACCTAACAGTTCCTCTTACAACAGGTTCGCTAAAGTCGCCCCCAGGTGGTGATACTGCTCCCATAATGGTTAAACTTCCTGTTCTTTCTGGTTTACCAAGAGCTACAATTCTTCCAGCTCTTTCATAGAACTCGGCCAATCTTGAGGAGAGATATGCGGGAAATCCTTCTTCACCTGGCATTTCCTCCATTCTACCGCTTATTTCTCTCATTGCTTCAGCCCATCTACTAGTTGAATCAGCAACCATTATAACGTCATAACCCATATCTCTAAAGTACTCACCTATTGTTACACCCAGAAATACACTAGTTTCTCTAGCTGCTACAGGCATATTGCTTGTGTTCGCTATAAACACAGATCTTTCCATCATCGGCCTTCCTCGCCTGACATCAAATAGCTTGAGAAAACTCGTTAAAGCATCACTCATCTCGTTTCCTCTCTCACCACATCCTACAAATATAGCTATATCGCTATGGCTCCACTTAGTTATCTCCTGGAGAGCTACAGTCTTACCGGTGCCGAATCCTCCAGGTATGGCTGCTTTACCTCCTTTTGCTAACGGGAACATATAGTCTATGACTCTAAGTCCTGTAATTAAAGGCTCGCCTGGATCAAGTTTAGATCTATACGGTCTAGGTATTCTGATGGGCCATATCTGGTAAAGTTTAACATCATACCTTCTACCGCTACTCTCTACAATAGCAACAGTATCATCTACAGTATAATCACCATCAGGGGCAATCCATTTCAAACTACCCGATGTATTTGGCGGAATCATGATTTTGTGTAGAACAAGCGGAGTTTCTCTCACATAACCAATAATAGTTCCAGGCTCAACCTTGTCTCCAATGCTTAAGCTCTTCTCTCTCTCAAAAAACCATTTAACATCTCTCTTGAGAGCTGGTACTCTTACACCTCTCTTAATGAATATGCTACCAGTTATTACGCTAATATCTTTCTCAGGTCTTTGAAGACCATCGTATATAGAGCCTATAAGTCCAGGACCAAGTTCAGCTGACAAAAGACTACCTGAAGCAACAACCTTTTCTCCTACTGTAAGACCCGTTGTATCTTCGTAAACCTGTATATAGACTTTATCACCTCTAATAGCTATAACCTCGCCAATAAGACTCTCTTCACCTACATAAACAACTTCGTACATCATGACCTTAAGATCTTCTGCAACAACAAGTGGTCCCGTAATCCTATAAATCCTACCCGTACTAGACATAAACCTCTACCAAATCATTAATACTTTAGTATAAACATCTGTTACACATGTATATAAAAGTTTCAATAACTACCATACTCTCTGAAACCTCTATAAATTGATATAGATCTCATATCCTATGAATCTTCTAATAAATTCTCTATATACATCTATAGCCTCAACACCAAGATCCTCAGGTTTGTCTGGTAGAGAAACAACTATCGGATATACCTTCACTTGTTCTGGAATTCCATGTTTTTTAACCAGGCTTCTTTGAGTAATAACTATAGCTACTTCATCTCTCGAGAACGCATCCTTGATTCTTTTAATAAAATCTTTGTCACCTCTAACCTCATACACTTCGTCTATACCTAAAACCTGCATGAATGATGTTAGATGGGGCTCAACTATTGCTATAATCTTTTTAACGAATTTATCTATCTGTGTAACCATGATCACCATCTGTATTTCTTCATGGCTATGTATCTCACAAGCTTGGATTCATAGAATTTCTCTATAAGCAGATAAGTGAGTCTGTCTAGAAGTGTTGGAGAGTATATGAGCATATCTTTCAATTCTCTATTAATATATTTAGACTCATAAACAAGAAGGAGTGAGATATCTCTGTCTATCCCTCTCTCTATTCCGTTAATAACTCTTAAGAAAATATCTCTAAGATGTCTAGCGAGTCTGTATCTCTCTAGAAACATGTCTATAACTATACGTTCTTTTTTTAACTTTTGGACATTCATTAGATAGCTATATAGTCTAATCAATACAAAAAGATGTAGTGCATCAACACTTCTTCTAGCATCAATTAACACAATATTATTCAAAGATGGTGTAGATAAGAACTTGAGTACTGCTACAACTCTACTTAAGTAGACTCTATGCACACATTCTATAATGGATTCTGATTCAAGACACATCTTATAGTCATTATGTAGAAGATCTGCTCTGTAACCTGTTAACGATTGTGCTATAGATCCAAATCTAGAGAACATATATTCTAGTGATTTACTGCTTCGTGTTTCTAATGAAATTGCTATCCTATCTATATCATATATCTCTATAAATGTTTCAAGATATCTGCTATATAAATTCGGTAGATATTTAGATAATTCTATGATTAACTCTAGATAGAACGAATATACAGCATTATCTATACTTTCTACATCCTCATACCTACTCAATCTGGTATATTCAACTGGTAAAATACCTCTAGCAACAGCTGTAGATATATCAATAGTCTTTTCATGTTCAAGTATATCCGTTAGCAATTCTATGGATGGTGATTTGGATATAAGGATTGTTACATATCCATAAGAAGCTGCTTCAGAAAGCTTCATATTCATACTTCAAAAAGCCTCTGAAGCTCGTTTAGTGAAGAACTTAATGCTTTTTTCAGTCTGCTCTCGTAGCTATTATCAATAATAATACCCCTATCGGGACTCTCGATTACCACACCCCCAAGAATATCTACCTCTTTCACTTCTACATCTATGCCTCTGAACTTGCTCCTTACCACCTCTACTAGCTTTTCTGAAAGTTCTCGATCTCTTTTTGATACATAGATGACAATTCTACCGATTTGTGTCCCAAGATTGCTTAAAACCTCGTTAACACCTTCTATAGCGAGAATTTGAAGAGATTCAAACCTCTTTCTCTTATCCATATTCTCTAACATTTTCTTTACATTCTCTTCAATATCTCTAACAATACTGTTTTTGGTTAGACTGATAATCTGTCTATATCTCATTCTCGCTTCTGCAATCCTTCTCTCGATTCCAACCTCCTTCATTATCCTGTTCTTCTCTTCTTCAATAATCTCCCTCTTCCTCTTCATAGCTTCTTCGATAATCTTTTCAGCTTCTCTTTTAGCATTCTCTAAAATACTTGCAGCCTCTTCTTCAGCTTTCTTAAAAACTATATCCCTTACATTATTGCTCATCCACAAAACCCCAGCATAATACTAAAAACAATACATATTCAATTAACTCAAACTCTGACTATCTCAACCTAGTATAAGTCCACTCATCAGTAGACCAAACACTAATCCAAGTACACCAAATAGCTCTTCAAATGTTGCCAATATGAATGTTGGTGCAAATATCTTACCACCAGTTTTTACAAGCATTGCTGCTCCATCAGCACATACTTGTCCTTGCTTGAGGGCAGACCAAAATTCAGCAAACCCAACAAATAGACATAACGTCAGAAAACCTATTCCTCTAAATATCTCTATAGATCCCTCAGAAGCAACCTTTATGTTAAGGGTATTGTAGCTCAAGAACATGAATACAAACCCGTAAACCATTGCTTGGGTTGCTGGAAGAAGTGCTAAAGGCATTACTCTACTGAAGAGTCTAGGGTCTTCAGATATTGATGTTAAACCAACTGATGCAACTTTGTATATACCTAGTACAGAACCCATAACAGCCATAAGCTCAGTAATTGCTGGACCTGTATAAGCTAATGCTTCACCCAAGCCTGTAGTCATTATATACACCGCTCATTATATTATGAATAGGTTTTGATATATAAGGTTTATGCTTTAACCAATTCAAACCTAATTAAAAGATACTACCTCTTTCTTGTTACAACCACTCTCGGAGGTATCTTTATTGATAATGGAGATACCCTTCTATTCTGTCCTTCATATATCTTTGAACCTATTTCCAATATGCAGAGTCTTAGCGAATGCACAAATGGTCCTAGAGGTGATAAAGCAAAAACAATGAAGTGAGAGATTATAGCTATAGCTATACCTAAAGCTATGTTCATAGCTATCACACTATAAATTATTTGGTTAAATACATTGGCTAATAGTATTGTTCCTAGAGCTATACCAGCTATTCTTATGAATGAGAATACATCCCCAAGAGCTCCAGATAGATCGAATATCCATAGAATGGCTCCAAGAGCACCCATAGTCTTAATTCTAGAGGCTATTAATAAGGCTACGAATGCGTATGATATGAGCTGAATGTATAGTGAGTTCTGTTCTACAAATGCGTAGAGTTCTTCGTTCACAAATCCATACATGGGCTTCATACCCCTTCTACTCAAGAAGTCTAGCGCATAAAGCAGTCCTAGGATCAGTAGCATAACCATAGAGAATTCTGTAAGTGCGCCAAATAAGTCTCTAGATTTAACTGCATTCTTAATTAATGCTAGTACATGTGATGCTAGTATCCATATCCATCCAATAATTATACTGAACCCTATCATCAGTCCTGGTTCTGTAGGAATAATTCTGAGATTTGTGGGAATATATTGACCAAATAGATCTCCGAAGAAGCTACCCGATAATATTCCTGTTACTATCCCTCCAGCTCCACTTATATAGAGAATTTTCTGTAGCTTCTTGAATCCTTCGCTATTAGGATCATCGGCAAAGATAGGTAGAATGTATCTTGAAGCTAGTATCAATCCTATCGAGTACCCTACATCACCTATCATTAGAGAGAAGAACATTATAAATGCATATGTAAGTAGAGGTGTAGGATCCCAGTCGTTAACTGATGGGGCTCCATTCATTTCTGTTATAAGCTCAAATGGTTTATATGGTTTAAGGTTATTGAAATCCGATGGAGGGTTAGGATCATGCTCTACTACAACTTCGATAGGGTATCTGGTTTTCAGATGGTTAACTACATTCTCTACTTTTGATCTAGGTATCCATCCAATAATTAGAGATAGATATCTTGATTTAGTTGCTCTATATATAGTCTTGATCCTCTCATACTCAGTATCAAGTATTATCTTTAGTAGCGCTAAATCTTGTAGATATTTAGCTACCGTATCTCTCTTTGTATTCAAAAACTTATCCATACTTTCTCTAGTTCTAGTCAGTTCTTCCTCAATAATGTTTAGAGCATTCTGAAGAGATACTACTCCAAGTTTATCAACATACTCAATTCTCTTAATACTGTTATCTATCATAGATACAACTCTATGGTATTCTCGAGATATGAAAAGCATAGACGTTACTGCTTTTTGGTTCTGAGTGACTTGACCTATGACTGCTATAGCTCTTGATGAAACAAGATTCAATTGATCTAGAGATCCATAGAATGTATCAACAATGAATTCTTTGCCATTGTATCTCAATAGAGAGGTATCTCCATTAGGATTAGACAAAGCTAATGATTTTATCAACATATGTAGAAGTTCTAACTCATCTAGTTTTTGCTTCAGATCCTCGATAACCTTGTTTATGTCTCGTAACTCGCCAATAACCTTATCAAATTTATCAAGTAACATATTTAGATAGCTTTTGAATTCCTCAAAGGGTATGAACTCTTTTATCTCTATAACAACATCTTCCTCTATATGCTGAACGAACTCATTATATAAGCTATACGCTTTCTCTAGAAGCTCGTAATACCTTGCTATAGACTCTATTTCACGTTCATAAGTCTCTTTCTTTTCTCCAGACGTTATTACCTCTACTACACCCATCTTCATAAGCTCTGATACAACTTGGTCTAGAAGATCATGAGGAACTACTATATAGATTTTCTGAGCAAAATCGGGATCCGATAGTACTAGATACCTAGGATTAATCTTACTCAAATTTCTACACCAGCTACAAGAGAAGCTATCTTTCTTGCTACATCTCTTACTTTCGTTTCAGCATAGATCTTCATTTTTTCAGCTTTTGCCTCAGCTTCTCTAATTATCTTATTCACTTCATCTTCAGCATCTTTTTCAATCTTCTTCTTAAGAGAATCTAGTTCTGCTAGATAGCTCTTATCTTCTAGGATGGTTCTAGCTTTCTTTCTAGCTTCTTCTAAAATTTCTTCTGCTTTCTTCTTGGCCTCTTCAACTATTTTGATAGCTTCACTCTCTATAGTCTCTAGAAGACTGCTCAATCTATATCCCTTTTAGATAGGTATGCGTAAGGTTTAAAAATTTTTGAACAGTAGGTATCCTAGTTACATTGGTGTTTATTCTTGAGTGAAAATATAGAGATGTTATTACAGGCTGAGCTAAGGGTTGCAAATAAGCATTTACCTATATCTAGGAAAAAGTTGATAGAGCTGTTGAACGAGAATTCACCCTATGTTGTATGTAGAGATGGTTCTATCCATATGTTTCGGCGTTCAGAACTTCAGGAACTCAGAAAGTTCGTTAGTAATGATGAAGCTGATAAGCTGTATCTCCCTATAGTTATCCAGGTTAGAGCTGATATGGATTCATTCACAGGCTTTATAGAAGATGAATTAGAGGCTTCTGTAGTTAGACGTATTCTTGGGTTAAAACCTCCGTTAGATAATGAACCTAGGAAACTAGTTTTATATAGACCACATATAGCTGAATTAAGATACAGATTTCCAACTGTTTTCCAGATAGCTATAGTTGTTGACCTAGATTCTATAGACATTCCACCGATTGATAAGCATTCCTATACCATAACTTGATCAAGGATTTTGAGAATGCATACAAACGATATAATCACCTTTATCTTGATCTCCATAATTTTGACATCTCTAGTAATACCCTACATAAATATGTATGTAAGTACAGGAAGCCGCTTCCAGATAAAGATAATGGAAACTATAATCTATAGATTCGTAGACGAAATACGTCGAGAGATAGAATCCATTAGAGGGTTAAGGTTTACACAAAATGTGGAAGTAAAGATAATCACTACTGCTCAAGCTATAGAAATGTGGGCTCCTAAAGAAGATAGTCCAGAGATTCCTGAACACCTTAGGTATAAAGAGATGCTCTACAAACTTTCTCTTCTTATACCATTCAACAAGAGCATTATCCAACTTGAAAGATCTTGGGTGGGTATGTTTCTGGCTGCAACAGCTGGTACAACACTCTACATAAACATAGATTACTTCGATGTTAAAAAACCTACTACAAGGAATGTCCTAGCTCATGAACTTGCTCATGTCCTACAATTCCTCAACTTCAGAATCGAATGGCCACAGAATCTAGATTCATCACTTGCTTTTTCAACGCTCATTGAAGGTGACGCAGGTCTTGTTCAACATATGTACTGCATTAAGACAAAACTTTGTGAACCTTCACCTCCAACCAAACTGTATCTAGACGATCTATATATATCCTTAAACCTATTCCCATATATCTATGGGGAAAACTTTGTTAGATATCTCTACGAAAAAGGTGGCTGGGATCTCGTTAACAAAGCTTACGAGAAGCCTCCACCATCAACACTTATGGTTATGGAACCAGAACTCTATCTCGAATATCTCATGAATAACACAATAATCACTACAGATACTACCATATCGATTGACAAAGATGCTGAGCCTATTCATATTGATGTACTAGGATCTTACTATGTGATGCTGATTCTTGTAAACAGCATAGGTATTGAAAAAGCAAGAGATATAGCGATTAATTGGAGAGGTGATAAAGTACACCTATATAAGTTATCGAATAACACACACATTGAGTGGATCCTGTTATGGAATACAACATGGAGTAGTCCTATTTATGCTAGGAACTTCTACAACAATTTAACATACGTTATATCAACTATCGGTAAAGTTTTGCTTAATACAAAATCTGAAGCTCTAGTAGAGATAATCATCAATTCGACATCTAGCTGGTATATCCATATATATCTAGATGAATATAATGTGTTTATAGAATCGAGATACATAGAAAAACTGTAGATAGATTAGACAAAATCTCCTAAATCTCCATAATCTTTAAATCGATAAGGTTTCTTCTTTCTACAATCTCTACAACATTTAAGAGCTCATTCATTGATGGAGATGCTCTTGAAGAGATCCTTGTAGCCTTGACACCTGCAGCTACAGTTGCATACTTAAGTGCTTCAACAACATCTTGTTTCTTTAGATACACAGCTATAAAGACACCTGTAAATGTATCGCCACAACCTGCTGTTGATAAAACCTTGAGTCCAAGTCCTTCTAGAGGTAGAGCTGATACCTTTATCACATTACTATCATGAATACCTATGGCACCTTTTTCCCCCATCTTAACTATGATCGAACATCCTATTTCTTCAGAATATTTTTTGATGCTAAATATGTTATCTACATCAACTTTTGCATATATAGCTAGTTCGTGTTCATTTGGTAGATAGAAACATGTTCTACTAGTTCTCTTAATAAATTCCACTATATCTGGCCAAAGATTGTGAGGATCTATAAATATAGGTATATCGGTGATTCTAGCCATTTCTATTAGTTTAATTGCTACAGAACGTGTTGTATTGCATATCGCTAGAGCCTTTGCATCATCAATTCTGTTAGGTACATAATGCTCTTCGTATAGATCGTTAACACCTGGAAGAGTAATTATTGTTGATTCACCGCCTGGTTCCATAAATATGTATGCCTTACCTGTTTCTCCTTCTAAAACCTTAAGATGCTGTAGATCTATTCCCTCAAGACCTAGTTTCTCGTAAACGAATTGTTCATAGTCCCTGCCTACAGCTCCCAAAAGTTTTGGTTTAAGGTTTTTATCTATCCTAGCTATAGATGTAGCTATATTAGCTGCTGTACCTCCTACATCGGTAAATAGGATTCTACCTCTATATTTCCTACCCCTACTTAGTATCCCGTCTATCTCTATAAATATATCGATATTGATTCTTCCAGCTACATAGATAGTCATGTATCTAACCATAAACATTAATTTATAACTAAATTCATCTCATCATTATTGTATCAACTCTCTATTTACACTCATTATGATTCACACAACACTATACACTATCAACAGCAATCATCTATATTGTCTATGTAATCCATGTTGATAGCATAACTTAGTGTTAATTACTCTACTTCCTCTATTGCTATAGGTACCTCAAGAGTATAGACTCTACCTCCTCTAACAACATCAAGCCTTACATAACCTCTATCTATAGATTCTTCAACTGCTGATCTTAAATCCCGAGCGCTAACAACCTTTTTATTGTTTGCTTTCACTATTATATCTCCTCTCCTGATCCCAACACTATATGCTGGTCCTCCTCTAACAACATCAACAACAACTAATCCTTCTTCAACAGGTAATCCATACATTACAGCAGTTTGTCTATTTATAGGAGCAACATACACACCTATCCATACCATAACTGGTCTACCATATTTGGCTATAATGTCTAGAAATCTTTTGACGGTATTGATCGGTATAGCGAAACCTATTCCTTGTGCATAGGGGATTATGGCTGTGGTCACGCCTATAGCTTCTCCATCAACATTTACTAGAGGGCCACCACTATTTCCGGGATTTATTGCAGCATCTGTTTGTATGAGATCTTCAAGAATAATGTTTTCACCTACTATTGTTCTATTAACTGCACTAACTATGCCCATGGTGACTGTAGATCCTGGTAATCCTAGGGGTGAACCTATAGCAAAAACCAGTTCACCAACTCTAACTTTATCTGAATCCCCTAGAGCTAATTGCTTTAGACCTTCTATATCTATCTTTAGTAAAGCTAGATCTTTTTGAGGATCTGAAGCTAGAACTCTACCTTCAATGCTTTCACCATCAGGCAATACTACCATAACTCTAGAAGCGTTTCTAACTACGTGACTGTTTGTAACTATATAGCCTTTGTTATGAATCACAAAACCAGATCCTACACCTTTTACAGGTGTTATACCGAAAAGCTCATCGAGACCAAGTTTAACCGTTGAAATTGTTACAACACTTTCTCTAACATCCTCGATGATATCTGCAATTCTGTGACTCAAATCCTTTAAATCCATAAAGACACCTCAACATTTATACAGACATTCAAATATATATATAGTTTAACGTTATTCCACTAGCTGTAAAGCTAATCCACAATTCTTCGCAAAACTATAGATACTCTCAACTATTTCAGGAATATACTTAACTGACTTACTCTCGATAATAAGACTAATTGATATAGTCTGTAGAAGTGGTTCATATGCTACAGATGGTTGATATGCTTTATCTATGTGTTTAGGCATAAGCTTAACTAATACATTTTTATAGAAGCACACAAAAGTTGTTGCAGAACCTATACATGTAGATACATTCTTAATAGCTTCATGAAGTTTGGCTAAACATTCCATTTCGTTAGGTATTCCTTTAAGACGAATCTCATATACTATGCGATACAAATACTACACCTAAATCTCTTTATATTTAGCAAAAATATTTATACTCTTAATCACGATTTATTTCTCTTGAACATAGCTCAAATCTTGGTCATATCTATGGAGACATCCATTGTTATTGTTGAAAACCTTGTCAAAATTTATCAGAAGAGTTTTAGAGCTGTTGATGGTATAAGCTTCTACGTTAAATCAGGCGAGATATTCGGTTTGATAGGTCCTAATGGAGCTGGAAAAACAACTACATTAAGGATTATAGCCACAATTCTTCAACCCACTTCTGGTAAGGTGATTGTTGGTGGATATGATGTTGTTAAGGATGCTGATAAGGTTAGGAAAATAATATCATACCTACCTGAAGATGCTGGTGGATACAAGTATCTTACTGGTTTTGAGTTTCTAGAGTTTATATCGAAGCTTTATGCAAAAAATCTTCATGAGATTAAGGAGTTTCTGTCTATAGGTATAGAGCTTAGTGGTCTTGGTGATAAATTGAGTAATAAGATTAAGACTTACAGTAAGGGTATGCTTAGGAGATTATTGATAGCTAAAACCCTTATGGTTAAGCCTAAACTAGCTATACTGGATGAACCTACATCAGGTCTCGACGTTATTAACGCTGTACATGTTAGAGAAGCCATAAAGAGGTATGTTAGAGAAGTTGGAGGCACTATTCTTCTTAGTAGCCATAATATGCTTGAGGTTGAGTACCTATGTGATCGTGTAGCAATAATTCATGAAGGCAAGATATTGGCTATAGGGTCTCCTAAACAACTCATAGAGGAGCATAGTGTTTCTAATCTTGAGGAAGTTTTTGTAAAACTTGTTTCAAGAGGTAGATAGATGTGTTTTGGCTTTTTGTAGTTAAAGAATTGAAAAGCATCATTAGAGATCCAAAGCTACTTATAGCCATGGTTATAGTGCCCTTGATACTTATGACAATACTCTACTTTATTATAGGTCAAGGTATGATACAACAAATAGAACAAACAATTAGAGAAAGCGGTATAGTAGCTGTATTTGACATGGATGGAGAAAACTATTCACAGATCTTCATAAATTATTTGAGTTCACTAGGACTTAAAACCATAATCATTAACAGTACTAATGTAGATGAAGCTATAGAGATCTTTAAAGGTCTTGAGGCTAAGATACTCTACATTATTCCTCCCAGATTCAGTTACAATCTATCTAGCCTTAGACCATCTGTTGTACATGTGTATGTTAAGCTTGGCGCATTAACGATAGGTGAAGGTGGTATAGTAGATATAGCTTCAAGATATGTAAGTCTCTTCAATAGCTATATCATTAAAACAGTTGCTAGTGAAAAAGGTATTCCACCAGAATTTATTGGAGAAGCTATTACTGGTGCTACTCGTGGACTTTTAGCAGATAGAATTATCGATAATCCGAGTAACATTGTTTTTGCTCTAACTATGGGAGGATTGTTCATACCATTGATAATACTTATGTTAGTAATATTCTCTGCACAACTTGTAGCTACTAGTATGGCTGTAGAGAAAGAGGAGAAAATGTTTGAAACATTACTCTCATTACCGATAAACAGAATGTGTGTTATTGGAGCTAAACTTCTTGTCTCTATAGCAATAGGCGCCATATATATGATTGGATACAGTTTTGCATTATTTGGACTCCTATTCAGATCTATACCTGGTTTCGAATCGCTTCAAGAAATACCTTTAGCAATGTCACTACCAAGTGATATTGGGATATACATCTTGCTAAACGTTGTAGGATTAGCTATATTCATGGTATCAGTAGCCCTCCTCCTAAGTCTTTTTGCTGAAGATGTGAGATCTGCTCAAGCAATTCTCGGAAACGTTATTGGACCTACAATTATAGCTGTATATCTACCAATGTTTGTAGATATATCATCATCGCCTAGCATCAGATTAACACTCTCATTTGTACCTCTAGCTAATACTGTCTTCATACCTAAGATAGCTGTAGTGCAGGATATTACAGCTCTAGCGATATCCTCGCTCTCAAACTTAGTTTATGGAGTGATTATGTTTATGGTTATAAGAAGAATTGTAAATAGCGAAACAATATTCACCCTGAAACTTCGTGTAGGAAGAAAGAAGGCTATGTAGAATCTCTCAATCCTTATATATAATAAGATTACATGAACTCCACCCTATTTTTTGTAGAAGCTCTACAACAATCGATACTGCTCTCATAACAAGTTCTTTCTCAATTCCCGCAACTCCTGCAGCTATAGTCACTATTTTTGTTGTATTTTCTGTTACACATGTTTCTATAGAATCTCTATGTGGATATATGTGCATAACAGTACCTTTACTATCAACAAGTATAGGTGTATCTTTCTCTAAAACTTCTTCTCCACCACCTATAGGCTTAAATCTTTCTCCTCCTTGACTAAATTTTATGGTTAAAGGAAGAGAAACCTTATCTAGATCGTACATACCTATAGGCACCATTGTGTAAGCTGAGGCTATGTTTCCTGCATCAACAACAGGGTTAATACGTGGAAACTGATCTCTTAGAGCTCTTCTAACTAGAGCTTCACTCGCAGGTCTAGTTTTTGTAGGATCTATACCGAGTCTCCAGAAGAAATCTCTATAAGCTCTAACAATTCTATCATTTCTTAGTATGTCTAGAGTATATCTTGATTTTACATAGGTTATAAGGTTTCTGATATCATCTTCAAAAGGATATCCTTCAAACAACTTTTCCGAGTCTTTCCAAGATATTGTGTACGCTATATGTATCCCTAGAGACCTTACATTATGATCAAGCTCAACAACCATATCTATATTATCACAAAAACCTACAGTACCCATACATCTCTACCATGTATCTCAACCACAGCTGTGAAAATTTAAATTAAGAATACGCATCTATTGAAGTATATAGATGCTGGATATGAGGTATAGTGATGTTGATATATCAGTATAATCTAGATTCATACTATTCTACCTCTAGGAAAAGGGTTAAAAATAGGCATTTATGAGAAATACCCAAAGGTATGGACACCATAGAGACCGTTTCAGAGAGTATATAGATCTGATGTCATCAGCCATCGTTATCGGTTTTGTTTTTCAATAAAACATCTATTGTCCTCTCGTTACAGACTTGTTCTATCAACGTTTACTGCAATAGGTATAGGGGTTCTAATCCATAACTTTGCATATGGATATGTAGCTAAATGTTTTGGATATTTAAAATATAGAGTGTAGTATCTAGGTCTAATCATAACCCTCCTTATATCTATAGCCTCAAAAGGATATATTGTTAAGGATATTTTGCTATACTTGAAGCTATAGAGGTTATATTTCCGTGGTATTCGTCAAGAATAGAGATATTTGTATCTTTAATAAGTTCTTTAGCAAATATTGTGATAGACTTTATATGTATAATCTTAAGTTCTATACCATCTATTGGTTATCTATACACATTTATACGAATTACTAGTCAAGTTAATGCATTTCTAAGCTTTTTAATTTATTACCCTTACCCCTCTCGATGGTTACAGAATATTTAGGAATAGTGTATCCCGATGAATTTTACTTTTCATTTTTCTGTGATAATTGTTGTATATCACTATGGTGTAGGTATATGGTGATTAAGTATACAGCTGTTTAAGTTTCTTGATTCAGAGTTTATTAGTATCGCATTTAGTATTTAGACTTCATTCAATTGATGTATACTCTAGTCTCATCAACTTATGTTCTACACCCTTCATTCTCTGTATAATTATGCTTTTAACTATGGTGTTATCCTTGATCAGTCTATCCACTAATATGATACCATCAGCTACGTGTTCTACAAGAGTTAGAAGTTGTTTAGCTTTATCTGTTGAAGTATGAAGTATAGCTAGCGTGAGTATACCTCTATACTTCGCTATATTGGCTCTAAAGTTCTTGATGAATTCTGCTACTCTATGATGTTCATGATAGGATAGAAACTCATTTAGAGAATCTATTACAATTACACCTCTATTCCTAATATCAATTCTATCTACTGTCTGCATAACTGTATAGAGGACTTGTTCAGTATTCTGTGGATCAACTTCTTCAACTACAGCTATATGCATTTTGCCTTCTCTATCCTTTATACGGAAACTATAGCCATCAATTATCATAAACAGCTTATCTCCCAAGTACCTATATAGATCCACACCAATAAAGCTTATTATTGATGCTACAGTTAGTGGATCTTCATCAAATGTTACATATATAGCAGGTTCATTTCTTAATAAGAATTGCTTCGCTATATTTACAACAAGAAAAGATTTACCTGAACCTCCAGGACCTGCAATAACTATGAATGAATTCCTTGGGATACCATTAGGTAGAAGATTATCGAGAACTTTAATACCGGTTACTATTCTTTCAACACTCATACAACTCACATACTAAAGCTCAATAATGTATCAGCTAAGACAATATTGGTACACTTAAATATAAAGCTTTTTGGTATAGAGCATCAATGAGATCTATGTTATTTATCTGTAGCAAAACAATAGCAACGATTATATTATCTATGACTACTATATCTGGATAGCTATTCCTACTTATTTGAAGTTCTTAACTCTGCATTGTTAGTATCGTTATTGTGACATAGTCTTCTTGTTTATTCAGGAATCTTTCTACAGCTTCTTTACCAACTACTCTAAACGTGTCCTCTATAAAACTTGGTGTATATACCATGTTTTCTAAATCAACTGCAAGTATGAACATCCAATTTGTATCACTCACATGAACATATACTTCTCTAACTAGAGGACTGTATCTCTTATATATTTTATCTAAAAATTCATCCAGATTCTTCACATCATCTAGTTTTGCTTTTCTTCTTTCTAGAAGTGGATACTTTAGATATAGAGAGGATAACGTTACTTCAGCTAGACCATCAATAACCTTTGCATATCTTAACGACATCGTGAATTTGGTTATCTGCATATCGATGCTCTTTGCCTGTTTATTCATTTTCTCAACTATTTTATCTAAATTAGTTGCTAGCTTCTTCAACATATTGTCTATGTATGAGCAAATACTCTTATCACTAATACACTCCGATACTATTTCGCATCCTTTCTTGCTGCCCCTTATCCTAACCCTACTAACAGGGTCTAGAGAACCACTAAATCTAAAGGTAACCACATACTCATCATTAGATTTAACTATAGAATAGGTTAGCCATAGCTTTTCTTCGATAGGCTTGACTAATCCTTTCTTTCTTGTGATAACAATTCCATAGCCATCGAAAACTATATCCAGATATTCAGCAAAATCACTCAGATTCTCAAATACCTTCAGAACATTGCTAATGGCAGCAGGCAGCTTCTGTTTCACTTTTAATCGCCTCGCTGAACAATAGTCCCCAGCTTATTTAGCTACTTAAGTAGTATATAAACTTTCCAGTAAGAGACAGAGACATTCTCTTTCAACAGGTATGTATATATACTCTGATCTACCGATACGTTTATTTGTTTCATCATGAACACTAACTTTAACTACAGCAGTAAAAACTTCATTTAATTCTCACTCACAGTAATGGTGAGATTAATGAAGGTGCACCACGAGATAATAAGATTTTCAACATCAAGAAGATTTGAGCTTATAGACATTACGTATAGAGTTGAAGAGATTGTACATAAAAGTGGTGTCAGGAACGGGCTATGTATGGTTTTTGCACCTCATGCAACTGTAGCGATTATCGCTAATGAGCATGAAATGGGTCTTATAGAGGATATACTCACTTTTGTTAAAGAATTAACTCAGCCGAATAGAGATTGGAGACATAATTCTATAGACGATAATGCCCATGCACATATTGGTTCAGCTATAATTTCATCTCATAGACTTTTTCCAATAGTTAATGGAGAACTTGTACGGGGAACTTGGCAAAACATATTCGTTTTAGAGATGGATGGACCTAGAACGAATAGAACAGTGTATGTAACAGTAATGGGTGAATAGCTCTACATTAAGCTTACGATATGATAATACAGACAGTTTCGTTTATATCGCATAATCTTGGTCTAGAGATGTATAGGACTACTCCATCATATTGAGTCTTTATCTCTACATCATTAACTGTACCTATTATCGATCCTTTTTCAATTATGGATCCAGACTGTACTGATGGTACGAATAATCCTCTACTTGTGCATTTGATGAGATTATAGGAACTAAAGATCTTTTGCTCAATGGTTTTCGATATAGTTTTCCTCTTAATGAATCCTAGATTTGTAAGGGTATCTAACAAGATATCATATAAATACTCTACATCATTTAAGTCAAAAGTCTTACCACCTCTACCAACTATTGTTACAACTTTATAATTATTTTCAGCCAACTTAAATCCTAAACTTTTCAATTCATAGTTAACTACAATATCTATAGGTATAGACTTGACTAATCTTTGCATCACATCATCTAGAGGTTTATATGGTGAAACAACTATGTGAGGAATAAAGCTAGATCTGCATACTATCTCTATTGCCATGCATTGATTTGATATCATTTCTTTCATTCTATCAATCAATCTACACAAAGGTGAACTAACTTTTAATCTATTCTTTAAACATTTATTTATATCGAATACTGATGAATATTCATTAATTTGTGGAATAATCTTTATTGTCCCTTGCACAGAGAGATCCTTAAGCTCCTTGACAAGTTTCTGCAATACTGCTACGCCACATCCATCTGATTTAGTTCCACCTGACATTAACACAATACATGGAGAACCTTTACCAAATACATATATATTGAAACCTATATCTACTGCTAAGTTTATTCTCTCAGTTAGAATGATTATCACCCACTATACTTCTTACGCATTCTTTTACACAAAGGTCTAGTTCCTCCACATAGACACTAACTTCTAAACATTTTTCTCTACACACTCTAACAGCATGTCCTTTCGAATAACTATCCACCTCTTCCACAACCTTCACCCCATACCGAATCTCTATAGAATATTCGTTACTTAAAAATCATAAAACTTTTATAGCTATATTGAGTAGTAGTTATTGGGATAGAGATGCCTAAAGCTATAATCCTGATAAATACAGATGTCGGTACTGAAGAAGAGGTCTCAAAAGCTTTATCTGAAATCCCTGAAGTCAAGGAGGTGCATATAGTCTACGGTGTATATGATGTTGTTGCTGTTGTTGAAGCAAATACTTTTGATACCTTGAGGAATACTGTTATAGCTAAGATAAGAAGGTTTCCCCACATAAAAAGTACAACAACATTGATTGTTGTTGAACGATAGTGTAGAAAATTCTGGTAATT